>CALJEK010000031.1 GCA_938074445.1 Candidatus Kryptoniota bacterium | reverse complement strand
CAAGTTAACAAGCCTTTGAGTAATTGAATCTATCTTCAATTTTGTAGTTTCATCTGTGGGATTTCGTTCAAGTATAAGTTTATAACAATTGAGAGCATTGTGGAAGTTACCTTCACCGATATATGAGAGCGCCAGAACTTTGAGGGCATTTTCAAAAAATTGGGAATTTTGTCGACTTAGGAAATCCTCTAAAACCTCGATTGACTCACCAAACCTTCTCAACCCAATTAGACAGGTTCCAAGGTTATAGCGTATCTCATCATCATCTTTAAATTTAAGCGCATCTCTTAAATTTTCAACAGCCTTTTCAAGTTCGCCTTCAATCTGATAAATCCCTGATAAAATTTTGAAAACTAAAAATGAAGGCTTTAAGTTTGAGATGCGTTTTATAATTTGTATCGCGTTTTTGTCCCCCTTTCTATATTCTTCAACAAGAGACATTAAAAATGCTTCGTAAAATTTTTCGTTCGGCAAGATTTTGATCAAGGTTTCATTTAATTTGCGTAGGTTCCCGAGTTTAAAATAGCATATCGCCAATTTTAGGTAAATATCTTCCGGCTCAATGAAAGTTTCAATGGTGAGATCAGAAGGTTTCCCCTTTAAAATGTGATGGAGATTTTTTAGCGCCTTTTCAAAAGAGTTTTTGGCAAGGATAAAGTTTGAATCTTTCAGATACACAAGCCCGATATTATAGTATGAGCTTACTTGAAATGGTGCAAGTTTTATGGATTCGGTGAACTGGTTAAGAGCTTGAGAGAAATTACCCCTTTGAAATTCATAATTTCCAAAAATATTGTATATCAATGCGCGAAGTGAGTCGTTTATGTTTGATTTTTCAGGCGGAATTAAAATGGCTTTTTTAAGGTATTCAATTCCTTCTTCTTGCTCCCCCATTAAAATTTTCGTTGTTCCAATGTGATAACAAGCGTATGCATCATCTGGGTTTTCTTCAAGTTCTTCAAGTAAAATTTGCAAATTCCTTTCATATTTTTTTCGCATAGTTTCATTGTCAAGACCATATCCAAGGTGCGTGATTGTGATGTCTGTTTTAACAAGTTTGCCTCCGATTTTTAAAATTGAAGGAGAAATCTGCTCGTGAATTTTTCTTTCAAACTTTATACCCTCCATTTTTCTAAATAATCTTGGATATTCAGTGGCATAGAGCTTTCCGTTTTTATCTGCGCTGATTATTCTAACATAGAAGCCTTCAAAATTTAACCTTAGGTATTTTTTAATTTTTGTCTCTTGTCCCGGGTCCAACCTTTCATCTGCATCAAGAATGAAAATCCAATCACCCGTTGCATGTTTTATTGATTCATTCCGCGCCTGTGAGAAATCATTTTTCCATTCAAGAGAGATAACTTTTGCATTGTAAGAATTAGCAATTTCGATTGTTTTATCCGTTGATCCCGTGTCGACAATTATTATTTCATCGACGATGTTTTTTACGCTTTCAAGGCACCCAGCGAGAAATTTTTCCTCGTTTTTGACAATCATACAAAGTGAAAGTTTGGGCATTGCAAAACTTATCTTTTTTGTTTTTTAAAAAATTATCGGAATAAATTTTGTCTTCTTTAGTTATGGATTAAAGTAATTCGGGGGAATACCCGATAAATAAATGTGAAAACATCGGGACATGGATGTCCCGGTAAATGTAAAACAAACAAAAACAAGGAGGTTATTAGCTATGGCATTCTCACAGGGAACACGCATCAACACTAACATTGCAGCGATGAACGCCTATAATGCCCTTAATGACATCAATCGCGAGCTTGGCGTTCATCAACTCCGTCTTGCCACGGGTAAGAAGATTAACTCGGTCGCCGATGACCCATCAGGGTACACGATTGCTAAAAAATTGCAGGCAAGAAGCCGTGGGCTTGCTCAGGCAATAAATAATGTCGGCGACGCTAAAAATGTCCTTTCAATCGCTGAAGGTGGATTGCAAAAAATTAATGATTTGCTTGTTTCAATTAAAGAGCAAGCAACAAGAGCTGTGAACGGTGGCTTAAGCGATGATGAACTGCAAGCGATCGCAACTCAGATTAATGATTACCTTGCCGAAATTGATGACATTGTAAGGCAAACGAAGTTCAATGGAATGCAATTGCTTCAAGATTCAGCAGGTGGTGGTGCATGGAGTAGTGGAAGAGCTTTTCAAGTTGGAAGTGACGCCGGGGATACGCTTACTGTTTCATTTACTATAGTTGTTGACAGGTCGCTTATAGTGGCTTCGCCAGCAACGGTCGTTGCAACAACCGATTTAACAAGTTCATTTATTACAACTGTTGACAACGCAATCAGAACGGTGACCCAGCAATTGCAGTATGTTGGCTCTTTGATCAACCGTCTTGATGTCAAGGAGGCGAATTTAGTTGTATCAATGACGAATACAGAAGCAGCTGCAAGCAGAATATTCGACGCCGACATTGCGAAAGAGCAAGTTGAGGTCGCTAAACTTATGATACTTCAGCAGACCGCAACTGCACAGCTCGCTCAAGCGAACGCATCTCCACAAGGGGTGCTCGCGCTATTCAGATAATTGATGACGCCAGATGATGAGTGAATTCGGGGGTTGCCAAGGCAACCCCCGTTCTATTTAACATTAAATATCTGAGCTAAAAATGCCAGAGAAAAATAATTACATAGAGAATGAAATTCTAAACCTTTCACCTGTAGAACTTATTTTGAAAATTTACGATGTTGCAATTGTAAGCTGCAAAAAGAAAGACTCGGAAAGGGCAAATAAAGCGATAACCGAGCTCATCGCCTCGCTTAACTTTGACTATAAAGAAATCTCACTGAGTTTATTTAAACTTTATCACTATTGTCAGTATGAGATAAGGCGAGGGAATTTTAACAACGCAGTTGAAATTTTAAAGGAACTTCGCGATGCTTGGGCAAAAGCTTTTAACTTGAAGTAAAAAAGGAAATAGGGGAAACGATGTCATTTTATTTTAACACAAATAATTCAATAAATCCAACCGATGCGCTTACTCAGCTGGTTCAAATGTTTAAACAATCCGAAGGCAGTAAACTTGTTAAACCAGTTGAAATGCGGAAAAATTTGATTCAAACAAAAATTTCAATTTTTCAAGATTTAAAGACAAAGTTGAATTCCCTTTTAACTATCGTGAAAGATTTGTCATTGCCCGGGGTAAATTCAAAGTTTCAAGTAAAAACAGCTGACGTTTCAAATCCCTCAGTTTTGTCCGTCGTTGCCGAACCTTATGCGACACAATCAACACACACAATTTTTGTCCAACAACTTGCAAAAGAAGACTCCGTTCTTTCATCAAGGTTTTCAAACAATGGGATAGAAATTTTAACAGCTGTAGGCGAAGGAACAAAGACAATTAGAATTATTGTCAATGACGTATCAACTGATGTGAATATTACAATTTCCTCAGGAGATACGAACGAGATGATTTTAAGTAAAATCGCATCCGGTATTAATTCCAAGGTTTCTGATGTAAATGCGACAGTTATACGCGACACAAACTCAAGCACCCGGCTTGTGGTCAAAAGCAAAAATACGGGAAGTCAGTATGCCATTTTTTTATCTGATGTTTCTGGAAATTTGCTTGAAAGCATTGGGCTTGGAGCAAATGTAATCTCAACGCGTAGTTCTTCAACGGATGTAAATGGTGGCTACCTTTACAGCGATGTGAATCTACTGGATGCTAAAATTGTAGTTAACGGGATTAGCATAACCCGTGGCTCAAACAGAATAAATGATATAATCCCTGGACTTACAATCGAGATTAAGCAGGTTCAAAATGCTAACGATACGCCAATTTCAGTTGCAGTTAAAATCGATTCGGCAAAGGTTAGGGAATCTATTGATTCATTCGTTAAAGCATATAACGATTTGGTAAAATTTATAAACGATAAAACCAGAACTACAACAGATGGAGCTCGTTCCATTCTCAGTGGTGATCATATGCTTGCCAGATTAAAAACGGATTTACGACTTAAGGTAAGCGGAACAGTTTCTTCAGGAACCTTGAATTTTTTAAGTGACATCGGAATAAAAGTAAATTCAGATGGAACTCTCACAATTTCAGATGCCACAAAACTTGATAGGTTAATTTCTACAGATATTTCGCAGGTTGAGGCTCTTTTCAATTCATTAGATGGGATTGCCGTTAGGTTGAGGGATTTTATAAATCCATTTGTTCAAATCGGTGGAATGATTGATCAAAGGGTTAATTTTGAGAAAGAGCAGACCAGATATATTGACGAAAAGATAAAATCGTTAAATGGTCTAATAGACCAAAGAGCGGAAAGTCTGCGAAGACAATTTGCACAGCTACTTTCCCTTTACAATGCCTTTGTGAGACAACAAGCAATGATTCAACAATTAACTCAAGTTCTTGTAATATGATTCAAGAGGTAAAAAACATATTAACGACTCAACCGGTTCAGCAAAATAAGTTAGAATTAAACGAGGAAAGAATTACAACTGGTGGGGAGATTGCGAATAAAGGGGAAGATGACCTGTCGATTGAAGAAATTGAAAGCGTGATAGGGGAATTGAATCAGTTTATTCAAATTTTCAATACAAAGATCGCTTTTGAAATTGACAAGGAGACGAAGAAAACCATTTTGAGAATCGTCGACGTCGAAACAAATGAAATAATTCGCCAGATACCGCCGGAGGAACTCCTGAAGATTTCAAAAAGAATAAGTGAGTTGCTTGGATTGATAATAAATGAGAAGGTTTAACTCAAATACTCAACTCGTTCAACTAATTTTCGATAAACTCAGAGAGATTTTGGATTTGACACTTTTAATTCGTGAGATGATCCTTAAAGAAGAATTGGCGACTTTGCCTGACTACCTTTCAAGGCGCGAACAGAGGATTGAGGAAATTTTTGAATTTCTGAATGAGCTCAAAAAGATAAATAGTGAAACCGTGGGATTCCAGCAAATTCAATCTGAAATCAAAGTTATTCTTGATAAAGTATTAAAGATTGACGCTGAAAATACCGATAATATAAGGGAGAAGATGAAAAAAATATCCGAGGAATTAAACAGGCTGGTTGAACGTAGGAAAATTTTAAATTATTTGAGGTAAATGATGCGAATAAATGAAATAAGCGGTAAAATATTCCCACAGGAGGAAAACGGTGGGAAAAAAGCACAAAGGACAGAGTCAAAAAAAGATAAAATTGAAATTTCGAGTCAAGCAAAAGAGCTTTGCGAGTTGAAGAGAGTTGAAAAAATTGAAAGCGTTAGGAAAAAAGTTGAACTTGGCTTTTATAACTCCGATGATATTATTAGCAAAGTCGCTGAAAAGATCTACAAAATTTTAAAGAACGATAGATAAATTTCAAATTGCTCTAATTAAAGCACCTCCTCACCGCGGATTTAATCCCCAGCCCCAAGCTTTTGCTTGGGGTTTTTTATTTGAAAATTTAAATAGTTCCATCTATATTTTTACCTGAATTCAAAAAGCCAAATTAGATTTGGATGAAATTGGGCAGACCAACAAGAGCAGAAATTAATCTTTCTGCGTTTGAGTTTAATCTCAATCAAGTTAAAAAGCTCATCGGGGGTAAAACTAAAATAATGGCGGTCGTTAAAGCGAATGCCTATGGTCATGGTGCTGTTGAGATATCAAAATTAGCTGTTTCGCTTGGCGCTGATTATCTTGGGGTTGCCATACCTGAAGAAGGCGTTGAACTGAGAGAAAACGGAATTTATGCCCCAATTCTTGTCTTTACACCAGCGTTTGAACATCAACTTGAACTTTTTTTTAAATATGAACTGACGCCAGCAATTACTTCACTTGAAGAAGCCAGTAAATTTAATTCCTTAGCTGAGAAGTTTGGGAAGAAGATAAAATGCCACATTAAAATTGATACGGGGATGGGTAGAGTTGGGATAAATTATAAAGATGCCTTTGAATCTGTCAAAAAGATTTATTATGAGTTTGAAAACCTTTACATTGAAGGGATTTACACGCATTTTGCTACCTCTGATGAAAAAGATAAGTCTTTTGCTTACCTTCAGCTCGAGAGGTTTACAGAACTGATAAAAGAGCTTCAATCTGCGGGAGTCAATATACCTTTAAAACATTGTGCAAATTCAGGCGCGATACTTGATATGCCAGAAACATATCTTGACATGGTTAGACCTGGGATTATGCTTTACGGGTATCACCCGTCGCTTGAGGTTTTAAACAAAATTGAACTTAAACCAGTTATGACCCTGAAGTCAAAAATCGCATTCATTAAGGAAATCGAACCCGGGACAAGCATAAGTTATGGGCGACGATTTGTCGCAAAGGAAAAAACGAAGATCGCTACAATACCAATTGGATATGCGGATGGATATAGACGCTCGCTTACGAATCTCGGAAAAGTTGAGATAAAGGGCAAACTTTTTCCTGTTGTTGGGACTGTGACGATGGACCAAATCATGGTTGATGTGGGCTTAAACACAGAGATAGAGGTTGGAGATGATGTAATTTTATTCGGGAGTGAAAATTTGACTGCGTGGGACATCGCTAAATTGCTTAACACAATACCTTATGAAATTTGCTGTAATGTTTCTGCAAGAGTTCCAAGAGTTTATATTAGAGATTAAAAACAAAAACGGTGAAATTATGTCAAAAACATTCGCAGTTATAATGGCAGGCGGAGTGGGGTCAAGATTTTGGCCTAAAAGCAGGGCTAAAAAACCGAAACAATTTTTGAATATACTATCTTCAAAATCCCTCATCGAGCAAACGATAGACAGAATTAATCAGCTTATCCCCGAGGAAAACATATTCATTGTTTCAAACAAAAGCCAAACTGCCGAACTCGTTCAGGTTTTGCCCGAATTTCCGCCTAAAAATATAATCCTTGAGCCACTTTCTAAAAACACCGCTCCATGTATTGGGCTTGCGAGCCTATATATACGAAGGCAACAACCCGATGCTGTAATGGTCGTTCTACCTTCAGACCATTTGATAACGGATCAAGAAAAATTTCTTCACACATTGAAAATTGGAATTGAAACCGCCTACAAAACGGGTGGGCTTGTAACCGTGGGAATTCAACCGACATATCCATCAACTGGATATGGTTATATCCAATTTATTGAAGATGAAGAAAGCGAAATATTGGGAGGGGAGGTTTATAGAGTGAAAACATTTGCTGAGAAACCAGATGTTGAAACAGCAAAGAATTTTCTGAAAAGCGGGGATTTTCTTTGGAATAGCGGAATGTTTATATGGAGGGTTGATGTGATTCTTGATGAAATTAAAACGCACTTGCCTGATATTTATGAGGAACTTATGAAAATTGATGAAGCAATTGGAAGGGATGATTTTAAAGAGGTACTCGATCAATCTTATAGAAGAATGAGGGCAATTTCAATTGATTATGGAGTTATGGAGAAAACAAGTCGTGCTTATGTCATAAAAGCAAATTTTGGTTGGAGCGATGTTGGAAGTTGGGAAGAAGTTTATAATCTTGCCCCAAAGGATGAAAACGGAAATTATATCTCTTCAAATCAAGAAAATGTTATCCTGATGGATGTTAAAAATTGCCTTATTGAAGGGAATAAAACTCTTATCGCAATGATCGGGGTCGAAGACCTAATAGTTGTAACTACCGAAGACGCAATTTTAATTTGCAAGCGCGATAGAGCTCAAGATGTGAGAAATGTTGTAAATTATCTTAAGCGAAAAAATATGGAGAAGTATTTATGAGGATGTTGAAGATTTGCGCTTTTATATTTACGTTTTTGCTCGATTCATGTGCAAGTGCAGTTCGTTATACAACACAAGACACCACGTTTAAAAATTCCGAAAAAGTTCAAATTGGGGTTGCCTCATACTACGGCGCGGAGTTTCATGGGAGATCAACATCCAGTGGCGAGATTTATGATATGAACGCTCTGACAGCAGCTCATCCCTCGCTTCCGCTTGGAACACTTGTAAAGGTCACAAACCTTGCAAATAATAAAAGTGTAATTGTTCGGATAAATGATAGAGGTCCGTTCAAAAAGAATAGAATAATTGATGTCTCATATGAAGCAGCAAAACAACTTGGATTTTTAAACGATGGAACAACACTTGTGAAAATTGAAGTTATATCTTTGCCACAAGATAATAAAATAGATAAGTGATTTTTGAAACAAACCTTGGAAAAAATGTGAGAAAGTTAAAACCACCAGCTTTAAGAAGGGGAGATGTCATAGGAATTGTATCCCCAGCAAGTTCCCCCGATGATTTTTCCAGAATTGAAAAAGGGGTAGCATATCTTGAAGGTTTAGGCTATAGGGTTAAGTTGGGCAGATATATTTATAAACGGCTCGGCTATCTTTCAGCAAGCGATGATGAGAGAGCGAAAGATTTAAACGAAATGTTTGCAGACCCGCAAGTTCGGGCAATAATTTGTGTAAGAGGCGGATATGGAACCCCAAGGATACTTGATAAAATAGACTATGGGGTAATAAAGAGAAATCCCAAAATTTTTGTCGGATATAGCGATATTACAGCCCTTCAACTTGCAATTTTCAAAAAAGTTGGCTTGATAACTTTTTCTGGTCCAATGCTTGCTGTTGATATTTATTCAAATTTTGACGCTTATTCTGAGGAATTTTTCTGGATGATTTTAACCTCGAAGTCGAGGGAAATTGAAGTAAAAAATCCTGACGGGGCAGAGATATCTGTTTTAAAACAAGGGAAGGCTATGGGGACTTTATTAGGTGGCAATTTATCTTTGCTCGCTTCAACAGTTGGAACGAAATTTCAGCCAAATTTTAATGATTCAATACTTGTAATTGAGGATATAGGTGAAGAGCCATATCGAATTGACAGATACCTCGCACAGTTAAAAAACGCTGGTATACTTAACAAAATCAATGGATGTATCCTTGGTCAATTTACCGATTGCGTCCCTAAGGAACCCGAGAAAAGTTTGACGCTTGAACAAATTTTTCAAGATTATTTTGGGAATCTAAAGGTCCCTGTTATCTCAAATTTAAGTTATGGGCATATACCGCGGAAGATAACTCTCCCGATCGGGGCAAAGATAAAAATTGACACAAAGAGAGGTACGATAACTATAGTTGAACGGGTTTTATCTTAAAATAATAATCTTTGCTTCCACCATATCTTTGATGGCGCAAAATTCGTTAGAGTTCAGAATTGCACGTGAATTGTCAAACTTTTATTGGAATGGGTTTCTAAATTTTTCCACATCTAAGAATTCATTTGACCTTTACATTTATGAAAGATTTTCCGAAATGGTGGTGAAAACCGATAGAGTTTTCGTTCGCGATGATAATGATTTTAGATTTAAACTTTACAAAAGCATAAACAGACGATTTAAAACTGTCTTTGTTATTAATTCCGTTTCATTTGCTGATGATAAGCTTTCGGGACTCAGCAAGGCATCAACTAATGAAATTTTAACTGGTGTGAAATTTTATCCATTTGAAAAATTTGGTTTTTCTTTTTTAGGTGGATATAAAATTGACAACCAAATGGGGCAAAAAGATAAGGGTTGGGCTTATAAAGTTTCTTCAGATACCGCAGAATTGTTAATCTCAAACTATCATTTAAAGACAAGTTTGAATTATTCCGAGGATTTCATAACCTCCAGAAAAAATATTGTATCCGCACTAAATTTAGCGCTTTGGAGAAAGTTTGCACCGGAAGTTGAAAGCAAGGTTGAGTTTCTCGTAAAGCGCATAAAACGCGATTTTTATTTTTATGCCGACTCAAGCTTGCAGAAGATTTATAATGTTAATTTTAACCTTGAAGGCAGAGATGAAAAAACGATATCTGGACTTACGATTTTGGGTTACCCGTTATCAAATAATTTTACATTTAATGTTAACCTTATGATCAGTGGTAGAAATATAGACAAGCGAATTCGACATAAAACGAGTTCACTTTACGACTCAAAGATTAGGGAATTTAACCTCAGCACGGGGGTTGATTTGTCTTATGAAACAAGGCGATTAAAATTGAGATTCGGAATAAATTATTCCGAACGAGATGAAATTCATACACCACAAAGGCACGAGCTAATAACTGAAAGTGTGTTTTTTAGAATAAAGCAAAACGAGGAACAGAAAAACAATAAAAGTTTAAGAAGAATTGCAAACGGTGCTATCTCTTTTGATTTTTCAGAGAGATTAACTTTGGGAGGAATGTTTTATGTTTCGCTCTTCAGATATGACACGCCGAGCAGTTTGAACGACGACGATAGAGATGAGCTTTTGCAAATTTTCAGAATTTTTTTAAGGGCGAAACTTTCAAACGAAATTCAAATTGAACTCCCCCTTGATTTAAACAATCAACATTTAGTCTATATTTTTTCGACGAGAAGCATCAACAATAATTGGAATAGAATATTGAGACTTGCACCTACAGTTGTTTTTGAAAGCGAAGATGTGAGAAATAAAGCGAGTTTTTCTGTGCTTGCAAATTATATCGTTTATGACTTTGAAAGCATTGCATCAACTGTTAAAAGTTATGTCTTTAGACAGTTTTATTTAAATGATTCAATTTTATTCCCGATCTTTGGGAAATTAAACTTTGAAGGCAACTTTCAATTGACCTTTTCAGAAAGCGGAAGATTAAAATGGAAAGAGTTTAAAGAAAAGCCAGCTCTTTTTATAAGTGTAGGCGAATACAGCTTCAGGTTAAACTATTCGTTAAATAGGGCGACAAGATTTTCTGTGGGTTATCGGTTCTTTGAGCAAAAGACATATAAATTTGTCGGACTTGACAAAGTTTTAGATTCAAGGGTAACAGCAACTGGTCCTACATCCAGAGTTGAGTTCGAAGGTAGCGGATTTAAATTAAGTTTTGAAGGGTGGGTCGAGAAGTTAAGTTTTGGGGAAAAAGTAAATAATCTGCCCAATTTGAACTTAAACCTAACAATTAATTTATGAAAAAGATTAGACCTCAAAAAGCGAAGGTTGAGCTCAAAGAGTTTCCATCCGAAGATTCTTCGTTGAAAAAGTTTGAGAGATTTTTTAATAGTTTGAGAAGAAGATATAGAATTTTTGATGATGATTACCATAGGATTTATCTCACTTCGAGCGAGGCGTTCATAAATGCAATGGTTCACGGTAATAAACGCGATCCAGATAAAAAGGTAAGGGTTAAATTTAAAGTTTTTAAAAAATTTTTTACGATAGAGATACAGGACGAGGGGGAGGGATTTATACCCGAGGCAATTCCTGATCCGACAATTGATGAGAATTTGTTAAAAGATTCTGGACGTGGGGTTTTCATTATGAAAGCTTTTGCAGATGAGGTAAAATTTCGCAAGACAAAATCGGGTATGAAAGTTATAATCAAAATAAAAAAGCGATCGGGCGCCCTTTAGGAGGGTCACCCAATCGCCAACGGAGGTGCTACGGCGGGCGTTAAAAATCTAAAGAACGGAAAATCATTTTAAGGTGCCGATTTCAAGGTGCTCTTTTAGGTGCTCTTCGAGGTGCGTCTTCATTTAAAATAATGTGCAAATATCGTGCCAAGAAAAATTTTTAAATCCTTCAAAATTTTTAATAAATTTTAAATACCATTGTTCTCTGGAATGTCATAATTTTAGACACGAAAGTGGCAAGTTTGGCGCGTGATCACAAACTATCATACATTGAAAGCTTTAATTCGGGAAATTAAACCCAACCTTGATGGCTCCGCTATAGTCGAAGCGTTCACCCAAGAAAAGGACACACTTCATATGGTTTTGGGGAAGAGGGATGAACTTTTTACGATCGAACTTAATGCAACTGGACAGGGCTATATGTTTTTGCGCCCAAAGTTTGAAAGGGCGAGAAAAAATTCACTTGATATTTTCGCGGAAATTTGGAACGATAGGATAATTAACTCTGGAATTCACGGGGCGGACAGAATAATAGAAATTTGGCTTTCATCGGGGAGAAAACTTTTATTTCAATTTTTTACTGGCAAAGTTAATTTTTTTATCACCACCAGCGAGAACGAAATAATCTCGTCGTTTAAAAACCCGAAGGAAAACATAGGGAGAAAAATTGAGATTGAAAAGGGTGAATCAAATTATAAATCTATGATAAACGACTTTGAGCTTTTTGCTAAAGCATGGAAAAGTTCGAAAGTTGAAGACCCTGTGCGACGACTTGTTATGACAGTTAATACAATTGATATGCTAATGGCAAAAGAAATCCTACATAGAAGTGGTGGGAGCGATGTTGAAAAAATTTGGATTTGTTTGGGTGAAGTTGATAAAGAGCTTAACAATCCAGTGCCACGAATTTATTACGATGGAAATTTTCCAAAGCATTTTTCAATAATTGAATTAACCCATTTAAATCTTAGAAAAGTTGAATTCGAGGATGTTAATGAAGCGGTAAGAAAATTCATCATCGGGGCAAAAATAAATAAAAGCTTCTATGACGAGAAAAAATCGATTTTGGATAAACTTAAGCATTTGCTGAATAAGTCGGAGCGAACGGCGGAAAAAATTAAAGAGGAAATCGCAGTGAATCAGAGAGGGGAAATGTATGAAACTTACGGCTCGCTATTGATGGCGAATTTAAATGTTCTACATAAAGGGATGGAAGAGGTTGAACTTTTGAATATATTTTCCGAATCTGGCGAAAAGATAAAAATTAAGCTTGATCCATCATTATCGCCGATTGAAAATGCAGAAAGATATTTTGAGAAAGCAAAAAGGACGAAGGCATCGCTTAAAATTGCGAAGGAAAGATTAGAAAGATTGGAAGTTAACATAGAAAAATTGAAACGATTGATCGATGAGGTTGACAAATCTGATAATTTTGAGAGCTTGAAAAAATTCAAGGAGAATAACTTGGCTGACCTTAAAATGTTTGGGATTATAAGAGACAAAACTGCTGAAAAAATTGGCAGTAAATTCAGGAGATTTATTGTTGATGGCGGTTTTGAAGTATGGGTTGGGAAGGATGCGAAAAGCAATGATTTGTTAACTTTGAAATTTGCAGATAAAGAAGATATGTGGTTTCATGCTCGCGGTGTTCGTGGTGCACATGTAGTTCTAAAAACGGGTAAAAAACAACCAAGCAAAAAGGCAATTGAGCAAGCAGGTAGCATTGCTGCATATTTTAGCGAGGCGAGAACTTCTCCCCTCGTCCCTGTTGTGGTCACAAAGCGAAAATATGTGAGGAAGCCAAAAGGAGCGCCCGAAGGAAGTGTTGTCGTCGAACGTGAGGAAGTCATAATGGTTGAACCAAAATTACCATTTGAAGAGATAGAATAAATGCACATTTTAAAATAAAACCTTTAACAAGTTATGAAAAGAGAAATCCCGCTTGATAAAGCAAATCGCCTGTTAAACATCGGTGGTGTGGTTTTAATAACTGCTAAATCCGGTGAAAGAGATAATGTCACACCCGTTGCTTGGAATGTTCCAGTGAGCAAGGAGCCAGCACTTGTTGCTGTCGCAATCGCACCAGAAAGATTTATTTACAAGTTGATTGAAGAGAGCAGAGAATTTGGGATTAATCTTCCGACACTTAAAATTTTAAGGGAGGTCTATTTTTGCGGGAAAAATTCGGGCAGAGATGTGGATAAGTTTGAAAGAACGAAATTAACAAGGGAAAAGGCGAAATTTATATCGGCTCCGCTGATAAAAGAATGCATTGCAAACATTGAATGCAAAGTTGAAAATATTTATCCTGCGGGAGATCATAATTTAATTATTGGGAAAGTCCTAAGGGCAGTCGTTGAGGCAAAATTGTTTGAAGATTACCTGAATGTAAGCCTTGAGGAGGCAAAGACGATACATCATCTCGGGGGAAGTTTATTTACAATTCCGGGAGAAATAATTGATGTAAAAAATTACATAAGTTAAATTTTGATGGTTAAGCCTATCTGATGCAATGAAGCAATTCGCCCAAGCGATATTAAGGCGTAGTCAAATCTATAGTTTTGGGTTTTTAATCCAATTCCGAATGAGAAGCCGGTTAAATCGAGCGTAGGTGTAATTTTCATCTCTCTTCTTTTTTCGTTGTTGTATCCGAGCCTGAAATCAATATTTTCTGAAATGTTGAATTCTCCACCGATTGTAAAATTTTTAATTTTATCCTGAATTTTTTGCGTCGGCTCGTTTATTTTGTTTAAACCGATGTTGAGGAGAAGTGGTAGATGTTCGAGTTTTTTGGAAATAGCGAATTTAATTTCAAAGGGGAGGCTTTCCTTAAGTGAGATGTAGCTATCAAGTTGAGTTCCGATGTTGTTCAATGTAAGTGAGATATTCAGGTTTTTCTCTTCAAAGGTATATATCCCACCTATGTCAATAGCGACGGCGATTGAGCGAGCTCCAGCGATTGATGAGTAAATTAGTTTTGAATTCACACCGTATTTTAACTTTTCATATTCCCTTGAAATTCCAGCAATGATTGCGATTTCACCAGCTGAAAAGGAGCCGAGTTGATTTCCGTAGCGATCCATCTGGTTAAAGTTGCCGTAGTTTATGTAGATAAATCCAATTCCGATGTTTCCCAAATTTTTTAAGTTCAAAGTATAAACACCGTAACCAAGGTTTATGTCAAGAAGATGTTTGAAAAAGCCCACGCTTACATATTGATTTTTTAGCGTGGATAAACCTGCTGGGTTATAAAACAAAAGAGTTGGATCATCAGCTATAGCGATGAAGTTTCCACCGAGAGCAGAAGCTCTGGGACTTACATCAAGTCGCAGAAATTCATAAGTTGAGTTTCCACCGGCGATTAAGAAAGAAAAGTTTAAGATTATCAAGATCAAGGCATATCTAAGCATGGTGATTTTAAGTTTGTTTTGTCTTCTGAAAGATAGCAAATAAATTTTTAAAGGGCAAGAAGGAGTTTGGGCTTGTTTTTTCAAGCGGTTGCATTTGAAAAATTACTTTTTCCTTATTATATTTATTACTGCCTTGGTGTGGTTCTTTCTGGGGCGTCGCCAAGCGGTAAGGCAGCGGTCTTTGGAGCCGCCATTCGGAGGTTCGAATCCTCCCGCCCCAGCTAGGATTTTTTATGTTTGGTTAATTTGCAAGTTTTTTTTATCTTTAGGATTGATTTGATGAGCGATGAAAAAGTAACAAATAGAGTGAATGAGTCAGCTTAAGATTTTCTCTGGTAGGGCGAGCAGAGGACTTGCTGAAAAAATAGCTGAGGAAATAGGAGAACCGCTTGGTCAATGTGAGATACGAAATTTTAAAGATGGCGAGATTTGGGTTAAATATCTTGAGAATATTCGTGGCAATGATGTATTTATTATCCAGTCAACCTTCCCACCATCAGACAATTTGATGGAACTTTTGATAATGATTGATGCTGCAAAGAGAGCCTCTGCGCGTAGGATTACCGCAGTTATACCTTATTTTGGTTATGCAAGGCAGGATAGGAAAGACCAACCACGAGTTCCAATAACATCGAAACTTGTTGCAAACTTAATAACTATTGCAGGTGCAGATAGGGTTTTAACTATGGATTTGCATGCTCCTCAGATTCAAGGTTTTTTTGACATCCCGTTTGATCATCTTTATTCCGCCGTTGTCCTTGTCCCTGCGATAAGGGAAATGGTTAATGAGGATTTTGCTGTTGTTGCACCTGATATTGGAGGTGTGAAGTTTGCTCGTGGTTACGCGAAAAGATTAAATGCAGAGCTAATCCTGATTGATAAAAGAAGACCACAGGCTAATGAATCGGTGGTTACGAATGTTGTCGGTGAAGTGAGGGGGAAAACAATTGTAATAGTTGATGATATAATTGACACCGCTGGGACATTTATAAACGCGTTATATGCTTTGCTTGAACGTGGGGCAAAAAAAGTTTACGGTGCTTGCACACATCCAATTTTATCTGGCGACGCAACTGATCAAATAGAAAATGCCCCAGTTGAAAAAATCCTTGTGACGGATACAGTCCCGCTCAAAAGAGAATCTCCAAAGATCGAGGTTCGCTCTGTCGCAAAGATTTTTGCGGAAGCGATAAAAAGAATTCATTGCAATGAATCATTGAGTGTTTTATTTGAAATCGAAAACTAAGGAATTTTAGGTATGACCGAAATAGTTCTGAATGCGGAGCTGAGAAAGACCGGTAAAAGCGTTTCCAATCGTTTGAGAATGATGGGCAAAGTTCCGGGGGTTTATTATGCCCCTGGCGACGAGCCTTTGCCGATAGCGGTGAAGGAATCTGAATTAAAAAACTTGATTTATACAACGGAAGCGCATATAGTTAAATTAAAACTTGAGGATGGCAAAGAGTTTCAATGCATTTTAAAGGATGTTGAGTTCGACCCTGTAACTGATAAACCAATTCATTTTGATCTTTACGGCTTAAAGGCTGGTGCAAAAATCACACTTGAGGTGCCAATAGTGCTTGTTGGCAAATCTCCCGGGGTTGAGAAAGGTGGAATTATTGAGCACCTACTTCATACAGTTGAGGTTGAGTGTTCAAGCGACGCGATTCCTGAGCATATTGAAGTTGATGTAAGCAATCTTGATATTGGGGATTCAATCCATGTTCGTGATTTAAATGTGCCGGGCGTTAAGATTCTCGAAAATGAGCTTGCGGTTGTTGTTGCAATTGTGCCACCGAGAGGTGTTGAGATAGCAGCTGAGGCAAAACCTGCAGAGGAAGAGGCACAGCCTTCTGCACAATCTAAACCTGAATCAGAGTAAAAGTGGCTCTTTGGGATAAAATATATGATTGCTATATTTGGACTTGGAAACCCTGGGAGTGAGTATGAAATGACAAGGCATAACGTTGGGTTTATGGTGGTTGACGCGATTGCAAAAAATCTCGGGATCGATTTTAAACCTGGGAAAGGCGAGTATGTGATTGGTTTTGGGAAGTATAAAGATAAAAAGATTTCACTTGTTAAGCCATTTACGTATATGAATAATAGTGGAATAGCGGTAAAGGACGTGGTTGAGCGATTCAAAATTGATTTTAAAGATACTTTTGTTATATGCGATGATCTGAATTTGCCATTAGGGATGATAAGGATTAGGCAGAAAGGAAGCGATGGGGGACACAACGGACTTTATTCAATAATTTACCATTTGAAGACGATTGAGTTTCCAAGGTTGAGGTGTGGCATAGGAAATCCAGAAAAGATGAAAAATATGGTCGACTTTGTTCTTTCAAAATTTGAGGCGGATGAAATTGAAAAATTAAATAATATGATCGATCGGGCTGTCGAGGCGACGCTTTGTTTTATCAGTGATGGAATTTTAAGGGCGATGAATAAATTTAATAGAAAAGTAGTAGCTGGAGGTAAAACTCCATGATCCGGGCAATGTTACCCGGGTCCGAAAATTTTTTAAAAATAAAAGACCAAATGGAGGTTAATTTAATGGCGAGGAAAATTCCACAAAATATGCTATCACGAAGATGGTATGAGACAACGTTCTTAATCAATGCTTCGCTTGATGATCCGATAATTGAGCAAATAATCAAGAAATACGAAAACTTCATTAAGGATCGCGGTGGTGAAATAATTTTAATGGAAAGGTGGGGGAGAAGAAGGCTTGCGTATCCGATAAATAAGAAAAACAGTGCTTTCTATGTTTATTTTGAATATTTTGCCCCACCGACGATAGTAAGTGAACTTGAACGGGCTTTTCAGCTTGATGAAAATATAATGAGGTATCTTACGGTTGTTGTCACTAAAAAGGCTTTGAAGGCGAAAGAGCAAGAGAAAAGACGCGGAAGGATTACAATTGAACATCTTGGGCTTAGCAATGTTGAATCTGTTGCACAATCAGAAGAGGAAAGTTTTGAAGAAGACGAAGGAGAATAAATTTTTCCTGTTTTTAAAATATGTTAAAAACTTAAATGATGGAGGGAACGATTTATGGCAAAAGAATTCAAAATGCCCGAATTAAATAGCGTTGTCATAGTTGGAAATTTAACGAAAGATCCGGTGTTTCGGCAAACAATGAGAGGAACACCGGTTGTTAATTTTACCATTGCATCAAACCGCAGATTCCGCGACAGCAAGAGACAATGGAAGGAAGATGTCTGCTTTGTTGGTGTTGTTGCATGGAACAAACTTGCTGAATCTTGCAGGGGTAGGCTAAGAAAATCAAGCGCTGTTCTTGTTGAAGGTGAACTACAGAGCCGAAATCTTAAAACGGCTGATGGGAGGACAAGAACTGTTGTCGAGATCAAAGCAAGGAGAATTCAATTCCTTGATAGGAGAGCGTCTACCGCGGGAAACACTGGCGAACAATCACAGTCTTCTTCTCAAAGCCAGCAGTCGGACGCTTTGAATAAATATCTTTCAAATGAAGAGCCAAAAATTTAAACAAAAATAAATTTTAACTTGAGGTGTCATGGTTGAAAATGAAGAAAAGGTATTGCGTTTAAGAAAGAAAAAGATATGCAGATTTTGTGAAGCTGGGGAGATATACATCGATTATAAGGACGAGAAAAAGCTTGGGAAATTTTTAACTGAGCAGGGTAAGATAATTCCACGCAGGGTGAGTGGAAATTGCGCGATGCATCAACGTCAGTTGACCAGAGCTATTAAGCGAGCTAGGCATCTTGCTTTGCTTCCATTTGTTGCTGAGGCAGTAAAGTGATTGCGAACAAAATTTAAAACGGAGAAAGAATAAGATGAAGGTTATATTGCGTCAGAATTTTGAAAATCTTGGGAAATTTGGAGATATAGTTGAGGTGAAAGATGGCTACGCAAGGAACTTTTTAATCCCACGTGGGATAGCTCTTCCAGCTACGCCTGGGAATATAAAGAAGGTCGAAACTGAAAAGAAACAAAAAGCGTTCAAGATTGAGAGAGAAAAATTATCGGCTCAAAAATTAGCTGAAGAACTTGCAAAGGTTGAGCTTACAATCCCGATGAGGGCTGGAGAAAATGAACGTTTATTTGGTTCTGTGACTGCTCAGATGATTGCGGATGAACTTAAAAAACTTGGCTTTGAGATCGATAGAAGAAAAGTTTTGCTTGAGGAGCCGATAAAAGCGCTTGGGAAGTATGAAATTCCAATAAAACTTCATCCTGAGATTAGTGTTAAAATTAATCTAAGTGTCGTTCAGGCTGAAGAAGGGAGTAGCTAATTTTACGAGCCCGACCTTTTAAGGTCGGGTTTTTTATCTTAAAAACTTTATTGGTATAGAAAATGGAAAGTGTCGGTTTATTTACAGCGTTTTTATTTGGGGTTCTATCTTTTCTCTCCCCTTGTGTTCTTCCCCTTGTGCCGGGATATATTTCATTTATTTCGGGACTTTCATTTGAGGAGTTAAGAGATTCTGAAAGCGCAAGAAAGTTTTTATTCAAAACTTTTCTGAGCTCGGTATTTTTTGTGCTTGGTTTTTCCATTGTTTTTGTTTCGCTTGGTGCTTCTGCAACTGCCGTTGGTAAGTTTTTATCAGATAATATGAATGTGATTTCAAAGATCGCTGGGGTTATAATAGTTTTGTTTGGTTTGCATATGACTGGGATTTTTAAGATAAGATTTTTGAATTATGAGGCGAAGTTGAAAACTCAAGGTAAACCGCTTGGGTTAATCGGGGCTTTCATTATTGGTTTTGCTTTCGCGTTTGGATGGACCCCATGCATTGGTCCAGTGCTTGCGACAATCCTTGTGATCGCTTCACAACAAGAAACAGTTAAACAAGGAATCTTGTTGCTTTCAGTTTATTCGCTTGGGCTGGGAATTCCATTCATAATGACAAGTTTAAGTGTTAATCTATTTTTCAAATGGTTTTCGAAGATAAGAAAGCATCTAAACGTTGTTGAAATCGTAAGTGGTGTCATTTTGATTTTGCTTGGAATTTTAATTTTTACGAATTCACTCGGACTTGTCTCGGCTTATATTATGAAGATTTTCCCATTTTTATCTAAATTTTCTTAAAAACAAAAGAACCTTAAAAGAAAAATGCCACTTAACGGTAAATTAAACGATGTTGTAGTAAGAATTGGCGGTGAAGGTGGAGAAGGAGTGATGAGCGCTGGGGAGATATTAACTTATTCTGCAGCAAGGTCGTCATATCGTGTTTTTACATTTAGAACTTTTCCTGCTGAGATCAAGGGTGGGCTTGCAATGTATCAATTTAGGGTAAGTCCAGATGATATTTATTCAATTGGAGACAAACTAAACATTTTGATGGCTTTTAATCAAGAGGCGTTTGATAACTATGCTTCTGCCCTTGCGGATGATGGCGTTTTATTTTACGATCCAGCGGAATGTAAGCCACCTGAAAACTTTACAAAGGAAAAGTATGAGGTACCGCTAAAAGAGCTTGCAATGTCAGCTGGTACACACCTTGCTAAAAATATGGTTGCAACTGGATTTTTAACGGCTGTGCTTGGAATTCCGCCGGAAAAATCTGAGTATCAAATCATTGATAAATTCAAACGCAAGGGCGAAAAAATTCTTGAGCAGAACTTGACAGCCTTTAGAAGCGGAATTGAATATGCAAATAAATATCTTGACGAGTTAAGCAAGTTTCGTCTTTCGGAACCGAGAGAAAAGGAGGATAGGATAATCCTTTCGGGAAATCAGGCAATTGGTTTTGGGGCAATAGCAGTGGGTTGTAGCGTTGCGGTTGGCTATCCGATTACGCCGGCTTCCCCAGTTTTAGAGTTTTTAGCAAGATATCTTCCAAGGTTTGGTGGTAAGGTGATTCAAAATGAGGATGAAATATCTGCTCTTGCAACATGTGTCGGCGCTTCGTATGCGGGCGCTAAAGTTATAACGCCAACCTCTGGCCCGGGACTTGCTTTAATGACCGAGCTTATAACATACGCTTCAATGGCTGAATTGCCCGTTGTAATAGTTGATGTTCAGCGTGCAGGACCTTCAACTGGTATGCCTAGCAAGACTGAACAAACAGACCTTTATCATGCTGTATTTGGAGGACCGGGTGAAGCCCCGAGAATTGTTGTCGCACCAGCAAATGTCAGCGATTGTTTCTATGAGACGATTAGAGCCTTTAATCTTGCTGAAGAATATCAAATGCCCGTGATAATACTTTCAGATCAAGTTCTAGCTTATCAAACGGAAGCTATCCCAAAGCCAAATGTTGATTCAATAGAAATTGTGAATCGAGTTGAACCGGATTACGATAATCAAAATAATTCGTATCTTCGTTATAAAATAACTGAAACTGGTCTTGCTCCAATAGCAATACCTGGACATCCAGGTTTTGAGTATATAGCCCCGGGGCTTGAACATAATGAGCGCGGGAATCCGAATTATACCCCGAAAGTTCATACCGAGATGCAAAAGAAAAGATTTAGAAAGCTTGAGACATTAACTCAAGTGCTTGAGAACGATTATAGTGATTACTATAAAGTTGATGGGGCGAAGATACTGGTTATTTCTTGGGGTTCAACTTATGGAGCAATAAGAGAAGCAATTGCAAAAGCAAAGATGGACGGAATAAAGGTCAGCCATTATCATCCCAGAATTTTAAATCCTTTGCCGAGGAGGAAGGTTAAAGAAATTATCCAAAGCCATGATAAAGTTATAGTCGTGGAGCAAAATTATCATGGTCAATTTGCAAATATATTGAGAACATTTATCGATTACAATCCGATAAAAGTTAACAATTATGGTGGCATTCCTTTCACAGCTGAAGAAATTTACAATAAAATAATAGAGGTATCAAGATGAGCGAAGCAATAGAGAAAATAAAGCAGGCGAAGGTTGAATATAAAAGCGAGGTTAAACCAACATGGTGTCCGGGCTGTGGTGATTATGGAGTGCTTGCAGCCTTTATAAGGGCACTTGGAGAGTTAAAAATTCCAACGCATAAGTTAAGCATTGTTTCAGGGATCGGTTGCTCAAGTAGATTCCCTCACTTTGTAAGAGGTTATAATCTTCATACGGTCCACGGAAGAGCTTTACCGGTTGCGCTTGGCGTGAAAATTGCAAATCCAGAGCTGGAAGTTTTCGTTGTTGGTGGGGATGGGGATGGCTTTGCTATTGGAGGTGGACATATTCCGCACATAGCAAGGAGGAACCCAGATATTGTTTACATAATTCTTGATAACGCGATTTACGGTTTAACCAAAGGTCAAGTTTCCCCAACTTCAACCTTGACGATGACAACCACAACGACGCCTTACGGTGCCCTTGAAATGCCGATTAATCCAGTTATGCTTCTTCTTGCCTATGGTGCTACTTTCGTCGCTCGCGGATTCTCTTCAAACACTAAGCAGTTAACCCAACTAATTATCGAAGCAACGAAGCATAGGGGATTTGCAGCAATTCATGTTCTATCTCCATGCCCAACTTTCAATATGGAAGTTACGTTTGATTTTGTCCGAGAGAGGGTTGTTGAAATTCCACCTGAGCATGACTTGACAAATAAGTTAAAGGCGTTTGAGTTTGCGATGTCTCAGGACAAAATTTACACTGGGATATTTTATCGCGAGGAGCGACCGACGTTTGAAGATAATCTTCAAAAGATCATATCTAAATTTGATGGCACGATTGACGAATCAGTCAAGAAGGAAAGGTTGAAGAAGTTGTTTGAACAATTTGCATAATTTTTTTAAAGCCCCCTTTAAAGGGGGCTTTTTAATTTTGGTTTCATCGATAGAAATTTCTTACCCATCTATGTTTTCTTAATTCTAACAACATTTTTGGGGAAAGTTTTCTTCCGTCCGAAACTTTCACATTTTCCTCAACATGTTGGACTTTTCTCATTCCAGGGATGACGGTTGAAACTGCTTCGTGGCTTAGGCAAAATCTTAAAGCCATTTCACTTAATGTTTTTGCCTCGTTCCCAAGAAGTTTTTCAAGTTTTTTCACCCTTTCCCATACTTGCTGTTTTCTATCATCTCTGAAATACCTATTTCGCCAATCTTTATCCGGAAATATAGTTTCGGGTGTTATTTTCCCCGTTAGACTTCCTTCGTCAAATGGAACTCTTACAATCACGCCGATATTGTACTGCATACAGATTGGGAAAAGTTCATCTTCCGGTGATTGATCAAAAATATTGTAAATTACTTGAACAGTGTCGACCCTACCTGTTTTTATAAGCTCAATTGCATTCCACGGCTCGTGGTCATTTATCGAGATGCCGAAAAATCTTATTTTCCCTTCCTCTTTCAATTTTTGTATCGCTTCCCACCATTCATCCATTCTTGCCCATTCGTCGTTCCAAACGTGAAATTGTTGAATATCAATTGTATCTACGCCAAGGTTTTTTAAACTTTGTTCAGTTGATTTTATGATATGTTCATAGGGGAAAACTTCTCTGAGAGGGGTTCCTTTCAAAGCTGGCCAAACCATATTTTTAGGTGGTATTTTAGTCGCAATGTAAACGTTTTCTCTTGTTTCTTTTAAAACTTTTCCAATCAACCTTTCACTATGTCCATCTCCGTAAACAAGCGCGGTATCGATGAAGTTAACACCAAGTTCAATTGCTCTATGGAGGGCTTTTATTGATTCTTCATCGTTCGAATCCGCCCACATTCCCCCTCCGATTCCCCAACTTCCAAATCCAATCTCAGATACTTGAAGACCTGTTCTGCCGAGAATACGATATTGCATCGCTTGTTTCTGTTTTGTTTTGAATTTGCGAAGTTTGTTAAAAATTTAATAGAAAAATGGCGCAGGAAAAAATTCTTGTGCAAATTTTAAAATTTTTTTTATATTAAACTAAAACTCACGAATTCGAACATTAATGCGACCTAATGAATTTATCCTCATACTTGATTTCGGTTCCCAGTATACACAGCTCATAGCAAGGAGAATAAGAGAAGCAGGTGTATATTCTGAAATCCATCCCTTTAATCTTCCTGTCGATGAGATTGCGCGAATGAAACCTAAAGGGATAATTTTGTCTGGCGGTCCAGCAAGCGTTTATGAAAATGACTCCCCACAAGTTGATTTAAAATTGTTTCAACTTGGAATTCCAACGCTTGGAATTTGCTATGGTCTTCAATTGATTGCCTATAAGCTTGGAGGTGAAGTTGATAGGTTTGCAAAAAGAGAATATGGTAAAGCAATTCTAAAGATAGAAAAAGGTGATGACCTTTTCTTCGGTTTAAATTCGGAGATAACTGTTTGGATGAGCCATGGAGATGCGCTTGTGAAGGCACCGCCGGAATTTGAAGTTATCGCTCGAACGGAAAATTCTCCAGTTTGCGTGATAAGAAACAAAGAAAAGAAAATTTATGGTGTTCAATTTCATCCTGAAGTTGCGCATACTGAAAAAGGTTTTGAGATATTAAAAAATTTCGTCTATAAAATTTGTCAATGCCAAGGTGGGTGGAACGCAGAATTTTTCATTGAAAATGAGATAAAAGAAATAAGAGAAACAGTCAAAGATAAAAAAGTTATATGTGCTGTAAGCGGTGGGGTTGATTCAACGGTGTTGGCTGTTTTGCTTAATAAGGCTGTAGGTGATAACTTAATCGCAATTTATATCGACACCGGTTTGATGCGAAGAAATGAGGGTAAAGAAGTTGTTGAAATGTTTAAACGGCTTGGAATTAAAGTTCATTATATTGATGCTGGCGAAATTTTTCTTAAAAGGTTGCATGGTGTAATTGATCCGGAGGAAAAAAGAAAAATTATCGGACATACGTTTATTGAAGTTTTTGAACAAGAAGCGGAGAAGTTTGAAGGCGTTGAGTTTCTTGCTCAGGGGACTTTATATCCTGATGTTATTGAATCTACTTCTTATAAAGGACCTTCGTCAAGGATAAAAACACATCACAATGTTGGAGGGCTTCCTGAAAAGATGAAATTTAAATTGATAGAACCGTTTAGAGAACTTTTCAAGGATGAAGTGAGGCGAATTGGGAAAGCGCTTGGGCTTAGCGATGATATATTAAATCGACATCCATTTCCAGGACCGGGGCTTGCTGTTAGAGTGATTGGTGAGGTCACGCCTGAAAAACTTGAGATTTTGAGAAGCGCAGATGAAATTTTAATTGAAGAGATAAAGAAGGCAAATCTTTATGATGAGATTTGGCAGGCATTTGCTGTGCTTTTACCAGTGCGCTCTGTTGGAGTTATGGGGGATGAAAGAAGCTATGAATATGTTGTGGCTTTAAGAGTTGTATCCAGTCAGGATGGAATGACAGCCGATTGGGTAAAATTACCTTATGATGTGCTTGAGAGGATTTCAACAAGGATTGTGAATGAAGTTAATGGGGTCAACAGAGTTGTTTACGATATAACTACAAAACCACCAGCAACAATTGAATGGGAATAGAAAAATGTCCAATGTAAATGTAAAAAAAGCGATTGAGAAGGCGAGAAAATATTTTGACTCAGGTAAATTTTTACACTCAATGCAGATTTATCATAGACTTATAAATGAACACCCAAGCTTCGTTGATGCATACACTGAGCTTGCTTTTATTTATATAAAACTTGGCAAGGGAAATAGCGCTGAAAAATTGTTAAGAAAAGCGTATGAAATCGACCCAAATAATGAGGAAGTCCTTTTTATGCTTGGTAATATATGTCTTAAGTCAAAAAGATATGATGAAGCGATAAAATTTTACACACCGCTTTCGTATCTTGATTATCCAATTGTTCACCATAATCTTGGGCTTGCATATTATTATAAGGGCGATTATCTTGAAGCGGAAGCAGAGTTCAAGAAAGTTTTAAGACTTGATCCTGGGTTTCCTAAAATATTTGAATCACTTGGGGAGATACTTATAAAACGTGGCAGTTATGAAGAAGCAGTTGATTACTTGCAACGGGGCATAAAGAAGGAACCTTATAACTATACCCTTTATCATTTACTTGCGATTTCATATTGGAATCTCGGGAACCTTAGCGAGGCTAAAAAAGCTATTGAAACCGCAATTGACCTTGAACCTAATAAAGCAGAACTGTGGGAAATATGTGGTGAGATTTCACTTGAGCTTGGAGAAATTGAGGAAGCTGAACGATATTTTAACCGTGCTATTTGGCTTGACAAAAATCTCGTTGATTCATTTATAAATTTGGGATTAATTTACAAATATCGCGGTAGAGATGAGGAGGCGAATAAATTCTTTGGTGAAGCGATGAGGATTGATCCAAATGCTAAATTTAAAATAGACGAAAAACTAAAGTTTTTAAGAGATGGTTAAATCCTTGCGCGTGGTTTTGCTTTTAGTTTTTGTCAGTTTTACGCTTTTAGGACAGACTGAGAAAATTTATAATCCAGTTGCTGATTCACTTTTTAAATCGGGTCTTGATTTCTTTAAGCTTGGTTTAAATTCTCACCTCGTTCAAGGTGATTCGGCTGGTTTTAGATATTTTTTAAATGCTTATTTAAACTTTGATTCCGTCATCTCGCTTGGACTGAACCATCGCACGACGGCGAGCTATATTATGGCGTCAAAATCACTTTGTTATCTTAACAAATATGATGATGCGGGGGAACTTTTAAAGAGATTTATCGATGAATTCCCAAAAAGTGATTATATCGATGATGCTTTTTACACACTCGGCTTGATCTACGCTAAATCTGGTAACTTTAAGGAGGCTATACTTAAACTCGACCAGGCGATTTCAAAATCAAAGCATGAAAAATCAAAATATATCGAAATTGCCTCAGTTATAATTGATTCGCTTTCTCTTGATAAGCTCAATGAAATAGAAAAACTTGAGTTAACCCCAGAGGTGAGATATTTAATCGTAATGAGAATTTCAAATAACCTTGTCTCGTCTGGAAGGATTGAAAATTCGAAGAAATATGTTTCGGAGCAACTTATATATTTCAAGGGGACGGAATTTTATGATAGGTTGATGTATCAGATAAATTACCTTGATCGGCTTCTTGTCCGCCCTAAGGTTAAAATTGGGGTTTTGCTTCCAAAGGGTCAAGGTTTGAGTGAGTCAATTTTAAATGGCATAGAAGTGGCGATTGATGAGCATAATTTGAGTTCAAATCCAAAGGTTGGCGTTGAAGTTAAGTATTATACAAGTAAGGATGTTGATCAAAAATTGCTAAGTTTCAAAAATTATCCTGACATTTTGGGCGTGATTGGTCCTGTTTATAGTGAAGATGTTGAACTTTGCGCAAGATTTGCGGAT
The DNA here is from genome assembly GCA_938074445.1 of Candidatus Kryptoniota bacterium. Taxonomy (GTDB): domain Bacteria; phylum Bacteroidota; class Ignavibacteria; order Kryptoniales; family Kryptoniaceae; genus Kryptonium. Next base: position 84,219 of record CALJEK010000031.1, on the reverse strand, counting down.
CAAGTAGGGATACCGATAGTTTCTCCAACGGCGATGTCGGATGATTTAGCTAAATTAAGCCGTTATATTTTTCAGTTTAATTCAAATTATTCAGTTCGTTCGAGAGCGTTAGCACAGTTTGCGATCTTTGCCCTTGGATTAAAAAATTTCCTTGTTTTAGCTCCTAATGATAAGGCGATAAAACCCTTTATCGATGCTTTTGTCGATGAGGTTAAGAGAAATTCGGCAAATGTACTCGCGATACAATTTTACAATCCCGATGAAACCGATCTTCGCCCTCATTTCAGAAATTTGCTTATGAAAGTCGAATCCCTTAAAGTTCCACTTGAAGAGATTTCTTTGAACGAGGTTGGTTTGTTTGCTCCAATTTTAAATTCTGATTTTATCGGGATAATTTCCTCACAAATTTATTATCATGACATTAAGGTCAAATTGCTTGGTAATGATGTTTGGAATAATTTTGCGGAACTTTACATGAATAGAAGATATACGGATGGCGTCATTTTCACAAGTGGGCAATATATTAATTTTGATAGCCCCTCATTTAAAACATTTGCGAAATTATTTAAGGAGAAATTTCAAAAAGAACCAGATGAGTTTTCGGTCTACGGCTACGATGTGGGGCGGTTATTTCTAAAAATAATTAGTGAAGGTAAATTGACATCTGACGAAGTTTACACGGCGTTAAAAAAATATGAAACGGTTGGAATCGGGCGTGATATAATTTTTAACGATGATAGGGTCAATAACTCGGTTTCAATCCTTGTTTTTAAGGACAATTTAATAAGAAGGATATCGCAATGGACAGTGGCGCAATGAAATATGAAGCGGATGATAGCTATAGACTTCGGATAAAAGATTTGCCACCAGAAACAAGACCACGGGAGAAGTTTATAAAGTATGGACCTCGCTCGGTTTCAAATGCCGAACTTCTTGCCATTTTAATTGGTTCGGGAACAAAGAAAGTATCTGCTATAGATCTTGCGAATAAAATTTTATCTGATGTGGGGAGTTTGCGCGAACTTGCGCGTAAAGACCTCGGCGACTTGAAAAAATATAAAGGTATAGGATTAAAAAAAGCTGTGGTGATTTCGGCTGCGTTTGAACTTTCAAGAAGAATTCAAACTGAATCCGCTTTAGAAAAACCGCAAATTACATCCCCAGAAGACGTGGCTAAAATTTTCATTCCTCGACTCGCAGATCTTAATAAGGAGATTTTAATCGTCGTGCTTCTTAACACAGCAAATAAAATCATCAAAGATATCGTTGTATCCGAAGGGAATTTGAACTCAAGCATAATTCATCCAAGAGAGGTATTTAAACCAGCTATTGACGAACTTTCTGCGAGCATAATTCTTGTGCATAATCATCCAAGTGGAAATCCCGAGCCAAGCAAAATGGATGTTGAAGTGACAAGACAAATTTATCAGGCAGGTGAAATTTTAGGGATAAAGCTTCTTGATCATATTATAATCGCTGGTGACAAGTTTAAAAGCATGGCTCAACTTGGAATCATAAAGTAAAACAAACGTGGGGGTGAAGCTATGGAGTTAAAAATCGTGAAAATTGAAAAGCCAGATAATATTAATTTCATTCTTGGACAGGCACACTTTATAAAAACTGTGGAAGATTTATATGAGGTGATTGTTACAACCCAACCACATTTAAAATTTGGGATTGCGTTTTGTGAATCCTCTGGACCGGCTCTTGTTAGGTGGGCTGGAAATGATGAGGCTATGATTGAGCTCGCGAAGAAAAACGCTTTAAACCTTTCCGCGGGGCACTCATTTATTATCTTCATGGATAATGGTTATCCGATAAATATTTTAAATGCGGTTAAAATGGTCCCAGAAGTATGTAGAATCTTCTGCGCAACTGCAAATCCGGTTGAAGTTATAATCGCAGAGACGGAACAAGGACGCGGAATTCTTGGTGTAATTGATGGAGTTAAAACGAAAGGAATTGAAGGTGAAGAAGATATTCAAAAAAGAAAGGAATTTTTGAGAAAAATTGGTTATAAATTTTAGCCTTGTGGGCGGTAGAGGATTCGAACCTCTGACCTCCACCTTGTAAGGGTGGCGCTCTAAACCAACTGAGCTAACCGCCCAAATTCAGTTTGTAAGATAATAAAAAAGTTTTTTTTAAACAAAATTTAAACCTGCACTATGATAAGAATTTTAACTGCATTAATCTTTTTCGCCTTTGCTTCGCCACTTTTTTCACAGGTTGGGGTTGAAAGTGCTTATGAAAATCTAATAAATGAAATTTCGCAAAAATATGTGCCGGATAAAAGGGTCGATGTTTTTGAAGTTGTAATTTATAAACATGGAGATGGGTTGGTGTTAAAGGGTGAAACAACGGTTAAAAAGGCAAAGGAAGAATTGATCTCGAAATTGCAGCAAATTTCTAATAATGTGATCGATAGCGTTGTCGTCTTGCCGTCCCCGGAGCTTAACGGTAAAATATACGGAGTTGTATCCGTAAGCGTTGCAAATATGAGGAGTAAACCTATGCATCAAGCTGAGCTTGTCAATCAAATTTTGATGGGAAGCGGTGTTAAAATATTAAAACGACATGGATACTGGTATTTTGTTCAAACAGAACCGCCTGAAAATTACCTTGGATGGGTCGAGGAAGGCAGTTTAGAAATTTTTGATTCCGATAGGTTTGAAAAATGGAAAAAGATGAGAAAATTAATTTTCACCGATTATTTTGGTTTTGTTTATTCTCAAAAGGATAAGAAATCTGCTCCAGTAAGCGACCTTGTGATGGGAAATGTCCTCGGTGTTAATAGGGACGAGGGGAATTGGTTTTATGTTGTTTTGCCGGATGGAAGAAGTGGATATGTGGAGAAAAGTCAGGTTGAGGATTTTGAAAGATGGAGAAGGAGTGTAAAGTTAAATGCAAATGATATAATCAAAACCGCTAAAAAGTTTATCGGCTTTCCTTACCTTTGGGGTGGCACAAGCGTTAAGGGATTTGATTGTTCCGGGTTTACAAAGATTGTTTTTAAGATGAATGGCTTTGAACTTCCACGAGATGCAGATCAACAGGCACGCCTTGGTGTTGAAATTGACCCTGGGAAGGATTTTGAGAATTTGAAACCGGGTGATTTTCTCTTTTTTGGTCAAAGAGCTGAAAATGGGAAACCTGAAAAAATCACACATGTCGGGATTTATCTTGGCAATAAAGAATTTATTCACTGTTCTGGGAAAGTCAGTGTTGATAGTTTCGACCCGAAGGCTCCAAATTTCAATGAATATAGATATAAAACATTTGTCAAGGCAAAACGATTGATCGAAAAATAAATTTTTAAAGCATAGGTTGATAACGAGCCCAACTGAAATTTTTGGATATTTCGTTTTTTTGATTTTTGCAATTTATAGAGCAAGCCGTTTAAAAATTTTATCAAAGTTTTTTAAGTATCTCCCGCCCGTTATTTGGGTTTATTTCCTTCCGATGCTTTCATCTTGGCTTGGTATAATACCAAGGGAATCAGAGTTTTATGTTTGGGCGAGAACTTATTTGCTACCTTCAGCGCTTGTCTTGCTTTTACTTTCTGCAAATATACCTGCTATGGTAAAGCTTGGTTTTAAAGCTATAATTATGCTTTTTACAGGGTCTTTCGGTATTATTATTGGGGGTCCAATAGTTATGTTGATTTTTAAGCATTGGTTGCCGGTGGATGCATGGAAAGGTATTGGTGCATTATCGGGGAGTTGGATCGGTGGAAGCGCAACGATGCTTGCAATAGCTCAAAGTATTGGAACGCCTGAATCGCTTCTCGCACCGTTAATAGTTGTTGATACTGTCGTTGGTTACGGATGGATGGGGGTGGTTATATTTCTATCGGGATATCAGGATAAGGTTGATGAATTTAATCGCGTTGATAAAACAATTTTGCTGGAATTAAATAAAAAGATACAGGAATTAAAAGAGTCTAAAAAAAGATTTTTAGAGTTTGTTGATTTCGCTGGAATGCTTTTTATCGCTTTTGTGTTTGGAATTTTATCTTTAAAGGTTGGGAGGCTTTTACCTGAGATAGGCGTGACAATAAATCACTATACATGGGGAATTATAATTGCAACTTTGGTTGGGGTTATTTTATCTTTTACTAAATTATCGGAGCTTGAGCACTCTGGCTCAACGCATATTGGAAACTTTATGCTTTATCTTTTACTTGCTTCGGTTGGCGCAAGAGCAAATATTCAAGGAATATTCGATACACCTGTTTTCATGCTTATTGGCATTGTTTGGATATCAGTACACGCGATTTGTTTATTTGTTGTTGGCAGATTGATAAAAGCTCCAATGTTTCTAATAGCGACAAGCAGTCAAGCCAACATTGGTGGTCTCGTCACAGCCCCGATTGTTGCTTCGGTTTATCAAAGTGCACTTGCCCCCGTTGGTCTTCTTATGGCTGTTGCTGGAAATATATTTGGAATTTATGGTGGGCTTCTTTGTTCGCAACTTTGTTATTTGGTCTCAAAACTGTGAAATCATTCCAAAAACTCTGGATCAATTTTGCGAAGCAAGAATTTATGAATTTCAGCTTTAACTTGGTAATCCATAGAAATTAGCATAACTATTGCTTTTGTAGTATTAACTTTTTCAACTATGCCGACAAAACCTTTCAATGGGCCATCGACTACAACTATGTAATCACCTTGACTAAACTCATACTCTTCTAAATCACAATTTTCCGGAATATAAATGTGGTTATTTCCGTTTATTCTCTCTTTTATGGCTTCTACTATTGATTCTTTGATCGGTTTCGGTCTACCGTTGACCCCCAAAATTTTCCTCACACCTCGAGTATAAATCACAAGATGGAATAAGTTTGAATTTAATTTCGCAAAAAGATAGCAAGGGAAAAGCGGAACGGTGACTTTTTTCCTTTTTCCCCTGATGATTCGGATTTCCTGAACTTTAGGGTTAAAAACTTCTATGTTGGCAAGATTTAAATATGATTCTACAAGGTCCTCCTGTTTAGTTTTGGTTTGAAGAACGTACCAATTTAAATCCATAATTTCAGCAGCACCTCCAAAATCTTTATTTTTAAAGTAAAAATTTCCAGCTCTATTACTGTAAAAATTACCCGCCGTTTTAAAGTAATCATTTTTAATGATTAAATGTCTGCTAAGCTCGTTTCCTTAAGCTTTCCCCTCTCCCTTGTCTCTATCTGCCCCGTAATAGTCGTAATATCTGTAATAACGATAATATCTGTAATAAGTCCCGTATGTTGCGCTTGCATCAAAGTTATTTAATAGAACACCAATCACATTTCCTTCCACCCTCTGGATCATCTCCCTTGCTTTATCAATCACATCTATTTCTGTTTTTCCAGCTGAGGCAACAAGCAGGACCCCATCAACTTGGTTTGCAAGGATCAATGCATCCGCTACCGCAACAAGTGGCGGTGTATCAAAGATGACCAAATCATAGTTTGATTTAAGATATTCAATAAATTTTTTCATCTTTTCTGAACCAAGCAGTTCGGATGGATTCGGCGGGACAACACCGCACGGAACAAGGTAGAGATTTTCAACGTCTGTTTTTCTAAAAATTTCATCGAGTTCAGCTCTATCAAACAGATAGTCCGTAAGCCCGGGTTCTCTTTTAACTCCGAAAACCCTGTGTAAGACCGGGCGTCTTAAATCTGTGTCAAGAAGAACGGTTTTCAGATCTGCTTTAGCCATTGTGATCGCAAGATTTGACGCTGTTGTTGATTTCCCTTCTTTTGGCGCACTACTTGCGACAACGATTGATTTAATTTTTCTATCAAGCTTTGCAAATTGGATTCCAGTCCTCAAAACCCTGTAAGCTTCCGCAACGGGTGACTTTGGATTAAGATGGGTTATCAAATGAGCTGCTATGTTTCTGCCTTCGTCTTTCTTTAATTGCTTGCCATCAAGTTTTGCTTCAACCTCAATAACTGGTATAGCTGACAAAACTGTGAAACCACGTTTTTCAAGTTGTTCGGGTGTCTTTACTGTTCTATCAAAGAATTCTCTTACAAATACAATCATTATACCCAATCCAAGCCCAAGGACAACGCTCAATATCAAGTTTAGATGAACCTTCGGGCTCACCGGTTTTATTCCTGGGGTTGCGTAGTCAATTATTTGGACATATCCAAATTGTGATCGCTCCGCGATCATCGCCTCTTGATATTTTTCCTCAATCAAGAGATAAAGTTTTTCATTGCTTAATCTATCACGCTCGAGGCGGGCATAGTCAATTAATTTTGACGGTATTGTTTCAAATTTTTTGTTAAGTTGTTCAATTAATTTTTCAATCTCCCTTTTCTTTGCTTCATAAGCTGTCAGTTCAATTTCGGTAAGCAGGATCTTTTGCTTTAATTCCTTAACAAATCCAGTTGGGTCGTATGATTGAGTTCCGGGGCTTCCTGAGCTTGCGAACCCAATTTTTAAAAATTCAGATATTTTATCTTGTAGTTTTTTCCTCAATGAAGCAAGTTGTTCATCGATCTCTCGCAAACTTTTATTTAAAACTTCCTGACTCCCAACCTTTGGGTTTTGTGCGATTATTTGATCTCTTGTTACCTCCAACTTTGCTATTTCTTCCTGAAGATATTTTATATATGGGTCAAGTGCTTCTGTTGCAATCTTTACAAACTCAGGTTCAATTTGTTTTATTTGTTCAAGGTATGAGTTCAATTTTCTCTGAGATGATGATATTTCTACGATAGCTTCACCACGTTTTGATTCAAGATTTGAAAGTTGCTCAATAAGTTTTTTAGATTCCTCATCAAGCGCTACTACGCCGGCGGATTTCATATAATCTTCAAGTTTGGCTTCCGCTTGGTTTAAAAGTTTTCTCTTTTCGGCGAGTTGTTCCTCAAGAAACATTCTTACGCTTCTTGATTCATTTCTGCTCATCATAAGGTTTCTCTCATAATAGGCATCCGCAAAGGTGTTAGCAATTAAAGCTGCTTCCTTTGGATTTTTGCTTCGCACCGTAATTTTAATTATATCTGCGTCGCGTGGGGATTCAATTTTAACATCTTCTTTAAATCTTTCAATTATCGTTTCAATTTTTGCAAATGGCTTTATCCCTTCTTTCAATTCTTTTTTTGAGGGGAGAATCACAAGGATCGTATCTCCCTTATTGGGATCAACATAAACTCTTTCTATTAACTTTTTAGCTACTGCCTCAGCGAGGGAACGACTTTTGAGAATTTCTATCTCATTTCTAATATTTCTTTGTTCCGATAGCCCAGTTATATCAAATGCCTCTGTCAAACCTAACCCCTTCTTTCCCTTTTCTATTAAAACTACAGCTGTTGACTCATAAATTGGGTCCTGTATAAATGTAAAGGTTGCTGCTGCAAGCACAACTAAAATAAATACAAGAATTATGAGCCATTTCCCTCTGTAAAGAACTTGTATAACTTCATATAAATTAATGGTCTCTTCTTCGGGCTGAAAAAAAGTTTGCCCGTTGGTGTTTATTTTATCCATGATTTTAAGAACAAGTTTTATTTTTACCCAACAACTTTACACTAATTCAAATATAAAAATTTAAAAAATAAAAGTCAAGTGTAATGATGAATCTGGTCAAGGCGCTGTGTAAATCTAACAATTAATTTACTAATCCGCCGTTGTCGGTTTTGTGATTGGGATTACAATTTCCAGTATTTGTGCAATAATCCGCGCCATCTGTTCAATATTAGCCATTTTTTTAAGGTTGGATGCTTTAGAAAGTGAAAAAGTTTAAGAAATCGTAAAAATGAGTTTGTGGCACAGGCTTTGAAATAGTATAAGTTGAAAGTTAAATAAAATATGGAATGGGATTTTAAATGAAGATTAAAAAATTTGTTGCGCCAACATTAAAGGAAGCAACTGAAATTATGAAAAGTGAACTTGGGGAGGATGCAATAATTCTTGGCACGCGAAGGGTTAAACAGCCTGGTATTTTAGGTTTTCTAAAGCCAGAAATGATAGAGATTGTTGGTGCAGTTGAGGATGAGAAAATTTTTAAACAGGGGAATGGGGATGAAGGTATTTCTATGGATACAGTTGACCTTTTAAAAAGGATGACAAGGGATATTGAAACGAAACGAAAAAATCTAAATGAGGGAGCAAATGTAGGAGCATTTGAGAGATATGATTATAGTGAGATAAAAAGTGAAATAGAAGAGGTAAAGCAAGCATTAAATAAAATAACCGAACATTTAAAGTATAAAAGTTCAATTCAATACCCTTCTGTTCTGAAGAAAGCATTTGTTAATCTAATTGAGAAGGAAGTTGAGGAAGATCTTGCAAATAAAATTATCCGCACGGTGCTTACAAACTTGAGCGGGGATGCGTTGAAAAACGAGAAGATAGTCGAAGAGGAGATAATAAAAATAATTTCTGGATTGATGAGATTTTCGAAGCCGGTCAAGCCGGTGCGAAGAAAGACATTTGTGCTTGCGTTTGTTGGACCAACGGGGGTTGGGAAAACGACGACGGTTGCGAAATTAGCGGCAATTTACAGATTATTTGAAAGTGCAAAAGTAGCGTTAATTTCAGCGGATACATATAGAATAGCAGCAATTGAACAGCTTCAAACATTTGCAAATATTGCAAACATCCCTATGGATGTTGCTTATACCCCAGAAGATATGGCACGCCTTGTGAGAAAGCATCAGGATAAAGATATAATTTTGATTGATACAGTTGGAAGAAATCAAAGACAAAATGAGCATATCTTTGAACTCGCTAAGTTTATAAAAAGTGCCGACCCGGATGAGGTTCACCTTGTTCTAAGCGCGACATCAAGCTATAAGAACATGATAGATGTCTACAACAAATTTAAAGTTTTAGTTCCAAATAGATTGCTATTTTCAAAAGTAGACGAAGCCGTTTGCTTAGGTTATATTCTTAACATAGCTTACAGGACAAAACTTCCACTCTCATATATTACAACTGGTCAAAATGTTCCTGATGATATAGCAGTTGCTGAACCAAGGGTTATCGCAAATTTAATTTATAAGGAAGTTTTGCTATGATTGTCGACCAAGCAGAAAGGTTAAGAAGTATTGTTTACGAAAGAATGAATCAGCGGAGGCGAGTAGCACGTGTGATCGCAATTGGAAGTGGAAAAGGTGGCTGTGGAAAGACAAATATAGCATTGAACCTTGGATTAATTCTGAGCAAAAACAATAAGAAAGTTTTAATCTGTGATGCGGACCTTAACCTTGCAAACATAGATATTTTGCTTGGCATCGCACCAAAGTTTAGATTTCTTGATTTCATCCGTGGCGAGGTTGGAATTGAGGATGTTTTAATTGAAATAAGGGAGAATCTTAAACTTATACCTGCTAATTCTGGGGTTATAAATTTTCCTAAAATCTCAGCTGAAAGGTTAATCCAGATTATTGATGAAATTTTAAATCTTGAGGAGAAGTTTGATTTTATTCTAATTGACGCTCCCGCTGGGGTATCGGAAGAAGTTATAAGACTTCTTGGTTGCTCGGATGATTATATACTTGTCGTTACGCCAGAGCCAACTTCAATTATGGACGCATATGCGGTTATAAAACTCGTTTATTACCAAACTGGAAAATCAAATGTAAAGTTAATTGTTAACAATGTCAATGATTCCATTGACCCATCCGATATTGCAAATAGATTATCTCTTGTTGCCAATAAATTTCTCGGTGTGAAAATAAACTATATTGGTTCAATTCCTTCGGATGACGTTGTCCCGAGGTCAGTGATGATGCAAAAACCGTTTGTTGAACTTTTCCCAAGGTCAAAAGCTTCGATTGCTTTAAATAAAATTGCGATAGGTCTTTTATCTATTTACGAAGTTAAAGAACAAACTTCATTTTTCGGGAGGTTGATGAAATTATGCGAGCCGTAATACTTCAAATAGGTTTGCTTTTATTTTTCGTTTCAATTGTGACTCTATGGTTGCAAGGGATGGATATAATCGTTGCTGTTGCTAAATCTTTTGTTTTGTTCGTCGTGTCGACGTTGATAATGTTTTTGATGGCGTATTTATTTGTCTTTTTGAGAAGGGATAAGATTGGTAAAGATGAAATTTCAAACCCAAATGGTTTAAAAAGTTGAAGTTTAAAAATTTAGAGAGATTAAGAGATGTTTATAGGTTCCAAGGAACAAAACGAAACCCCGGAAAACCTTTTTAAAATTTACAAAAAAAATCGCGATCCTGAGGTAAAGAAAAGGTTGATGACATTTTATATCAATTTTGTGAGGGGGATTGTTAAAAAGATGGGTTTAAGCTATGCTGGTGCATTGCTCGGGGAGGAGGACCTTATTAACATTGGGATGATTGGTTTGAGCGATGCAATCGATAAATTTGACCCTGCAGTTGGGGTTAAATTTGAAACGTACGCTTATACAAGAATTAGGGGGAGTATAATTGACGAGATAAGAAAAATAGATAATCTTCCGAGGTCTGTGAGAAATAAAATTGATCAAATAGACAAAGCTAGAGCAAGGGTTGAGAACAAAATGGGAGATAGGGCGGGGAATTCATTTATTGCGGACGAAGCAGGTTTAACGATGGAAGAGTATAATCAAATCACGATGCTTGAGCATGCGTCGAAAAGCATATCTTTTAACTTAGCAGTTGGGGAGAACACCGAACTTGGGGAATTTGTTAAGAGCGAAGACAAAAACCCAGAAGAAAACTTAATGGAGAACGAGATTAAGCAAGCAATATACGAAGAGTTGAAACAGCTTTCTGAAAAGGAGCGCTTGGTCCTTGTGCTTTACTATTATGAAGAACTTACATTCAAGGAGATTGCAGATGTTTTAAAGTTAAGCGAGTCTAGAATATCACAATTGCACTCAAGCGCTTTGAGGAAAATTCGTGCGTCATTGAAAAGCAAATTCGCGTTTTAGATATGTCCGGTATAAAGAAAAAAATCCAAAACATACTTCAACTTGTTCCATTTCCAGCGGTTGCCATTGAGGTTGTTCGGCTTGTTGATAATCCGAAGACAAGCGCAGCTAAACTTGGTGAGGTGATTTCACAGGATCAAGCTCTTGCAGCAAAGGTTTTAAAGGTTGCAAATTCCCCATTTTATGGTTTCCCGAAGCAAATATCAACAATTAATTTCGCTATTGTTGTTCTTGGGTTTGAGACACTAAAGGAGATTGTCTTAAGTGTTTCACTTGCCAGTTCACTCGCAAATAAACTTGATAAAGGTTTTGAGCTCGAAAGGTTTTGGAGACATTCCCTTCTCGTGGGTATAACGACAAAGCATCTGGCTAAGGACCTCGGATATAGAGTTTCAGGAGAAGCTTTTACCGCTGGACTTTTGCATGATATCGGGATTCTGGTCATAGCACAGTATTTTAAAAAAGAATTTCAAGAGATCGTTCAAATTGGGAGAAGGCGTGAATTTCCTTTTGAGCAAATAGAGCAAAGGTTTCTTGATAATTCAACGCACTACGAAATCGGTTCGTGGCTTGCTGAAAAGTGGAATTTTCCGGATCAGCTTGTTGAGGCAATCTCGTTTCATCATCAACCACATTTAGCGCCAAAGAGTTCAATTCTACCCTCACTTGTTTATCTTGCCGAATATATTTGTGCCAAGTTAGGAGTTTTTAACATTGATTATGGGGGTCATGATGAATCTTTCGATGAAAATTTTCAGAATGTGCTTGAAATTTTGAGGCTCGATGAAAACTTTTTGAATGATGGTTTCTTTGAACTGTACAGAGCAAAAATTCGAGCTGACTTTGCTAAGAACCAAATCTTTTCTGATGAATTATGAGGCGAAGAAATTTTAAATATATTGATCCTGAAATAATTGAGGAACTTCTTCCACAGATTGAGAAATTCATCGAATCCCGGGAAACTTATGTTAAAGCGCTTGAGAGGACAGTTGATCTTTTGAAAAGGGAAATTGATTTAAAATCAAAGACGACGAGTGATTTTAAAGATTCCATTGATGAAATCCTTTTAATCCAGCGATTATCGACCAAGATAAGCACCTCTTTAAATTATGAGGATATAGTGACTGAGCTTATTGAGCTCACAAGACAAGTGATACCTGTAATAGATTGCAACGTTTATATTTACGATGGCGAATCAAAATGTTTTAAAAAACTTTCTGATCGCGGTGGTGAGTATCTTGATAAAATTATGGAAACATACGTTGATGATGGGATAGTTGATTATGTGTTAAGAGAGAAAAGAAGCATCGTTTTACCTGATATAAACACATACCTTGATGAGCTTGAGGAGAAAAATTTTGTAATAGTCCCGTTGGTGTTAAGAAATGAAGGGATTGGAATTTATTTAATTCACACTAATAAAAAGCAGGTTGATTTCACGAATCAAATTTTGCTTCTATTATCAATTCTTGCAAATCAAACTGCTGTAGCGGTTGAAAATTCAAAAAATTATAATGCCCTTTTAAAGACGAATGAAGAGTTGAAAATAACACAGGCACAGATGATTCAAGCAGCGAAACTTGCAGCTGTCGGTGAACTTGCTGGTGGAATTGCGCATGAGATAAATAATCCTCTTCAGATTTTGCTTGGGCATATTCAACTTATGCAAATTGGGCGTGATTTGCCTAAAAGAATTGAAATAGTCCGCGAGCAGGTTGAGAAGATCGCACAGATAACGAGAAGGCTTCTAAACTTTTCAAGAAAAGTTCCGGATGATTTCAAGTTTGAGCCAGTTAATGTGAATTTCGCTATTCAGGAGATATTAACGCTTGTTAACTATCAGTTTAGATACAATGATATTGAAGTTGTTTTAAAACTTGATCCAGCGTTGCCTTTAATTTATGGGAATAAGGTCTATTTGCAACAAGTTTTTTTAAATTTGATGATAAATGCAAAAGATGCAATGCAAAATGGGGGTAAACTTATAATTGAAACACTTTTTGATGAGGGAAATGTTGTGATAAAATTTACAGATACAGGTGTGGGAATACCACCAGAGATAAAAGAGAAAATTTTCGAGGCGTTTTTCACAACAAAGGGAAATCGTGGAACAGGACTTGGTCTTTCAATAAGCAGATGGATCGTTAAAAAACATAACGGCGAAATTAAAGTTGAAAGCGAAGTTGGTAAAGGTTCTACCTTTACGATAATTTTGCCACTAAATCCGGAAAGAGATCTAAAATAAAAGATGGTTTCTCAATGGGAAATTTACACTTGTTTGATTCCTCGATGTTTCTGGCAGTTTTTACGTCCATTTTTATGTTGGGTGGGTTATGGTTTATTTTTAGAGTTTTCAGAAAAGTTAAATCTCGATCGGGATGGATTAAAGAAAGTGAAATTTTTGCCGATAAAAAATTTGTAGATTATTTAAGTGAAGAAAATTTGGGAAATGTAAACGTGCTTGAGGTTGAAAAGAAAAGTAAATCCGGGGCAAATAGAAACATTGAAATAGGGAATGATGTGGGCAATTTTAACGAGAGCGAGGTCTTGAAACTCGCGAAAAAATACGGGGTTGAGCAAGGGGAAGTTGAATTGCTTTTAAACATAAGATCAAAAGCTAGGAAGAACGGCGGTTATGACAAAATTTTAAGCGAAGTTGAGAAAGGAGTTGATATTAAGAAAGTCGCGAAAAAGTACAAAGTTGGATGTGGCGAGCTTCAGCTTCTTTTAACCTTTAAAAATATAAATCAAGGCTCTCTTTGGAAATATGATAAAAGGAATTTATACATCCGCGGTTGGAATGATGCCAAATAAACTCAAAATTGATGTTATAGCGAATAATCTTGCAAACATTGCTACAACAGGATTTAGGAAGGATAACATTTTTGTTAGGATTTTAGATAATGCTGTCCTTGATATAAATAAAAACGGTGGCAATGAGTTAAGCGGGCTTCTCATTACGGAATACACAAGTTTTGATCAGGGAAATTTAAAACAAACTGGAAATCCACTTGACCTTGCTATAAACGGGAAAGGTTTCTTTGCTGTTCAGACACCAGAGGGTTTAAGGTATACAAGAAATGGGAATTTTACGCTTACAAGCGATGGTAAAATTGTTAACTCAAACGGTCATATTCTACTTGGTTCGGATGGGGAAATAAGATTACCGGATATTTCAAAAACAGGAAATGTTGAAATAAGAATTGCTAAAGATGGCGAAATTTACAATGGGGATAAGCTTATTGGCAGGGTAAAAGTTGTGTGGTTTGATGATTTAACGAGATTAAAGAAGGTTTCTTCGGTTTATTTCGTCGCTGATGAAAACGCTGGTGAAATTGAGCTGACGGATGGATTTGAAATTTATCAAGGGTTTCTTGAAGAGTCAAATGTTAATGCGGTAGAAGAATTAGTGAGGATGATCGAAGCAAACAGAATTTATGAATCGTGTTATAAAGCTGTTCAGCATCAAGACGAAACGCTTTCGAAAGCAAATGAAGTAGGAAAGTTATAAGGGCGCTGTATGCTTTATTTAACAAGCTACAAAAGTGGAGATAAATTTTATTGTAAGTTTTCCAGCGATAAGCTTGAGGTTGAAAGTCAAGCGGATTCTTTTTGGAGGGCATTTATAGATTGTTTCATTAAGAGTTTAATTCTTGAAATAAAATTGAAAATAAAAAAGGTAGCGAAAAGATGGAAAGGGCGTTAAGGACGGCAGCTTCTGGGATGTATGCACAGCAGATAAACATCGATGTGATTGCGCATAACCTTGCAAATGTTAACACAACTTCTTTTAAACGAAGCAGAGCGGAGTTTCAGGATTTAATGTATCAAATTTTAAAATCCCCAACTTCATCATCAACACAAAATGGGAACATCGGGGTATCTTCGGAGATTCAAATTGGAACGGGCGTTCAACCAGTTGCAACTTTAAGAGATTTTGGACAGGGTGATCTGCAGCTTACAAATAATCCTTTTGATGTCGCAATAAATGGCGAGGGTTTCTTTCAAGTTAGAAAACCTGATGGTACAATTGCTTATACGAGGGATGGTTCATTCAAACTTTCGAGAGATGGTCGCCTTGTGAATTCATCTGGCTATGTGATTGAGCCTGAAATTGTAATTCCAGAGACAGCCATTGCAGTGAACATTAGTAGGGATGGAATTGTGGAAATTTTAAATGCTGGTGAGACCGAGCCGGTCGAGGTCGGGAGAATAGAGCTTGTTAAATTTGTTAATCCAGCAGGGTTGAAAAGCATTGGGAATAATCTTTATGTTGAAACTCAGGCATCAGGTCAGCCAATCTTTGGGCTACCCGGAACCGAAGGTTTTGGTGAACTTATGCAAGGTTATCTTGAGGCATCAAATGTTGATATAGTTGAGGAAATGGTAAATATGATCATTGCACAGCGTGCTTATGAGATTAATTCAAAAACGATCAAAACGGTTGAGGAAATGCTTCAGATGGCAAACAATTTAAGGAGATAAAATGGTTTATGCGTTTGTAGAAATATTTTTAATGTTTTTGTTTCAACTCTTCTTCACTGGATTTGAGGATAAGCTTAAAGGCGAAATCGTCAGTTATTTGAGCAGGAAGTTTTCCGACAAAGAAGTTAATTACTTAATTGAGTTGAAAAGCGTAGGTTGGGAGGTTCAAGGCATTGAAAGTTATGATATTAAAATCGTTAGGGGCAGTTCTAATTATCGGGGCTATCAAACATTTAAGGTTCAAATTTGCCGTGGTGATAGTGCGAAGGAGTTTTTCATCAGTGCTCTTGTGAGGACATTTGAAAATGTTCTCATTGCTAAGAAAAATTTAAGGCATGGAGTGGTGATTGATTCAAGGGATAAAATTTATGATTTGTTTTTGTTTGAAAAGGTCGAGACAACTTTTTTAAGGGATGGTTATGTGTGTGATGTTTCAAAAATTTTAGGCAAGGCTGTTAGAAAACCAGTAAGGGAGGGGGAAATTATTTTTGAAAATTATTTTGAAGATTTACCGCTTGTTAAAGCGGGCGAAATGGTTCGTGTGATCGCAAGGATTGGAAATGTCAGAATTGAAACAACAGGAGTTGCAAAGGGGGATGGGAAATTAAGCGAGAAGGTGAGAATTTTAAATCCCAACTCCGGAAAATTGTTTTACGGTAGAGTTGTTAGTGAAGGTGTTGTAGAAGTTGAAATTGAAAATTAAAGTCGGGTTATCACAAATGTTTAAAGTGCTTGCTCTTTTTGTAGTGTTAAGTTATCTACGGTTGTGTGGACAAAATGTAGCTCAGCGTTCTCTCTTCTCTGATCAGAAGGCATTTAAGGTTGGCGATGTCCTCACGATAATTGTGGTTGAAGTTTCATCTGCAGAAAGTAAGGCTGAAAGAGGGGCATCAAGAAGTGGAAACATAAACGGTTCGGTTTCCGGAAGTGGAGCGCTTGGATTTATACCTGAGGCTGGATTTTCAATCGGGACCAGCAATGAGTTCAAAGGACAAGGTTCAACATCAACTCGAGGAACAGTAAAAGCGAAGTTAAGCGCCAAAGTTGTCGGGATTGATTCGGTTGGTAATTTGGTAATTGAGGGGAAAAGGATAGTAAATGTCAATGGCGATGCCCAGGTAATAAAAATAAAAGGTATCGTTAGACCAAGCGATGTCAACTGGGATAATACGATTTATTCGTATAATATCGCTGATGCCGAAATTGAATTTACAGGTAAAGGGATGATCTATAGAAATCAAAGTCCAAGTTGGATCACGCGACTTTTGCATTGGTTGTTTTAATAGAGTTTTGGGAGAACAAAATTTTTTACTGGAGATGAAACGAACAGTGTTAATTTTGTTGGTTTTAACTTTCCAAAGTTTTGGATTTGGAACGAGGATAAAAGATATTGCGTATGTTAAGGGCATTGCTGGTTATCAAGTCATAGGTTACGGACTTGTAGTTGGATTAAATGGGACGGGTGATTCAAGGAGGACGAGTTTTACAATTCAATCGGTTGTAAGCATGTTGAAGAGATTTGGGATAACGGTAACGGATGAAAATTTAAGGACGAGGAACGTTGCAGCAGTAATGGTTACGGCAACCATACCACCATTTGCCAAAGAAGGAGCCTTGGTTGATGTTGTTGTTTCATCAATTGGTGATGCTACAAGTCTTCATGGTGGAAATTTGCTTATGACACCGCTTGTAGGGCAGGATGGAGTTGTTTATGCTATTGCGCAGGGACCTATTTCAATTGGTGGTTTTGATGTTAGAACATCTTCTGGAACAGAATACAGAAGAAATGTCACGACGACAGGTCGAGTTCCAAACGGGGCTATAATAGAGAGGGCAATTCCGTCAAATTTTTACAACATAAATGATAAAGTTGAAATAGTATTGCGTCAGGCTGACTTTACAACTGCGAAAAGAATTGCGGATGCTATAAATCTAAGATTCAATTCAAATATCGCCTTCGCTGTCGATATATCTACAGTTGTTATAAAAGTTCCAAGTGAGTTCCAATCGCCTGAAAAAGTTGTGGATTTTATCTCGCAAATTGAGACAATTGAAATCCAACCAGATGGTGTTGCAAAGGTTGTAATAAATGAGAGAACGGGGACAATAGTTGTTGGTGAAAATGTGACGATTTCACCTGTTGCGATTTCGCATGGGGCGATTCATATAGAAATTCAAACAGTGCCAGTAATTTCACAGCCAGCGCCATTTTCACTGGGTCAAACAATTGTTACTCAATTGACGACGATAAATGTTTATCAAGATACAACTGTTGTTAAAGCTATTGAAGGGGCAGCGACAGTTCAAGATATCGCAAAAGCGTTAAATGCTTTAAAAGTTTTACCAAGAGATATAATCGCTATATTTCAGGCTCTTAAAGAAGCAGGGGCTTTGAAAGCTGAATTAATAATTATGTGAGAGTTCTATGAAAGTTGATGGTAAAAACGTCCAAAAGTTATCCGGCGCAGGTTTAAATCAAAACGAGTCGAAAAAAGCTAAGTTAAAAGAAGCCTCGGAAAATTTTGAGGCTGTGTTCTTAAATTTGATGCTTAAATCGATGATGAAAATTTCTTCGAATGAAAATGGCTCAATTTTTAGTGAAGATAGCTTTGGTGGAGATGTGCTTGATAGCATCTTTTATCTCGAGCTTTCGAAACACATCGCAAAAAGTGGTAAGTTTGGGATTGCTGAGTTGGTATATAGGCAACTCGCAGAAAGAAATTTAGATGAAACTACTGGACTTGAGAACGGTGAAGTCAAATATGTGGCGAATTCCCTAAAACCGCAAAACAACGTAGAGAAAAAGAAATTTTTAACTGGATACGGTAGGTCATTGATTGATAGAATAAAAAGATTTGATGATTTGATAAGAAAAGCGTCTGAAGAATTTAATGTGCCTGAGGAATTGATAAAGGCAATAATTGCTGTCGAATCATCGGGAAATGTTTTTGCGCTTTCTTCCAGGGGAGCGAAAGGGTTAATGCAACTTGTCGATTCAACAGCCGAATTTGTAGGTATAAAAAATGTGTGGCATCCTGCCGAAAATATATATGGCGGAGTTAAATATCTTCGCTATCTCCTTGATAGGTTCAACGGCGATATAAAACTTGCTCTTGCTGGATATAACTCTGGACCTGAAAATGTTGAAAAATATCGTGGAATTCCCCCATTTCCTGAAACGATTGAGTATATTGGAAAGGTGATGAAATATTTGAAGTTATTTGAAAAAAGTAAAATTCAAAATGCAGATGGAGAAAAGTAAAGTTAAGGAGTTGCTTCTCGAGTTTAAAGAAAAGTTAAAATTGTTCAGGTCAATTGCTAAAGAAAAACAAATGGCAATAGTTGAGTTTGATCACGATAGACTTAAAGACATCCTGGGGCGAGAGGAGTCGTTGCTTGATGAGATTTCCGAGCTCGAGAAAAAATTTGCTTCGGATCTTGGGAAAAACAACTTGAAGATGCTTGTTGAAAACGATGTTGAATTGAGGATGCTAAGAGTTGACCTTGAGGGAGAAATTGAAGAGATCAGAAAATTAAGCGCTGAAAATAAATATTTAATTTCGCACTCCCTTTCATTTGTGAGGAGGTTGATTGAGTTTTATAGCGAAGGAAATAAAATAAACGCGAAGATATAACAATGGCTGGTTTATTTGACATAATTGAGACGGCGAGGAAAGCTATTAATTCTTCAAGGGCTGGGATGGATGTGACAAGCCACAACGTTTCGAACGTAAATACGCCAGGTTACACAAGACAAAAAATCGAATTAAGTTCAACTGGTGTGCTAAGTTCAAAACATGGTATAATAAACGCTGGCGTCAAAGTCGCTGGGATTAGACAAATTCGGGATGAGTTTATCGAGGGGGAGATCAGGAGAATTTTCAGTTCGCTTGGTAATCACTCCGTTGAGAAAGAACTTTTCTCTCGGATTGAATCACTGTTTAATGAGCCTGGTGAAGTTGGACTCGGACAATTATTTGAAAATTTTTTCAACTCCTTTGATGATCTCTCGAAAAATCCTGAAGACAGGGCAGTAAGGGTTACGGTCATTCAAACTGGCAGAGCCCTCGCACAAAGATTTAACGATATCTTCAGTAGCTTAGTTAGAATCAAAAGGGATATAATTGCTGAACTTGAGTCCAAATTGAAAAATATTAATCAGATAATTGATGAACTTGGGAAGTTAAATCAAACCGTGGCAAACATTTATAATTCCGGCGCTGAGATAAACGATATCCGCGATAAAATAAACCAGAAATTAAAAGACCTTTCAAATCTTGCTGACGTTGCTGTTTCCTATAATCAAAATGGAAGCGTTAAAGTTAGTATTGGTGGTGTTACAGTGGTTGATGGGAATTTCACTCAAGCTGTTGCTTTGAAATTTGTCGATGGGCAGGTAAAAATTATTTCTGTTCAAAGTGAAAGTGAGGTCAGGTTAAACTCAGGTCAGGTTTTTGCTTTTCAGAATTTATTTAACGGGTCGATCACTGATTTAATGCAAAAACTTGATGAGCTTGCTAAAAATTTGATTAAAAAGGTGAACGATTTTCATAAAACCGGATATGCTATTGATGGAACAACGGGGATTGACTTCTTTGTTGGAGCTGGGGCTGGGAGCATTCAGGTTAGTAAAATCATACTTGATGATCCTGCTAAGATTTCTGCCTCAATAGATAAAAACGTTGGAAACAATGAGGTGGCGCTTGCCATTTCATCTTTGAGAAATGAATTAAAAATTTCGGGGCTCTATAATTCGATTGTAAGTGACATCGGGTTAAGGTTGAAAATAAGCTCTGATAATGAAAATTTGCATCGAATGATTTTAAGTCAGCTCGAGTCCCAAAGGGATGCAATCTCTGGGGTTTCGATTGATGAGGAAATGCTTAATATGATAAAATTTCAAAGAATGTTTGAAGCGTCGGCAAAGGTTATACAAACGGTGAATGAGATGCTAGATGCGATTCTTTCAATGGTAAGATAAAAATAATTGAGTGAAATTATGAGAGTTACTGAGTTAACAGTTATAAAAAACTTAATCGAAAACATAAACAGAACTAGAGAAAGGTTTAACGAAACCCAACTTAAAATTGCAACGGGTAGAAATATCAACGCTGTTTCGGATGACCCGTATGTCGCAAATTCTGTGATGAGTTTGAGAAGTATGATAAGTGGAAACGAGCAATTTCAAAAAAATATAAATGATGCGATTGATTTTTTGAGGGCAACTGAGGACGCTGTTGATAATTTTATTAATACTTTAACGGAGATTAAGACATTGCTTGTTGAAATTTCGAATCCATCCAGACAGCCAGATTATCAAACATATGCTAACAGGTTGAATGAGCTGTTCAAACAATTGCTTGATTCTGCCAATACGAAGTTTAAGGGGAAATACATATTCAATGGGACAAAAACAAACGTGAAGCCATTTAATTACAATGAAAGCACAGATTTTTTGAGCGCAGACTTATCTAACGGTGTGATAAAATTCGAGGTTAACGATGGGGTTTACGAAAAAGTTAATTTCACGGTTGAAGAATTGTTTGGCGGGCGGGAGGTTTTCGATTTGATACTTCAGATAAAAAATTCTTTAAGAGATAGGGTAAGACCGAATGATTTGCTTTTACAAAGGTTTGGCGAAATTTTCGACTTTATCACAAGTCAAGCATCGAATGTCGGGGCTTTAATGAATAGATTTTTGCTCTTGCAGAAGCAAATTGAGAAGCAGAACATCATTTTAAAGGAGATTTTATCGCTTCGCCAGGATACAGACGTAGCTCAACAAGCAATAAATTTGCAAAGGGATAGATTAATTCTTGAATCGGCTTACGAAATTGCCGGAAAGATAGTTCAAAAAACAATTATTGATTATCTAAGATGAAAAATAGTTCAAACTTTGAATTTGGAACTATCGTTGGACTCATACTTGGTGTGTTATCAATTTTTGGTTCATTTTTGCTTGAAGGGGGAACACTTGGTGCTTTAATTTTAATTCCGGCAATGCTTATTGTTTTTGGTGGGACGATTGCAACGGCTATGATTGGTTCACCTGCGAAGATATTTTTTAGAATTCCGAGCTTTATAAAACTTGCGCTTTTCCCGCCAAAATTTAATATAGTTGAAACAGTTGACTTGATCGTGAATTTTGCAATTATAGCAAGGAAAGACGGAATCCTTGCACTTGAGAAAGAGGTTAACAATATATCGCATCCATTTTTGAAAAAGATATTACGCCTTGCGATTGATGGAACCGATCCCGAGACAATTCGGGAGATTGCAGATATTGAGATAAATTATATAACCGAGAGACATATGACAAATGCGATGGTATTTCAGAAGATGGGCGGATATGCACCGACTATGGGGATAATTGGAACAGTTATGGGGTTAATTTCAACGCTTGCAAATGCTGGGGGCGACCCGAATGAATTAATTCGTCATATAGCAAGTGCCTTTATAGCGACGCTTTGGGGTGTATTCTCTGCAAATATCATTTGGCTTCCGATTTCAGATAGGTTAAAATCAATCCATGCTGAGGAGAAAATTTTGCTTGAAATTATCGTTGAAGGTGTCCTTGCGATTCAAGCCGGTGAAGTTCCGACAATAATTAAAACAAAGCTTTATTCAATGTTTCCAATAAGTGAACAAGCAATAGAAATTTGATATGTCAAGAAGAAAAAAGCAACATGGTGAGGAGCACGAAAATCTTGAAAGGTGGCTTATAACTTACGCTGACCTTATCACGCTTCTTCTTGGACTTTTTGTCGTTCTTTATTCAATGTCGCAAATTGATTTGAACAAGTATCAACAGTGGGTCTCGGCTTTTAGCCAACTTTTCGGAGGCAGTGGTGTTCTTGCTGGTGGCAAAGGTATCCTTGTAGCTCCAACGCCTCCGAAATCAAGTTCAGATGCGATTGCGAGTTCATCTCAATTGCCACGTCAACAAAACCTTGAGGTTCAGATCAGCGCGATTTTAAGCTCCAACATTCAATCAAAGAAAATAATAATAACAACATCTACGGAAGGTTTAACAATTCATCTTCTAGAAAGATTACTTTTTGAATCGGGGAGCGCGGATTTAAAACCGGAGGCAAAGGCGGTTCTTGACACTCTTGCTGAAATTTTAAAATTTTTACCAAATAAAATAAGAGTTGAGGGACATACGGATAACAAACCGATCAATACTGTAAGATTTCCATCAAACTGGCACCTTTCAGTTGCAAGAGCTTTAAACACAGCATATCATTTGATTAGCAAAGGTGTTCCCCCGGAGAAAATTTCAATTGTTGGGCACTCGGAGTATAAACCTATTGCACCGAACGATACTGAGGAGAACAGAGCAAAAAATAGAAGGGTTGATATAGTTATAGTTTCAACTCAAAGTGGAGTGCTTGGAAAAATTTCAAATTAAAGTTTTGGAGATGAAATGAAGATAAAAAACTCACAATTCGGAGAAGTTGAATTCGAGGAGAAGATAATAATTAATTTCCCTGAGGGGATAATAGGATTTGAAGATTTGAAAAGGTTTATCATAATACAAGACGAGGACTGTGAACCATTTCGTTGGTTAATTTCAGTTGATGAACCCGAGGTTGGTTTCGCGATTCTCGAACCCTCTTTCATCGTTCGAGATTATTATATTCGTGCTGGGTTTGATCCCAAAGTTTACGCTCTTTTCGTGATAGTGACATTAAGCTCTGATATTTCAAAAATAAGCGTTAATTTAAAGGCACCAGTTGTAATCGATAAGGTTAAAAATTTAGGTAAGCAGGTTATACTTGAAAATGCTGATTTTGAAATATCTCATTTTTTATTCGGATAAATAAAGAAAAATTTACGAGAGTTTAGAAATGCTTGTGCTTTCGAGAAAAGTTGGGGAATCGGTCATAATACGAAATGATATAAAGGTGACCATACTTGAAATTTCGGGAAACCAAATAAAGCTTGGCTTCGAAGCCCCAAGCAATGTATCAATTTATCGTGAGGAGGTTTATAAAAGTGTGATGAAGGAAAACAAAGCAGCGTCTAAAGTTCGCCGCGATTCTTTGAAAAGTTTTGCAAAAAAATTTAAAAAATGATCATTTCGAAGCGCATAAGTAAAAAACCGGTTCGTCTCCCTCAACTTTCGCCCAATGAATTGTCCCCGCCGGAAGATCAAGTCTATCTCCAGGACCGAGAACAAATTCCTCATCTTTGACGCCATATCTCATCTTACCGCTCACAATCCAGCGAACCTCATCAAAAGCGTGAGAGTGATTACCATAATAAGTTCCCGGTTCATCCATCCAAATGTAAGGCGTCATCCCTTCTGAACGAAGTATGCTCTTAAGTTCCTCAACATTTGGTTTGTGTGGTTTATCCCAGCGCGTTAATTTCATGGTTAAATCTGTTTTTATGTTTTTTATCGTTTTTCCCTTAAAGACGCAAGTTTTGACTTAAGTTCTTGAATTTTTCTTTCAATTTTAAAATTTAAATTCGCGTCTTTTGATGTTAAAATTATTTTGTTAAACTCTGAGATTGCCTCTCCGTAAAGTTCAAGTTTTTCAAGTGATGTAGCGATTATCATTTTCAACTCAATGTCGTCTTTTAACTCGTCAAATCTTGACATTAAATTTTTAGCCCTTATCGCTGCTGTTTCATAGAAGCCATTCTCAAAAAGAGCCCTCACACCATTAGCCCAAAACTTGGCTAAATCCCAGCCAGATTTTAACTTAGTTTTCTCCTTTTCAACATCAGCCCCATAAATTCCCGTTGACCTTGTGCTCGGCTTGCTTCGCTTCACCTCTGGGGAAGATTTCATTTCTTCAAAAGCAAGTTGTAGTAAAAGTTCTTCCTTTGTTAATCGCCTTAAATCGGAGATGTTAACAACTATGCTACCGTTTGATTTAAAGAATGCCTCATTTCCCACTATTTCAATATACGCGTTCTTGTCCAAAAAAATTGTATCATCCGGTCGAAGTGTATCCCCAGTTAAAAGTGTTTTCCATACTTCGCTGGTTCCATGTCTTACTTGCGCAGTTCCGTTTAATTTTTTTACTTTGTAAACAGAATTTTCTTTTGATAGTGCAGACGAAAGAAACAGAAGTATTAAAATCAACGGGCTTAAAGTTTTACGTATCATTTTAAACACCTAATTTTATTTTTCAATGAAAACGATTTTAGCTTTTCCCTTTGTGTGTCCAAGATTGAGTTCAAAGTCATTGAAAAACTGCTCAGCTCCCGTTGCCCAAGCCTTATCAAATCCCTCGTGAACAAGTGTTGTCTCAATAGGGATCCATGCGGTTTCAGTTCCATTTTCGTTTTTTATAATAATGTATTTTTTCTCGTTACTTGTTATAGCCTGAACAAATTTTTTGTCTATCTCGGAGTCGAAGATGATATAGACGTGTGATTCGTTTATTTCTCTTAAATCTTTGACATCGACAAAAGCCACTTTAATCCCAATTGATCCAAGTAGAGACGCATATAAAATTGCAAGGTCATCACAATCACCTGTGCGAAGCTTCAGTGTTTCCTCCGGAAATTGAACTTTATCTATGCTTAAGCTTGGATCGCTTACATAGATTATGTGCTTAGAGAGTTCATCGAATATAAATTTTGCCTGATAAAATTTCCTTAACATTGGATCTATCTTTTCGAGCGTGTCTTTGCGTTCCCAAATTATTTTCCTGGCAAATGAAGAGATTTCTGGAGAGTCAAATCTCAAGAAAAATTTCAGCTCTTCGACATTTCCATTCCAATCGTTTCGACCGCGCAAAAGAATTTTAAACTTTTTAACTTCATCTGAAATGTTGCTTGACGATTTAACATTTAGCCAAGCATTAATTTTAATTGGCTCGTTGTTTTCCGGATTAATTGTCCCAAGTGATATTGAAATTGGTATCGTTTTTGTCTCGTTTGGTTTTATTTCAAATTCGTTCGGCTCAGCTTCAATTTCAACAGGGTAGGAAAGCTTGAAATCAATCTTTGCATTTAAAACTTTGTTAGATATATTTTCAATCTCAACTGAGCCTATATTTCTTTTTTCAAAGTTACTCAGCATATGCGGAAAGACCTCATCTTTAATCGCGAGGTTCTTTATTCGTAAACTTTTTTCATGCCATTTGCTCATATCAACTGAAATTGAAAACGTGATTTCATCTTTAGCAAATTTTTCGAACTCGGCATTTTTTACAAGTTTTTTAAAAAATTCATCTTGCGTTAACTTCCCATCCCTCCAAATATCTGATGTGTTTCTAAAATAAGCCAAGTCAAATTGAAAGAGCCCACTTCTAAATCCGAGCCCAGTTGAGAAACCGCTAAGTTTCCCCTTCTCAGAAAACAACCCCCCTCTAAAAAATAAATTTTTAATCGGTTGAGCTTCAATTCCGGCATGCGATTCACCAATAGATGAGATTTCAATGCCCGATTTTAAATTTCTAAAATCCAGCCCTACTGCGGTTTTAACTTTAAAATTATTTTCGAATTCGAAGTTTCTAAATTGTTCTGGGAACTTTTTAAGTCGAAGTGATAAGTTTTCAAGCAGTAAAGCAAATGATACTTTTGAAGTGACTTCATAAAGCAATGAGATTTTAGAACTCAAGTGGGAAGAACTGTATTGTTTTGTTTCTATACTTACTTGCGGAAGCGAATCCGTTGGTTGAATTTTATAGCCAGTTTCAATGAGATTTTGAGAAATGTATTGGATTAATGAGCCAAGTGAGATTTTGTTCGAAAGTCGTAAGGCATATGCAAGGGTATAATTTGCGGAATAAGTTATTTTTCGCTGAAACTCGGCGTTTAGTATGGAATTCCCTATATTTATTGACAAGATCGATGGAAAAACAAATTCAATGCTCGAACCTGGGGAGTAAATAAACCCGAGGCTTTGCGTTTCCGTAAGTCTTTTTGCTATTCCGATTGAGTGCATTTTAGTGCCAGAATAAATTTTGTAGTAACCCGTTAGCCCTATATTCCAGTCATAAATTCTCATCAAACCTGCTGGATTCACTGCCGATGACAAAGCAGAATTTGCAAATGTTGAAAAACTAGCAACAGCAGTTGCCTGTGGCGATGTTAAATTTTGCGTCACGGCCAGATTGAGCGCTGTAAAAAATAAAACGAAAAGGCGCAGTTTCATCTTAACTTCACTTTAAAATAAAGTGTTGATGACACGAAAGCGACGGCATTTTCTGAATAGCCAGGAACATTTACACTTTTTTGATATTTTTGAACTATGCTGAATATAAGATAATTTTGCTTGTATTCATCCGGTATAAGCCTTAAAATTTCGGAACCGATCTGAACTTTGGGGCTATTCAAGTTTTTAAATTTTAACATTATGACTGGCTTCATAGTAAACTCATCTTCACCTGGTAAGGGAACGTTTATAACTATGGTCAAGGTGTCAGTTTTTAATTTAAATTTAAATTTTAAGTTTTCACCGTCGTATTTCGGTAAGTCGTCAATCTCTTTTTTGTCAGGTGTATCTAATTCAAAGAAAAATTCGCTACCTGATTTAGTGATAATTTTAAATTTATGTTTTGCGGAGTGTTTGAACTCAAAGTTTGTCGCTTTAAACTTATACTCCACACCGTAGCTTGGGTCAACTCTTGGGTGTTGCGATGGAATTTTAATTTTTCTCTGTGATTTTTCAAGTTTTATATTTTCGAGGTAAAGATCCCCAATGTCAAGCCCTTTCCTTTCACGCCAGCGTCCCATAATTATTGGCGGGGATTGGGCATCGCGAAAAAGTGCATAAGCTAAGGTTGTGTCATATTTATTGCCTAATTCGGAAACAAACTGAGAGTAGCTTAACACGATTAAACCCATAGAATTCATCATCTCGGATGTTAAAAGACCAGTTTGTGCTGAATTAAGAAACTCAACAACTGGCTCAGTTTCGTCAAGGTAAATAACCTCGACATTAAGTTTTTCATCTTCTTCTGGCGTTATTATCAGCGAGTTTTTACCGCATCCTATCAATGCTAAGGCGATTATTATGTAAAAGACCTTTCTCATTTTCTGCTATTCTGTGTCTTTCACAATCAAATTATAATTTCAAACAAAAAAGTGCAAGCCCGGATAGCCCGGGACTTGCACTGGGTGAACTGCGCCCTCAGCGCTCAATCTGGTTTGCCATCTCTATTTCTATCCTTACCACCGCGCGCTTTGTTTTTCAATGAAGCAACGATGTTGCTTATTATCTTACCCTGATCTCCAGGGTCATTCGGATCAAGTAATCTCCCTGTATTCAATTCTATGAACCAGGAATTCAAATCGAAAACAAGTACGTACGGGATATTTCTATCCGTTTCCGTAATTGTGAAATCTCCTTTGATCTTGAACTCGGTGTTAACCTTTCCGGTTGTAAAGATGAATTCTTTCCATGCGCCATTTTGATAGATTTGACCCTTAACATAAATGCTCTTGCCGAGGAACGAGTCTGGAACTGCGGGATTTACCTGTAAATCGTAGGGGACAATAGCGTGAACTTTAAATTTGATACCATTGTAATTTCCGGGTGGAAGGCTATCAACAGCAATCGGCGTCGGTTCATTATTTCTCAATGTTACGAAAAAGGGTCCTTTAAATCTTATAGTTGGGTCATTATCCATTTTCCTCATCTTTTCCCGCATCCTATTCATATCGTGGTCATCCCAGAGGGAGTCTTCTTTAACAGTGTCGATATTTTGTTTAAATTGAATCCATCGGAGAACAAGTATAGCGAAATCAATCTTTATTGAGTCAACTTGACCAGCTGCTTTTGCAAAGGTTATATTTCCCGATGTTTCACCTACTGCTTTGAGTTCAATTGGGACTGCGGTTGTTTCTGATGGCTCTGTTCCTTTTGTGCATCCATTGATTATAATTTGATTATAATTGCAATCGAAATTAAGCCGAGGAGAAATAATTTTTTTAGCATGGCGACAACCTTAAATTTTGTTTTGTTTTTGCGTTCACACTTATATATAAAACAACTGTAATGCCAGAAAAAATTGATTGTTTTTCAATGTAGAATTTCCTGTTAAAATGCTGGGTTTTACTTGAAAATTGCTGGGTTTAGGGGTTCCAATCATTTAGATTTAATTTTTCCAAGGGGAGATCGCCTCGGCGAAATTTTAAAGCGAATTCCTCAAGGTAAAAATGATATCTCATTGGAAGGTTTTTGTATTTTAGTTTAATCAGTGGTTTGATTTCGTCTTCAGATTTGCATTGGTTGATGGTTTCTATGAAGTTTTGGATGTATTCGAGGGTTTTTTTCTTTATCTTTTCAACAGCTTCGACGTCATTTCCAGCTATTTTCACAGATGCTTTGTCGATATCAAATTCACACTCGTATAAATTTTTAAAGCATATTCCCCGGAGATACTCACTTACAGTCCCTCTGTTCAAACCAAGTTCACTGGCGGTTTCAGAAATTGCACTGTGCGAGAATTTTTTCGCCTTAAGTAAGTTTAGAATTTTTTCCTCAATATTTTCTTTTCCTCTTGCTACTCTTGCGATTTCCTCGGGCAAATCTTTAATTTGGATTAGATTTCTATCTTCTGATTTTGCGAATATAATTGCCCTTTTTATGGCGTTTTCAAGTTGGCGAACGTTTCCGGGCCATTCGTAATTTAAAAATGCGTTCATAACGCCGTGTGAAACTTTCATATCACCAGCTTTAAATTTTTTCAAAAAATATCCAACGAGAAAAGGAATATCCTCCTTTCTATCGCGCAAAGGTGGAATATGGATTCTGACGACATTTAACCTATAATAAAGGTCTTCTCTAAATTTACCTTCTCTTATAGCTTTCTCGATATCGCGATTTGTTGCAGCGATAATTCTAATGTCAACTTTTAAGGTTTCAGTTCCACCGACTCTATTAAATTCTCCAGATTGAAGGAATCTTAAAATTTTCGCCTGAAAAGATTCGCTTGTTTCTGCAATTTCATCGAGGAAGATCGTCCCACCATCGGCGGTTTCAAGTAACCCTCTTTTTTGTTGTGTTGCTCCGGTGAAGGCTCCTTTTTCATATCCGAAAAGTTCACTTTCAAGCAGTGTTTCTGGTATTGCTGAACAATTTATTGCGATGAATTTTTTATCTTTTCTTTTGCTTAATTTATGTATAGCCATTGCGATTAGCTCTTTGCCAACCCCGTTTTCTCCCGTTATCAGGATTGGCACATCTGATGATGCAACTTTCTTTACATCTGAAATTATTTTTTCCATTTTTCCGCCCTTTGAATAAACTATACCTTCGAACTCAGCCTTTTCCGTTTTTTCAGGTTCGGTGAATTCAGATAGGTCTTCAAATTTAGAAGTTAATTCTTTTATCTCATTGTAAGTTTTCTCAAGGTTTGAGAGCGCAGTTGCTTTATCTTCAGCAACCTTTAAATTTTCAATCTCCCTTTGTAGTTCGATTATTTCCAATTCCTTTTCTTTTATCATTTCTTCAATTTTCTTTTTCTCGTTCTCGATTTCAATCATTTTCTTCCTTTCAATTTCAAAAACATAGAGCATCCCCAGAAATGCTGATGCGATTGCGGTAAGAATTGGGTAAATTGGGATTGAAATTCCAAGTGCGAAGGAGAAAAGGACAAGCACTAAGAATAGTGAAAGCGCAGTTATAGGGAAGAACCCGAATCTAAAAATGTTTTTAAAGTTTCGCATCGAGATGAGTTGTAGAATTAAGATTGAAAAAATTAAAGATAGGGCAAAGTTAAAAACTGGCGTGGTTTCAAATATAAATTTTCTTTGGATGATGGTGTTTAATGTCATTATGTGAATCCCTGTGGCGGGGAATTTATCTTGGAATGGGCTTTTGAGCGTTTGTCCAAGGACATCGCTGAAAATTCCGATGAACACAATCTTATTTTTAAACTCTCCAAGGTTAATTTCCGGCTCAAAGCCAGATCTAAGCGCGTCATAAGATTTTATAAAGTCTAAAGCGGAATACATTTTCAAAACATCTACTCCACCGCTGTAATTTATCTGTATTTTCCCGTTTTTGGTGGGGATTTTAAAGTTTCCAAGTTGAATTTCATCTTTAAAAATCTTCACTGAATCTTTCGGGGTTTCGTAATAAATTCTTGCGAGTTCGAGCGAAAGTGATGGCAGATATTGGTTTTTCCCGAATTGAACAAGCAATGGGATTTCTTCGGGGAAATCGCGTTGGATGTAGTTTAGGTGACCCAGCCCTGCGCAACTTTGAAGTAATTCATCGAATGGTGCAAGGAAGTTTGAGCCTTTAAGGAAATTTAATTTTTTATCATTTGAGGATATTAAAAATTTCTGCAGAATTTTCGAAGGTTGGAGCGTATCGTGAGTTGACTTTTCGAAATTTGTAAAGCTTCCGCCAAGATAAACTCTTTTTGATTTTTCTATTGTTGAAATGAGAAGATTGTCTCTCTCTGGATAATCTGGGTTTTTATCCAATAGAAGTATGTCAAATGCGATTGCTTTTACATTTAATTGGGTAAGCAAATCGATAAGGAGCGCATAATAGCTTCGCTTCAAAGGGTAACCACCAAGGGTGTGAATTGCGATATCATCGATATAAAGAAAGATAATTGACGTGTCAACCTGTTGTTGTCCGCGAAGTGTGAACTTCAGCTGTTTGAAGGATGAATCTAAATTTTCAAGGAATGGAATTTTTGCCGTTTCAAGTGCTAAAATAATGAGCGATGTTAAGGAGGCGATAAGTAGTTTGGCTCTCATTTTCACTTTTAAAAGTTTCTGGACGTATCTAAATTTAAAGAACATTTTCCGAGTTTTCAAAGTCTTGATTCGGCGGGGTCTTGTCTGTTTTCTTTAATTTTGGTAAATTAACCTCGAAAAATAAATCTTTGAGTTTTTATGGAAAACCACATATGCTTTTACAAGCACCTTGCTTGCCTTTATTTAGTTAAAAACTTTAAAACAAATCCTTAAAGGAGGACCCACTATGGGAGTCAAAATTCGTCGCGAGGAAGCCCTCGAGTACCACAGCAGTGGACGAAAAGGTAAGCTTGAAATTATACCTTCAAAGCCGTGTTTAACACAAAGGGACCTCTCGCTTGCTTATACTCCTGGAGTAGCTGAGCCGTGCAAAGAGATATATAAGAATCCGGATTTAGCGTATGAGTATACTATGAAAGGAAATTTTGTTGCGGTAATTTCCAATGGCACAGCGGTTTTAGGACTTGGAGATATTGGAGCGCTTGCGGGAAAACCTGTTATGGAGGGGAAAGCGGTTTTGTTCAAAAAATTCGCCGATATTGACGCGATTGATATTGAGATCAATGAAAAGGACCCGGACAAGATAATTGAGATAGTTGCAGCTCTTGAACCAACTTTCGGTGGAATTAATCTTGAAGATATTAAAGCACCTGAATGTTTTTATATTGAGGAGGAGTTGAAGAGGAGAATGAGCATTCCGGTTTTTCACGATGATCAACATGGGACAGCAATCATAAGTGGGGCTGCACTTTTGAACGCGCTTGAACTTGCTGGAAAGAAAATTGATGAAGTTGTGGTTGTTTTCAACGGTGCGGGCGCATCTGCTATAGCATGTGCAAGATTTTATGTTCTTCTCGGCGTTAAGAGAGAGAACATAATTATGTGCGATACTAAAGGTGTCATTTACAAGGGAAGAAAAGAAGGTATGAACCCATACAAGGAAGAGTTTGCGACCACAAGATTTGGTGATGGTGCAACTTTGAAAGACGCGCTTGTTGGAGCTGATGTATTTGTTGGCTTATCAATTGGTAATGTTGTTACTAAGGAAATGTTGAAAACAATGGCGGATAATCCAATTGTTTTCGCGATGGCAAATCCCGACCCTGAGATAAGTTATGAAGACGCAATTGAAGCGCGCGATGATGTAATAATGGCAACTGGGCGGTCGGACTATCCGAATCAAGTTAACAATGTTCTTGGTTTTCCGTTTATTTTCAGGGGCGCGCTTGATGTTAGGGCGAAGGCGATAAATGAAGAGATGAAGCTTGCAGCAGCTAGGGCACTTGCTCAACTTGCAAAGCAGGATGTCCCCGACTCGGTCATTCGCGCTTACGGCGGGGAAAAACTTGAGTTTGGGAGAAGTTACATAATTCCAAAGCCGTTCGATCCGCGTGTTTTGACATGGGTTGCTCCAGCGGTTGCAAAGGCTGCAATTGAAAGTGGAGTTGCAAGAGTTCAAATTACGGATTGGGAAGAGTATAAACATCAACTTGAGGTTCGCCTGGGTATATCGCGTGAGATTATGCGACCAATCTTTGCAATTGCTAAGAAGAATCCAAAACGAATTGTTTTCCCAGAGGGCGAGGAAGTAAAAATTTTGAAGGCAAGTCAAATTTTGATTGACGAAGGGATAGCGAAGCCAATTTTAATTGGTTCAGAGAGCTTGATAAAGCAAAAGATTGAGGAAAATAAACTTAGTTTGAAAGATGTTAAAATTGTTGAGCCGTTGAAATATCCGAAATTCGATGAATATGTTTATGAGTATTATCGCTTGCGTCAACGTAAGGGTGTGACTTTGAAAGAGGCTCGTAAAATTATGGCTCTGCCAAATTATTTTGGCGCGATGATGGTAAGAATGGGAGATGCCGATGGATTGATTTCTGGTTTGACATCTCACTATCCTGATACAATTCGCCCAGCTCTTCAAATTATAAGAATGGATGAAAGATTTACGCGGGTTTCAGGACTTTATATTATGATAACGAAGAAGGGTACATTTTTCTTTGCAGATACAACTGTTAACATTGATCCAACTCCCGAGGAACTTGCTGAGATAGCGATTGCATCTGCTGAAACGGCAAAAAGATTTAACATTGAACCAGTCGTTGCTTTGCTTTCGTTCAGCAATTTTGGAAGCACGGAAAATTCATACTCTTTGAAGGTTAAGAAAGCGGTTGAAATTGTAAAGCAGAAAGCTCCAGACCTTATAGTTGATGGTGAGATGCAGGCTGACACCGCAGTTGT
The DNA here is from genome assembly GCA_938074445.1 of Candidatus Kryptoniota bacterium. GTDB lineage: Bacteria > Bacteroidota > Ignavibacteria > Kryptoniales > Kryptoniaceae > Kryptonium. The sequence continues at coordinate 50,926 of CALJEK010000031.1, read as the reverse complement.
CCCAGAGATAATAGAAGAGATGTATCCGTTTTCAGCTTTAAGAGGTAAAGGTCCAGCAAATGTTTTGATATTCCCAGACCTTAACTCTGCAAACATTGCTTATAAGCTTGTTTATAGAATTGGCGGTGCCGATGTGATTGGACCAATTCTTATGGGAATGAAGAAGCCTGTTCATGTTCTTCAAACGGGAGCTGAAGTGAGTGAGATCGTAAATATGGCAGCTATAGCAGTTGCTGAGGCAATTGAAAAAGAAAGAGTTAACGGCAGGTAATAGAAACTAGGGGGACTTATTAAAGTCCCCCAGTTAGATTGAAAATAAAGTGAAGGAATTCATTTTGGTGAAAAGGTTTTATTTGGCTTTACTGTTTCTGTTTTGCTTTACGTTTGCCTTCGCTAAGCTCGAGATACCTAAATTAACGCAGCGTGTGACAGATTTAGCAGGAGTTTTAACTGCTGGGCAAATAAGTGCGCTTGAGCATAAACTTGCTAAGTTTGAAAACGAGACAACAAATCAGATTGCTATTTTGATCATTCCATCTCTTGAGGGCGAAGACCTTGAAGATTTTTCGATCAAAGTTGTCGAGAAAAATAGACTTGGTCAAGTTGGAAAGGATAACGGTGTTCTTTTTTTGATAGCAATCCAAGATAGAAAAATGCGCCTTGAGGTTGGCTATGGGCTTGAGGGTGCTTTGCCAGATGCTTTGTGTGATCAGATTTTGAGGAACATAGTGCGTCCGAAATTTAGGCAAGGGGATTATTACGGTGGGATAGACGCTGGGATTGACGCTATAATTTCAGCGACAAAAGGTGAGTTTAAAGCCGATCCACGCAAAAAAGCAGAAACAAAAGTTGGAACAATTCTTGCGCTTATTATAGTTGGTCTCGTTTTGTTGGCATTTTTTGGTTCTATGATAGCGAACGTGAGGCATTATTCAGTTCATTCAAAAGGGCATGATTCATCTTTGTTATGGCTTTGGTTGTTGAGCTCAATGAGTGAGAGAAGAAGAGGTGGCGGATACTGGGGTGGGTGGTCATCAGGTGGTGGATTTAGCGGTGGTGGCTGGTCTGGCGGAGGTGGAAGCTTCGGAGGTGGAGGGGCGAGCAGCAGCTGGTAAAAAACAAAGTTTCTAAAATAGCGTGCTCAAAGTAAAAGATATTTTCACGAAAGAAGATTTAAGAAAAATTTCTGAAAAGATTGCGCAGATAGAAAAAAGAACAAGTGGTGAAATTAGAGTTTCAATTCACGAAAAGAGGAGCTTGCTTGAGAGAAAAATGTCTGTTTTTGATATGGCTGTGAAGGAATTTTATAGACTTGAAATGGATAAAACACGGGATCAAACAGGTGTGCTCGTTTATATACTTCTTTCCGAGAGGAAACTTCAAATAGTTGCGGACAAGGGGATAAATGAAAAAGTTGAGAATGAAACATGGCAGAAGATTGCGAATAAAATAGCTGAACAATTTAAGCAAGGTAAATATCTTGATGGAATTATGGAAGGGCTTGACGAAATCGGCGAAATCCTTTCGCAACATTTTCCGATAAAGCCCGACGATAAAAATGAACTCTCAAACGATGTTGAGGTAAGATGATAATCTGAAAAATAAAGCCTTAGAATCCTATGCCGTTTTATGGGTATTTGGGGATATTCATAATCTTGACCGCTGAAGTTTTACTTTTCCTCAAGGTTGAAGTTGTCGGGATTTATTTCACTCCAATTGTTTGGACTGGATATATTTTATTCGTCGATGCGTTAAATTTCAAGCTTTACAAAAGTTCTTTAATTAAAACTCGCACTACCGAGTTTTTAATTATGTTGCCGTGGTCGATTATATGTTGGTTGATTTTTGAAGCATATAATTTTCATCTTAAAAATTGGTACTATGTTGGTTTGCCAGAGAATGCGTTTGCAAGGACAGTTGGTTATGTTTGGTCATTTGCTACAATTTTCCCTGCTATACTTGAGACAAGTCAGCTTATCACCCCATTTTTTAAGAATGTGAATAAGAAACCTTCGAGAACGACGGATAGAAAATTGACAGTTTATTTTATTTTAGGTTTGCTTTTTTTAGTTGTTCCTTTGGTTTTGCCATCTGAAGTGGCTTCTTATCTTTTTGCTTTCGTTTGGGTTGGTTTTGTCTTTCTTCTCGAGCCGTTAAATTACAAACTTGGTGGAGAAAGCTTATTCAGAGAATTTGAGAAAGGTAAGGTGACTACATTGCTTTCTCTTTTTCTTGCTGGTTTGATATGTGGTGTGCTTTGGGAATTTTGGAATTATTGGGCTATTGGTAAATGGATTTATACTGTTCCGATTCCGTTCGCTGGTCCTAAGATTTTTGAAATGCCACTTTTAGGATATCTTGGATTTCCGGCTTTTGCTGTAGAAGTTTATTCAATGCAGAATTTTTTAATCGCTATATTGAGGAAAAATCAAAGGCTTGCTGAGTTATTCGAGGTTGTATAAGGGGGGATAATTCTGACGGTTGCTGTGTCGAGTGTTTTTTCATTTAAAATAAAAATTTCATCAAATCCTTCGGTTGGGATCGATTTTTTCGCTTCGAGAAAATTTATGTATTGATTTCGTATGACTTGTTCACCTACTTTTCTTGGTCTTTTTTGATCCCTTTCTATGCAAATCTCAAGTGGGATGTCAAAAATGATTATTACAACTTTAAACCCGTATTTCCTTGCTATCTCAATTAGTTGTCGCCTTGTTTCTTTTGAAAGTGATGTTGCATCTGCAACTGTCAATCTTCCGACGAGTAATCTTTTCTCGATTATGAAATAAAAGAGGTCAAATGCATGTTTGGATACCGCTTGGTTTGCTGGGTTATCGGAGATAACAGCTCTGCAATTGTCGGATGATACTATTTGAGTTCTTTTAAAAAATTTCTTAGCAAATGTTGATTTTCCACTTCCCGCAACGCCACACAGGACGACGAGGGTTCTTGGTGTTATTTTTATCTCGGGATTTTCTTCTTGTTCGGTTTTTCTTTTGAATATGTTTAAAATCTTTTCTATCATCTCGTGAAAACTTTGTATCCCAGTTCGTTTATTATCTCAATAGCTTTTCTTGCGTCGCTTTCACTTCCAAACGAGAGGCGAAATGTTCCACCTATTCCCTCTCTGACGCGCAGAAGTTCGATATCCTTTATGTTTAATCCCCCTTTATATAACGCTGTTGAGATTTTGCTTAAAACGCCCGGTTTATCCTCAACCATTATGAACACATCGTATAGGACATTGAGAAAGCCCTTTCGGCTGGATGGAATTTCGTTTCGAAGTTTAAAAGCATTGTCAAACTCAGATTTTAATTCGCCTATTTTGTCGGATTTGATAATCTCTCTGTATTTGCTAAGCCCGTTTATAAAGTTATCAAGCGCTTCAATTATTTTTTCTCTATTGAACGAGATTATATCGTGCCATATTTCAAATTGGCTTGATGCAATTCGTGTTAAGTCCTTAAATCCACCTCCTGACAGTGAAAGGTAATCAGGTCCCATACTCCCGACAGTGTTGACAAGCAAGACGGCGATTAATTGTGGCAGATGGCTGATATAGCCAGCTATTCTGTCATGAATTTCTGGATCAAGCAGGATTATGTTTGCTCCTGTTAACTTTATTAGTTCGATGAATTCGTTTACCATTTTTATTGGGACATTGAATTTCGGACATAATACATATACTGCGTTCTCAAAGAGGAATGGGTCTGCAGATAATATACCTTTTCTTTCTGACCCAGCCATAGGGTGACCGCCGATGAAATAAACATCGTTTTTAATTTTTTCAGCTTCCTTTAAAATAATTTTCTTGACGCTTCCGACATCTGTTATTACTGTTCCAGGTTTTACATGTTTCGATACTGTGTGAAGTTGTTGTAAGATTTCGCTAATGGGTGTGCATAAAAACACCACATCGGCGTCTTTCACTGCTTCTTCAATTGAATCGGCTTTTTTGTCAATTGCACCGAGCTCAAGTGCAAGATTAAGGGCATCAGGGTTAGTGTCAAACCCTGTGATTGTGAAATTATATTCCTTTGATTGTCTCAAAGAGAGGGCTATCGAGCCCCCAATTAAGCCAGTTCCTATGATTGAAATTTTTCTAAATATCATTGTGTTTGGCAAAATTTATTGAATTTTCCTTCCTATCGCCTCAGCTATTTTTCTTACTTCATTCATAAGTTGTGTGAATTGTTCAAGGTATAGAGATTGAGGTCCATCTGATTTCGCTTTTTCTGGTTGATGATGCACTTCAACGATTAACCCATCAGCACCTGCTGCGATCGCAGCTCTTGCTATAGGTATAACTTTATCTCTTATTCCTGTTGCATGTGATGGGTCAGCGACAATTGGTAGGTGGCTTTTTTTGTGTATAACTGGAATTGCATTTATATCGAGCGTATTTCTTGTTGATGTTTCAAAGGTTCTAATTCCTCTCTCGCAAAGTATAACATTATGGTTTCCTCCGGCGAGTATGTATTCAGCAGCCATAAGCCATTCCTCAATTGTTGCAGCGAGTCCTCTTTTTAGCATCACAGGTTTATTAATTTTACCAAGTTCTTTTAACAATGAGAAATTTTGCATGTTCCTTGCACCTACTTGAAGTATATCAGCATATTTTGCAACGAGGTCTATGTCTTTAGTATCAAGGACCTCGGTGATAACAAGCAGTCCATATTCATCGGCAGCTGACCTTAAAAGCTTTAATCCCTCTTCACCAAGTCCCTGAAATGAATACGGTGAAGTTCTGGGTTTAAATGCCCCGCCTCTTAAAATTTTAGCGCCATGCTCGGCTACATGTTTTGCTATTGTGAATATCTGTTCTTCGCTTTCAACGGCGCACGGACCAGCCATTATGACTATCTCTTCGATGTTACTGCCTATTTTTACCCCGTTTATATTTATTACCGTTCCTTCGTGTTTAAAGGCGCGATTTGCGAGTTTATAAGGTTCTGTTATTCTATACACTTCGGCAACGCCCGGTAGGAGTTGGATATTTCTATGGTCGAAATCAGGCTTTACCCCTATTGCTCCGAGCACAGTTCTTGTGACGCCGGTTGAACGGTGGACATCAAAGCCGTATTCGTTTAAAATTTTTATGACATTTTGAATTTCTTCCTCCGTTGCGTCGGGTTCCATAACAACGATCATATTTTTCACCTCCATTTTTATGATAGTTTTGTGTAAATAGCAAATTTTTGCATTGAAAAATAAATTATTTGAGGTTGGAATTTTATCTTATGCCCAATGGTGGCGCCACCATTGGGCGAAATAGTGGGCGTAAAATTGGAAGGGGATTAGTAAATTTTTGCCGTTTCGGCTTTTTCGTTTCATTTTTAATTTGCTCGTGATATTTCGCTTTTTGCTAAAATATATAAAGTTTATACCCATTTTGCAAGTGTATGTTGGATTAGTTTCAAATTTTGATTAAAATTTTGTGCACGTTTAAAAACAAAAGGTTACTTAAACCATGGCAAGGAAAATTTACCTGATCTTCATCCTTTCGTTGGTTATCCTAACTGTTCTCCCATCATATGCTCAGAAAAGAGCTATAACTGTTGAGGACCTCTGGGCTATGAAAAGGGTGTCTGGTTTGTCTGTTTCACCTGATGGGAAGTGGATTGCTTATGTGGTCACATCTTATAGTATGGAAGAGAATAAAGGGCGAAGAGATATTTATCTTGTTTCAATTGATGGGGATAAAGTTATGCAATTGACAAAAGATGGTTCAAGTTATTCGCCAACATGGTCTCCTGATGGGAAAAAACTTGCATTTATTTCAGCGCGGGACGGCGAACCCCAAGTTTACATTACGGAGCTTGAAAGCGGGGAGGTTAGGAAAATAACGAATATGGCTCTTGGTGCCGATGGTGTTATATGGTCTCCGGATGGGAAATATCTTGCCTTTGTATCACAGGTTTACCCGGATTGTCCAGATAACGATTGTAATTTAAAAAGGGAAAAGGAAAAGGAGACAAGTAAGGTAAAAGCTAAAATTTTCACAAGATTACCATTCAGAATCTGGAACAGATGGATCGATGATAAAAGAAGTCATCTATTTACCGTTGAGATTAACACTGGAAAGATAGTTGACGTAACTCCTGGGGACTACGACACACCGCCCATAGACCTTGGCGGTAAGGTTGATTATGCCTTTTCACCCGATGGAAAAGAAATTTGTTTTGTTCGAAACACCGATACGATGATCGCTATAAGCACCAACAATGACCTTTTTATCACAACCCCCGAGGGTGGAAGTATAAAAAGAATCACAACGAACAAGGCAAATGACAATCAGCCCGTTTACTCCCCAGATGGGAGATATATAGCTTACAGAGCGCAATTTAGAGCTGGTTTCGAATCAGATAAATATAGATTGATGCTTTATGAAAGGGAAACTGGGAAGACAATTAACTTAACAGAAAATTTTGATCGCTCAGTTGAAGAGGTCATTTGGTCTCCAGATAGCAAGTTTATATTTTTCACCGCGGAGGATCAAGGTTACAACTCAATTTACAGGATTAACATTCAAACAGGGGAGATTAAACAGATAACGCAGAGAAGTTACAACACGGAGATTGGTATAACTTCTGATGGTAGGTTCTTGATTTTTAAAAGGGAGTCAATAAATAAGCCAGCCGAAATTTATCGCCTTGATCTTTCTAATTTCGAAACGGTTCAACTTACACATCATAATGATTCTTTACTTCTTCAACTTGAGATGAACGCGCTTGAGGATTTTTGGTTTGCTGGGGCTGGTGGGACAAAAGTTCATGGGTTTATTTTAAAACCGCCATTTTTTAAATTCGGCGTGAAATATCCGACTGTTTTTTTAATTCACGGGGGTCCGCAGTCGATGTGGGGTGATAATTTTCACTATAGATGGAATGCGCAAATGTTTGCTTCAAGAGGTTATGTCGTTGTGATGATAAATCCGCGTGGTTCGACGGGCTACGGGCAGAAGTTTACAGATGAAATAAGCGGAGATTGGGGTGGGAAAGTTTTTGAGGATTTAATGAAAGGTGTTGATTACGTTATAAAGAAGTTTGATTTTGTTGATAAAGACAGAATTGGTGCTGCTGGGGCTTCTTATGGTGGATATATGATAAATTGGATCGCTGGGCATAATGATAGGGGAATATTTAAATGTCTTGTTTCGCATGCTGGCGTATTTGATCTCCAAAGTATGTATGGCTCGACGGAGGAGTTGTGGTTCCCTGAATGGGAATTTAAAGGGACACCGTGGACAAATCCAGAACAGTATAAGAAATGGTCCCCAAGTTATTATGTCAAGAATTTTAAAACGCCGACGCTTGTAATTCATGGACAACTTGATTACAGAGTTGATGTCAGCCAAGGATTTATGATGTTTACAGCTTTACAAAGGATGGGCGTTCCCTCGAAGATGCTTTATTTTCCGGACGAAGGACATCATATCTTAAAGCCACAAAATGCAAGATTGTGGTGGACGATTGTTTTAGATTGGCTTGATATGTATTTGAAAAAATAAATTTTTAAGTTTTGTTTCACAAGTTGCTCCCATCTTTTAGCCTTTGAATGGCTAAAGGGTGGGGCTTTTTGTTTTAAAAAAATTAAACAAAATAAAAAGTTTAGCAACATGCAAAGTAAAATCGATGTTAGGAGAGCGTTTAAAGTTGTTATATTGCTTGGATTTGTTAGTTTGTTTGCGGATATAACTTATGAAGGGTCTCGGGGAATTTTGGGTCCTTTTTTGTTCACTTTAGGTGCAAGTGCAACAGCGGTTGGTTTAATTAGTGGGTTAGGAGAGTTGGTTGGATATGGATTTCGTTTGATCTCTGGCTATGTTGTTGACAAAACGAAAAAACATTGGTTTATAACAGTTGCTGGATATTTAATTAATCTTGTCGCGGTGCCATTGCTCGCTTTTGCTGGGAGTTGGGAAATCGCATCTATTTTAATTATAGCTGAGAGATTTGGCAAAGCTGTAAGAACTCCAGCACGAGATACGATTCTTTCCTATGCCTCCTCGAACATCGGATATGGAAAGGGTTTTGGATTACATGAAGCGCTTGACCAAATTGGTGCAGTTGTTGGACCATTGGTTGTCGCTGGAGTGATTTACTCAAGCAAAAGTTATGCTTTGGCTTTCCTGTCCCTTGGGATTCCTGCAATTTTATCTCTTTTGACGCTTTTTACAACTGTGGCAATTTATCCAAAACCAGAGCTTTTGGAGACCGAAAGTACGGGCTCAAGCGATAAAAAATTTGGCAAGACTTTTTATCTTTATCTTTTATTTAGCATGCTCACGATATGTGGTTATCCGCATTTTCAGATTATATCTTACCACTTTAAGAAAATCCAAATCATGCCTGATGAGATAATTCCGTCTTTATTCGCTCTGGCTATGGCGATTGACGCGGTAACCGCGCTTATTGTCGGTGGGTTGTTCGACAGATTTAAGCTTAAGGTTCTTTTTCTTATTCCTATTTTTGCTATGCCTGTGTCAATTTTCGCATTTGTTTGGGGGAATTTAATATTAGTGATTATTGGGGTAATTTTGTGGGGTGTAGTGATGGGATTTCAGGAAACGGTGATGAAATCGGCTATAGCGATAATCGTTCCATTCCAAAGGCGAGGTTTGGCTTATGGGATATTTCATAGTTTGTTTGGGGTTGCGTGGTTTGTTGGGGGATTGGCTATTGGATGGTTATACGAGGTTTCGATCGTTTATTTGATTATTTTTTCAATTGGGCTTCAGGTTTTGTCGCTGGTTTGTTTTGTTTATTTAAGACGGGTTAGTTGATTTGAAGCGCTCATTTTGTAAAAGAAATTGATTTTTTTTAAATTTGCAAAGCAAAAAGGAAAGTTTCTCTTTCCGAGTTTAAAGATAAAATTTGAGCAAGATGTTTGAGGAGATAACCCAAAAATTTGAATTGCTTTTTAAGAAGATTCGTGGTCAGGCCAGGATCACTGAGTCTAACATTGCTGAGACGATGCGTGAGGTCAGGCGCGTTCTTCTTGAAGCAGATGTTAATTACAAAGTAGTTAAAGATTTTACCGAGAAGGTTCAGCAAAAGGCGCTGGGGCAGGAGGTATTGAGAAGTGTTACGCCAGGGCAGATGTTGATAAAGATTATTTATGACGAGCTTGTAAATTTGATGGGGTCAACGCGTGCGGATATAAAATTTTCTTCAAATCCACCAACTGTGATAATGATAGTTGGGCTTCAGGGTTCTGGTAAAACAACTTTTTGTGCGAAGCTTGCAAATCATTTAAAGCATAAGGGCAGACACCCGCTTTTAGTTGCAGCTGATATATATCGTCCAGCTGCGATTGAGCAACTGAAACAATTGGGTGACCAGATTCAGGTTCCTGTTTTTTCAATGGATTCAGGCGTAGACCCTGTTCAAATTGCGGTGGGTTCTATTGATTTCGCGAGAAAAAATTACAGAGACATTGTTATAATTGATACTGCAGGTAGAATGCACATAGATGAGGAAATGATGCAGGAGGTTGAAAGGATAAAAGACGCCGTGAAACCTCATGAAATTCTTTTCGTTGTTGATTCAATGACTGGGCAGGAAGCGGTTAATGTCGCAAAGGAGTTTAACGATAGATTGAATTTTGATGGTGTTGTTTTAACGAAGCTTGATGGGGATGCTCGCGGTGGCGCTGCTCTTTCAATTAAAGCGGTTGTGAACAAGCCGATAAAATTTGTAAGTGTTGGCGAAAAGCTCGATGCTCTTGAACCGTTTTATCCTGACCGCATGGCTTCGAGGATTTTGGGAATGGGTGATATAATAACACTTGTTGAAAAAGCCCAGAAGCAAGTTGATGAAGAGAAAGCAAAGAAGCTCGAAGAAAAACTTAAAAAAAATCAATTTACCCTCGAGGATTTCAGAGATCAGATAAGAGAAATAAGAAAGATGGGACCGCTAAAGGAATTGTTAAGTATGATCCCTGGAGTTGGAAGTGCATTGAGGAATATCGATATAGATGAAAAGCAACTTGTTAAGTTGGAAGCGATAATAAACTCGATGACACCCGAGGAAAGGCAAAGACCGCAAATTATCAACGCAAGCCGTAAAAGAAGAATTGCTATGGGAAGTGGAACCACGGTGCAGGATGTTAATGTGTTGTTGAGGCAATTTGAGGAGATGCAAAAGTTGATCAAGCAGTTAAATCGCGGAAGGTTTAAGAATTTTAAAATTCCATTTTAGATAAAATTAAAAACAAATGGGGAGAAAAATTTGGCTGTAAAGATTCGGTTGCAAAGATTTGGAAAGAAGAAACAACCTTTTTACAGAATTGTTGTCGCTGATGCAAAGGAACCAAGAGATGGGAAGTATATCGAATCAATTGGTTGGTATAACCCTCTTCCAATGCCGATGCAAATTGAAGTTAAAGAAGACAGAGTTATACATTGGCTTAAAAAAGGCGCAATTCCGACCGATACCGTTAAATCTCTTTTGAGAAGGAAGGGGATATGGTTAAAGTGGTCTTTAATGAAGCAAGGTAAAGATGAAGCATTCATTCAGGCTGAGTATGAAAAATGGCTTAATCTTCAAATGAACAAGGAGAAGAAAGAGGCAGAGAAGAAAGAGAGAAGGAGATTGAGGAAAAAACAGAAAGAGAAGAGCTCTGAGCAGGGAGAGGCGCCATCTCAGGAAAGTTAATTTCTTGATGGTGACGCCCTCCATGGTATAAATTGAAACATTATGGAGGGCTTGAAAATGCGCGAATTTCTTGAATTCATCGCAAAACATCTGGTTGACAAACCTGAAGATGTAAAGATAACGATGGAGGACAGGGAGAATCGTGTGATTTTTAGATTGCAGGTCGGTCGAGATGATGTTGGAAAGGTTATCGGGAGGAGAGGAAGGACGGCAAATGCTATGCGTGTGTTGTTGAGCGCTGTCGCTGCCAAAGAAGGCAAAAAAGCGGTGTTGGAAATTTTACAATGAGGTATTTTTAGTTCTGAAATTGCTTCCACTCAATCTTAAACGATGAAGTGAGGCAATCTGTAATTAAAAAGTTTGCAACTTTATTATGCTTCTTTGCCTTGGAAGGTTTTGCGAATTCTGAGAATAAGACAAAATACTTGGCTTTGCCTTCAGATTCGATTTCGGATTGCGAAAAAATTCAAAAATTGTTCGTTGATTCAGTGAGGTTCGGAAATTTGGAGAAGTTGAAAGAAAGGTTAAAGGACCTGAAAACAATGAGCGATGAAATAAGGCGGGAAATTGAAAAGAAGTTTGTGCATATCGAAAGATTTGATGATACAGGTTTAATCCGTGGTAATGTTAAGTATTTCATCCGAATCTGGAGGCATCCACCGAAGGAAAAGTTTAATATGCCAATTTTTAAGTAGGAGATTTTAAAGTTTTTATGGGCGATTTGTGTATAATTGGCAAGATTTTAGGACCCTACGGTCTAAAAGGACAAGTTTGCGTAAAGCCTATAACTGATTTTGTTGAAAGATTTAAGAAGTTAAAACGTGTTTACATTGGTGATAATCCAGTTGAGGTTGAAGAATATTATGTTGTGAGTTCGTTTTTGCGTCATGAAAATGTCATTTTGAAATTTAAAAATGTGAACGATAGAACTACTGCTGAATCGTTCTCTGGAAAATTTATCTATATACCTGAGGAAGAACTTGTCTCATTGCCTGATGGCTTTTATTATGTTCATGACTTGATCGGCTTAAAGGTTTATGATGTGAATGGGAATAAGATAGGTATGATAACGGATGTTTGGCTTCTGCCAGCAAACGATGTTTATGTTGTGGAATCAAAGGGCAAGGAAGTTTTAATTCCGGCTATAAGCGATGTTGTTAAAAAGGTTGACCTTGAGAAGAAGATGGTTATAATTGAGTTAATGGAAGGCTTGATCGATTGAAGGAGGTGATAAGGGATGAGAATTGATATAATAACAGCGGTTCCGCAGATATTTGAAAGCCCTTTGAATTCGAGCATAATTAAAAGAGCTCGTGAGAAAGGTATAGTAGAAATATACGTTCATGATTTGCATGATTATGGTATCGGGAGATATAGACAAATTGACGATCACCCATACGGTGGAGGTCCCGGAATGATTTTAAGACCTGAGCCAATTTTTGAATGCATCGAGAAATTAAAAAGTGAAAGGGAATATGACGAGGTGATTTTTTTGACGCCAGATGGTGAACTTTTTAATCAAAAAATGGCTAATGAATTTGCGAAACTTAATAATGTAATTTTTCTCTGTGGTCATTATAAAGGAGTTGATGAAAGAGTTAGGGAAGCGCTTGTGACAAGGGAAGTTTCTATTGGTGATTATGTTCTAACAGGTGGGGAGCTCCCAGCTCTCGTTGTTATTGACGCAACCATTAGGTTGATTCCCGGCGTTTTGAATGACATTGAATCGGCTATGACTGATTCTTTTCAAGTGGGTCTTTTAGATCATCCGCATTACACGAGACCCGCTGAATACAGAGGGATGAAAGTTCCAGAGGTTTTGCTTTCTGGGAACCATGAGTTAATAAGGAAGTGGCGATATGAAAAAGCGCTTGAAAAAACGATAAAAAGAAGGCGTGATTTATTAAACAAAATAATGGGAGATGATAAAAATGGATAAAGTAAAGCTTGTCGAGTCAAAATATCTTAAAACGGATATACCAGACTTTAAGCCTGGTGACACTGTTTCAGTTCATGTCCGTGTTGTTGAGGGTGATAAGGAAAGAATTCAAGAATTTGAGGGCATTGTTATCTCAAGAAGAGGTAGCGGGTTAAATGAAACATTTACAGTTCGTAAGATAAGCGATGGCGTTGGAGTTGAAAGAATCTTCCCGCTTCATTCTCCTTCAATTGCAAAAATTGAGGTAAAAAAGCGTGGTGCTGTAAGGAGAGCGAAGCTTTATTATTTGCGTGAGATGAGCGCCAAGCAGGTACGTCAAAAAACTTCAGAGTAAATTTAAGGACACGCTTGTGCGTGTCCTTTTTTATTAATTTAGAACAACCGCCGGAGTTTGGTTTTTATCAAAAATAAAGAATATGGCTAAATGGAAATAGAAATCTTACCCGTGCAAAAAAGACATATCCAAAAGTCGGGGTTAATGCATATTTTTGAAAAGATTGTTGAGGGCGAAAGATTAACATTTGAAGATGGAATTATGCTTTACAGCACGAACGATATCCTTTCACTTGGATTTCTTGCGAATATAGTTCGTGAGAGGTTAAATGGCAATAGAACTTATTTTGTGAAGAATCACATCATAAATTACTCAAACATCTGTGAGCTTGATTGCAAATTTTGTTCATTTTACAGAAAAGAGGGTCAAGAGGGGGCATATAGGTTTTCGCTTGAGCAAATTTTTGAGAAAATTCGGGCTTTAAAAGATGAGATTGTTGAGGTTCATATAGTTGGGGCGCTTGATCCGAGATTGCCATGGGAATACTATCTGGATATGATGCGGGGTATAAAAGACATAAACCAGAGGATTAATATAAAGGCTTTCACCGCGGTTGAGATAGATTATTTTGCAAAACTCTTTAAAAAGACTTATGAGGAAGTTCTTTCGGAGCTAAAAGAGGCTGGACTTGATACGATGCCTGGTGGCGGTGCTGAGGTTTTTAGTGAAAGGGTTAGACAGAAATTATTTCCAGATAAAATCGGTGCGGAGGAATGGCTTGAGGTGCATAGAACCGCGCATAAACTTGGTATAAAAACCAATGCGACAATGCTTTATGGGCATATGGAGACAGTTGAAGAAAGAGTTGAACATTTAATAAAACTTCGTGAGTTACAGGATGAAACGGGTGGTTTTTTAACTTTTATCCCTCTGCCGTATCACCCCAAGAATAACAAGTATGCTGGTGATTGGGTTACAGGTTTACAGAATCTGAAAAGTTTCGCCGTTGCGAGGTTGATGCTTGATAATTTCCTTCATATAAAATGCTTTTGGGTTTCAACAGGTGTAAAGATAGCGCAAATCTCGCAGAACTTTGGTGTTGATGATTTGGATGGCACGGTTCGCGAGGAAAGAATTTATCATATGGCAGGTGCTGATACGGCGCAATATCTCTCAAAAAACCAGCTCATTAAACTTATCAAAGATGCCGGGAGAACGCCAGTTGAAAGGGACGCTTATTACAATGTCATTGCAGAGTATTAAAAAGAAAAATTTGAGTGACTTAATATAAAGGGTCTTGAGATGAAAATTATTGACGAGATCAAGAAAGCTGAAAAGTTGCAAAGTGAAAGCAAGTTTGCGAAGGCGCTTTTGATTTACGAGAAAATTGATAAAAATTTACGCAATGATTCTTTTGATGAGGATGGGCTTTTTTATCTTCGGTTGAGCGAAGGACACTGCGCAAGGTTGGCTGGCAATTTTAAAAAATCCATAAGTTATTATCGACTCGCTTTAAAATTGGCACGGAGAATTGACGAAAGAGCGGTTGCTGATGCATATGCCGGACTTGGAACTGCTTTGAGGGCGATTGGGAAATTGCATAAAGCAATTGAAGTTTTTGATATCGCATGGGGAATTTATAAAAAGATTGGTGACTTAGAAGGGCAGGCGTATATTTTATGGGCGAGGGGAGGAACTTTAAGATTTATGGGAGCACTTGAGCATGCCTTAAAGTCTTTTAAAAAATCATTGGTGCTTTACGAAAATCTTGGGGATAAATCTGGAATTGGATATTCTCTCTGCGGGCTTGGGGGGGTATCGAGGATAATGGGTGACTTCGAAATGTCTCTTGAATTTTATACAAAAGCCAACGCTGTTTTTAGGAAAATAAAAGATAAATTTGGAATTGCTTACTCTTACTGTGGCATCGCAAACGCAAATAGAATGTTGGGAAATTTTGAAAAAGCGAAAAAATATTTTGCTCTTGCCACAAAAAATTATGAGAAGATCGGAGATAAGATAAGTTATGCCTATACTCTATGGGGCGAGGGAACTCTTGCGAAGGTTATAGGTGATGTTGATATGGCGATGGAAAAGTTTTTAAAGGCTGAAAAAATTTTCACCGAAACTGGGGATAAACGTGGTTTAATATACTCAGAGCTGGGAAAGATTGAAGTGGGGTTTATTCGTAATGGGAAAGTCGCCAGAAAATTTAACTCGCTTCTCGCAATCGCAGAAAAATACGGTTATAATTTTGAGCGACTTTATATCACTCTTGTTGAAAAGGTAATGAGAGGTGAAAAGATCGACCAACTTTACAATGAATGTAAGAGGCTTGGCTCGAGGTTTCTTGAGAGGATAGATGTTAAAATTCCGTTAAACTTGCCATAAAAATTAAATTTTGGTTTCCTTAAGTGGTGAAGGCAAAACTTGGTGTTTTTGATTTTTTAAACGCGAAACCATTGATTTACGCGATTGAAAAAGATAAAATTCAGCATAACTTTGAACTTGTTTATGATATCCCATCTCAAATTGCGGTAAAGCTTTTAAACAAAGAGATAAATGCTGGGCTTGTCCCATCGATACACTATGCGAAGTATTCAGTTAAATACCGAATTGTTCCGGGCATTTGTATCGCATCGCATGGTGCGGTGAATAGCATTCGGCTTTATTTTAGGAGGGATTTAACCGACATAAAGACAGTTGCAGTAGATATAAGCTCGATGACATCCGTGATACTTGCAAGGATTATACTTTCGGAGAAATATGGTGTAAACCCAAAATTTATGGCTATGAGACCAAACCTTGTTGAGATGCTTTCGCAGGCGGATGCAGCGCTTTTAATCGGGGATCATGCTCTTTTTGAGGGAAGCGGTTATGAATCTTATATCGACCTTGGTGATGAATGGGATGATTTGACAGGTTTGCCTTTTGTTTATGCTTTGTGGGTTGGAAGGAGGGAAAGTTTAAGTGAAAAAGATATAATTGCGTTGGCAGAGGCAAAAAAATACGGAATCCAAAACATTGATGTGATTTCAAACGAAGCAAGTGAAAGATATAGAATTGATTTTGAATTTTGCAAAACCTATTTGACACGGAATTTGCACTATGATCTTGGTGAGGCTGAGATAAATGGGATGAAAGAGTTTTTCACTTACGCGTTTTACTACGGTGTGATTGAATTTATACCTGAGATAAAATTTTACGAATTTGAGGAAAGAACTTTGAAAAAGTAAAGGGAGGTTTCATATGAAGACTATACTAATTTTATTGCCAGATATAAGGGAGTTAATTCAAGCTGGGCGGAATGAAGACCTTATCGATATTCTTGACGATTTGCATCCGGTTGACATTGCCGAAATAATTTCTGAATTACCAGAGGACGAAAAGATAAAACTTTTTAAACTAATTCGAAGGGAAAAAGCCATTGAGATTTTTGATGAGCTCGACGAGAGCGACCAGATTTTGATACTTGAAAATCTCCCCAATGAGGATAAATCTTTTCTTTTAAATGAGATGTCGCCAGATGAGAGAGCTGATTTATTTGAGGAATTAAGCGCGGACAAAACGCGGGAATATGAGGCGTTGATGACTGAAGAAGTCAGGCGCGAGGTTGAAATTTTAACATCTTATCCTTCCGAGACCGCTGGTGGATTGATGACGACGGAATTTGCTTCTGTTGTTGAAAGTATGACCGTCGGGGAAGCAATTGAGTTTTTAAGGATGACAGCTCCAGATAAGGAAACGATTTACTCAATCTATGTCACAAGCGAAAAAGGAATTCTTGTTGGCGTTGTCCAGTTAAAAGATTTGATTTTATCTGACCCCAAAAAGAGAATAAGCGACATAATGGATGAGAAGGTGATAAGTGTTGAGGTTAGTGCGGATCAAGAAGAAGTCGCCTCAATTATGAAAAAATACAACTTAACAGTTATTCCAGTTGTTGATGAATACCGTAAACTTCTCGGTATAATCACGATTGATGATATAATTGATGTCATTCACGAGGAGGCATCTGAAGATATTGCGAAGATGGTTGGAACCCAACTTGAGGATATAGAGACATTGCTTTCACCCTTGAAGTCAGCAAGATTAAGGATGCCATGGTTGATATTGACTTATATCGGCGAGATATTAGTTTCCTTTATCGTAAAGCATTTTGAACCGACATTGCAACAGGTTATAGCTTTGGCTTCCTATATGCCACTTATCGCAGCTATGGGGGGAAATGTAGGGACTCAAGCTTCAACGATTTGTGTTCGTGGTCTTGCCTTAGGAAGTATAAAAATGAACGATTTAGGGAAAGTCCTTGTAAAAGAAACAATGGCTGGCTCCATTATGGGAGCTATTTATGGTTTCGCTCTTGCGATTATAACGCTTCTGGTATATGGGCTTAAATACTCGTTTGTTTTGCCCTTAAGCGCCTTTGTCGGGTGTCTTGCGTCAATGACTTTTTCTTCTATAATGGGAACGGTTGAACCATTTGTTTTAATAAAATTGAAAAGAGACCCAGCCACTGCAGTTGGTCCACTTGTCACAACTGGAACTGATATTTTAAGCTCCGCAACTTATTTGACCGTTGCAACATTGCTATTAAAGTTCTTAAGTTAAGGGTGAAGATTCTACTTACATATTTTTCGTTTACGGGCAATACCGAAAAAGTTTCCGAAGCCATTTTGAGATATCTTCATGGGAACGAAATCAATTGTGATGTTTTTAGAATTGAGCCAGTTTTTAAACTTAGTTATCCATTCTGGCTTCTTCTCTCATTTATTCCAGGTTTGCCCTTTCCTGTGAAAAATTTAAAATCGCTTGATTTGGAAAACTATGATGCACTCATACTTGGCTCCCCAAAGTGGACGTTTAATTGCCCATCCGTGACTTATTTTGTTCGCTTTTTGAAAAGAGAAAGGCTAAAAGCTAAATCCCCATCAAAAATTTTTTTATTTATCACATATGGTGGGTTTCGAGAGGATAGTTATATTCAAAAGTTAAAAATGGACCTGGAAATAAGTGGTTTTAGCGTTCCTGTGGTGGGTAAATTTAAGCGAAGCGAAATTGAAAACGGAAAAGCGGTTGAGAAAATAAACAAATTCTGTTTTGAAGTTTTACTTTCACTCAACCCACCTCACCCCAACATTCCCAAGCCCTGATTCGATGAAAATATTAATTTTTTTCGGTGCGTTTTCGTAGTTGAAACTTATAAATTTATTCCCCCTTTTGTAGAAGTTGTCAAATTTTTTTGATGTGAAAAAGCTCAGAGATGAAGTTATAATCGCGCCAACATCTTTTGGCAGATAAATATCGAGATTTCCAAAGCCAATTTCAAAATTTATATCAGCATCATTAAGAAGGTCCCCCGAAAGATCAATGTTTAATGAGCCCATTCCGCTAGAGATCTTAAGATTTTTGAATCTCGCATTTCCAAGTTTTTCTCCATTAAATTTAACGATGCCAGCTCCGATTTCGAATCTTCGCATCGTTATTTTATTTGGAGTTGTGAACTTAAGATTGGTGCTGCTTACTCCCGTTGAGATTTTAAGATTTTTTAGGCTCAAACCACCAAGTTCTATATCTGCTTTACCTGCTCCCAGCTCAATGTTAAGCGTCGTTGGAAGATCTCTACAAAGTTTTATATACCATTTTTCATCCCCTGAGCCTTTTATAGACGGTCCTCGAGTTAGCTCAAAATCAAGGTATCCTATATCATCATCGACGAAATACTCAACGTTGACCAAATTTCTTTCGGCAATTCTGCTGTAGCCATCTATAACCACTATTTTATCATTGCTCCCTGGCAAAATATAAAAAACACCAATGTCCCCGGAGATTTTTATCTTTAACTCTTTTTCGTTTTTTCTTGGTATCTCTTTGTGAAATCTTGGTTGAAAAAATTCTTCTTGGGAACTTGCTATCTGAAAGAGTAGAATTGCCATTAAAATTATTTCGGATCCGCGAATCTTCACTTGGCTTGTTTTTATTTTTGGCTCTGTGAGTAGTTTTACGATAAATTTAACGGTTCAGTTTCAATAGTTCGACAATTTGTCTTTCAATTTTTTATAGAGCAATTCCCTTGCCCTGAAAATATGGACCTTAACTGTTCCGATCGGAAGTTTCAATTCTTTTGCGATTTCTTCGTAAGACTTATCCTCAAAATGACGCATTATAATAACCTTGCGATAATGCTCGGGGAGTGAATTAATTGCTTCCTGAATAATTTCATTTCTTTGTTTTTGAAAGAGTTCATAATCCGGGAGTCTGCTCCAGTCGGGGATTTCACGCTGGATTGAGTTTTCCTCAAGTTCATATTCCTCATCAAGCGAATAGGTTGATAGTTTTTTACGCCGAACAAAATCTATGCAATGATTCGTTGCGATTTTATAAAGCCATGTTGAAAATGAGAACTCGAGTTTAAATTTTGATATTGAGGTAAAGGCTTTTGTGAAAATTTCCTGAACTAAATCATCAACTTCGCTTTTTTGTTTTACGATCCGAAGGACAATTGTTTCAACTTTTCTTTTATATCTATTCATTAATTCAACATAGGCAAGCTCATCTTTTTTGAGGGCGAGTTTAACAAGTTCTGCGTCCGTCAATTTTTTATGGTCTTTTTCGCTTTTTTTCATTTTTAATGAATTGTTTTGTGTAAAAAATCCGAAGCTATGTAAAAAATTAGCATTCCAATGAAGACGACAATCGGAGCAAATTTTGTTTTTGAATTGTTGATTTCGGGGATTAAATCAGTTGTGCCGACATAAAGAGCGATCCCGGAGATAAACGCGAAAAGATAGCCTACAAGTTTCGGATTTATTAATGGTATTGCAAAAGCGCTTAAAACCCCAGCGAATGTGGCAAAGCCAACAATTGAAGTAAGGATTAAAGATGTGATAACTTTTTTACCCGATGCTGAAAGAATAGATGCTACTGTCATCCCTTCTGGGAATTTATGTAAAAAGACGCCCATAAAAACCAATAGCCCGAGTATGTAGTTGAATTTTAAACTTATTGCGATCGCCATTCCATCAAAAAAAGCGTGAACGAAAAGACCAAAAAAGATTGATAAACTCGCCGTTTTCGAGAGCACATGTTCGGAGTGAGTTTCTTCGCCGAAATGAAGATGTGGGACAAGTGTATGTTCAAAGAGGTGAAGCGTCGCGTATCCGACCATGATCAAGATTGAGGCTGCTTCACCAATTGATTCTATTGACTCGGGAATGAGATTTGTTAGAACAAGCGCAATTATGAAGCCAGCAGCGATAGAGAGCGTATAATCTTGAAATTTCCGAGGCCATTTTTGGGTTAGGATTATGATGAAACCTCCTAAAATTTCAGCAAGTGTCGCTATTAATCCGAGCGTTAAAATTAAAGAGGTCATTTTACTTGATTTAGTTTAGTTTAAGATGAAACCAAAGATTGCGAAAAATATTAACGCAATTATACCTGCGGTTATAGCATAAGGTAGTTGCGTCTCAACATGGTCAAGGTGATCGCAAGCTGATGCCATTGAAGAGACGATTGTTGTATCTGAGATTGGAGAGCAATGGTCTCCGAAGACGCCCCCGCTTAAAACACTTGCTACAACAAGTGGTAAGTTCGAGTTAAGCGCAATAGCGGTTGGGACAGCTATTGGCATCATTATAGCGAAAGTTCCCCAACTTGTTCCAGTTGAAAATGAAATAAAAGCCGAAGTCGCAAAAATTATGCTTGGCAAAAGTGCTGGATTTATAAACTTGCTTGCGATTTGAGATATATATTCGCCCGTTTTCAGTTCTTTGCATACAGCACCGATTGCAAATGCGAATGTCATAAGAACTGCGAGTGGGATGAGTCCACCCATGCCTTTGAGCGTAAGTTCAATCGTCTCGCGAAAGGATAGAATCTTTTGAACTTTGTAAAGAATTCCTGCAACAAGAATTGATGCCATCACAGCCCAAAGCACTGATGTTGAACCTGAGCCATTTACAAGGTTGCCTTTCCCAGTTATGTAAAGTCCAACTGGCATCATTAAAATCATCGTTAAAATTGGGATGAGCATATTTCTCGCTTTTGGATTTGCTCCTGTTTTAGGTTGGATATTTATTACTTCATCCGCTATAAGTGGCATAGCATCATCTGCGATAACTTTTCCTTCACGAATTGCTCTAATTTCTGCTTTTCTCATCGGTCCAAAATCAAATCCTGTTAACGCGATAAATAAAACAAGAAGGATGGCAAAGATTGCGTAGAAGTTAAGTGGCAAAGCGTAGATGAAAAGCTGAATTTCATTTTTAACGCCAAGTTGTGTTAATAGCCCGATGACATAAGCACCCCACGCATTAAGCGGTATCATAATGCAAATGGGAGCGGAAGTTGAGTCGCAGATGTAGGCAAGCTTTTCCCTTGATATTTTAAGTCGATCAAAAACCGGTCTTGAAACTGTTCCTGTGACAAGACAAGTTATACTTGATTCAACAAATATGCTCATCCCGATAGCCCATGCAAAAAGTTGTGCTTTTCTGCGTGAGTTTATAAAACCACGATTTGAAATTAAATTTACAAACCCCTGAACCCCGCCTGAGCGCTGTGTTAATGCTATCAAGGCACCGACGAGAGTGCTGAAAATTATAACCCTTGTATTGCTTGGTTCTTTAAAGACATTTATTATCGCATCGATTGAATTGACAAGCCCAGTAAGCGGATTAAAGCCCGAGAGAATTGTCCAGCCAAACCATATGCCTACAAATAGCGAAACATAGACTTGTTTTGTTATCAAGGCTAAAACTATTGCCGAAAGCGGTGGGAGAACCGAAAGCCATGTGTTCATTTTACCTGGCTCAAAATTTTTGCAATGTGTTTGATAAGTGTTTCTCGCGGATGTTCAACTATTCTGCCAATTTCTTTGTCGTTTTCAAAGAAAATAAATGTTGGAACTCTACTTATGTCGTATTTGTCTGTTAAACCCTTAAGTTTTTTATCTCTGTCAAGTCCGATGACTTTTATATGTTTTCTTGAAACCCCCGCCTCGTCCATTATTTTCATAAACCTTGGGAAATGTTCTCTGCTATCCGGGCACCAAGTTCCAATGAAAACCAAAACATTAAACTTACCCACTTTTGATTTTACCATATTTAAACTTGCCGAGTCATCAATGACATATTTTGAGTAGCCATCAATGTACCATTTAAAGTTTTCGGACTCAAGCAGTGTGACTGGAAATTCGCCGACAATGATTGAAGTGTTGTTTCGGTGTATTACCGAATATTTTTTAGTTGAGCAAGAATGGAGAATCATCAAGGGTAAGATTACTAAGATGAAAAATTTTTTCATTTTTCGTCCTCCAACATTGTTTTTATTCTTGAGACGACCATCTCAATTGCGATTTCATTTTCTCCGCCTCTGGGTATGATTACATCCGCCCATCTTTTACTTGGTTCCACAAACTCAAGGTGTGAAGGTTTAACGGTTGAAATATATTGATTAATCACAGATTCAAGGCTTCTTCCCCTTTCAATTATATCTCTTCTTATCCTTCTTAGCACTCTTTCGTCCGCATCGGTGTCAACAAAAATTTTTATGTCCATCAGTTCTCTCAATTCCTTTTCTACGAAAACGAGTATGCCTTCGATTATTATTACATCTTTTGGCTCGACATGTTTTACTTGCTCGAGGCGCCTGTATGTTGTAAAATCATAAATGGGGGCATCAATTGGTTGATAGTTTTTCAATTTTTGCACGTGCTCAATTAAAAGTTTTGTGTCAAGGGCATCGGGATGGTCAAAATTAATTTCTTCGATTCTTTTCCCTTTGAATTGTGAAATATCTTTGTAGTAGCTGTCATGTTCAAGTATGATGACCTTATCATTTCCAATTTTTTGAGCGATTTTTTTCGCAACTGTTGTTTTTCCAGACCCTGTTCCGCCTGCTATGCCGATTACAAGTGGTTTCATTTGAAATGTTTAAGCGCTGTTTATTTGACTTTTTCGTGTTATTTCAAATATTTAATTAGTGCGAAGCCAAGTATCAACAAAACCACAAATGCAATCGTTAGCCAATCGAAATATTTATCGATAAAGGTCTTTACCCTTGGACCAAATAGATAAATCATCCCGCCGACGAGGAAAAATCTCATCGGTCTGCTTATGGCGGATGCAAGCACAAGGGTTGAGAAATTAACTTGAAAAGCGCCCGCAGCGATTGTGAAAACTTTGTATGGTATCGGTGTGAAACCAGCAATCGCAATTGCAATAAATGCGTTTCTATCATACAGTGTTTTAACCGTGTTATACTCATTTTGAAGGTGATAAAATTCGATTATTTTTTTCCCGATAACTTCATAAAATTGAAACCCTATCAAATATCCAAACATTCCACCGAGAACAGAGCCAACGGAACATATCAAAGCGTATCTGAATGAGAGATTTGGTTTTAAAAGAGCAAGGGCAATCAAAAGGACATCCGGTGGTATTGGGAAAAATGAGGATTCCGCAAAGGCAATTATAAACAACGCGAGCCCCGCGTAAGGCTTTTGGGCGAAGTTCTCAACCCAGACTTTTAGTTCAAATAAAATCTTTGAAATCTTCCGCATCGATTACATTTGATTTTTTCAAATTTGAAAAAAGTTAAAAATGTTAAAGGTGAAATTCAAGTTAATAAAAAGTTGCGACAATTTGTTGGTTTGTAAAAATCGAGCTGTTTTGTTAAGTTTAATAAAAAGTGAGGTCATCATGGTCAGGATAAGGGCAAATGAAAACGGTCCGTATGTGATTGAAATAGAGAATGGGGTTTTTGAAGTTGAAAAAGATACAGGGAAAGAGCTCATAGAAAAGAAAACAGTTGCTCTCTGCAGGTGCGGTGGCTCGGAGAATAAGCCGTTTTGCGATGGGACGCACAAAAAAATTAATTTTTCCGCAAAGGGTGTGAACATAAAGATAATTGAAACCTCTGGAAATATATAAATCCTCCCACCCTGCAGGGAATTTTTGAGCAGTGCGAAGTGCGAAAACTTGAGCCAAGTTAATTAAATTTTTTCTATAAATCTTATGCGTTCATTATTCGAGCTTAAACCTTACATTTTAAAATACAAGAAGTTAATTTTTCTGGGGATTTTGTCTATCCTCGTGAGCGAAGCTTTTTATGTCGTGATTCCAATTTTAATTGGTCGTGCGGTTGATAATTTAAAGCTTGGAATAACTGGGGAAAAGCTTCTTTGGTTTGCTTCGCTTGTGATTGGTTCAACCCTTCTGAGCGGAATTGCTTCTTTTTTCACGCGACAGACTATAATTGTTGCATCGAGAAAAATTGAATATGATTTGCGAAATGATTTCTATCGCCATGTGCAGAGTCTCCATTATCTTTATTTCAGAAATAAAAGAGTTGGAGATATAATGGCTTATGCTACAAATGATATACCTTCTGTGAGGAACTTCTTGGGACCAGGGATAATGTATTCAATTGAGACCGTGATAGAATTCATCGTGATACTCGCTATTATGTTTTCGATGAATTTTAAACTTACGCTTTTAACTTTAATGCCACTTCCGTTGATTTCCTATCTTGTTTATAGAGTTGGTAAAATTTTGCATGAAAAGTACGAAGATATACAGGAGCATTTTGGAACCATAACAACAGTAGCGCAGGAGAACATCGCTGGGATAAGGGTTGTAAAATCCTATGTCAGGGAAGATTACGAGGTTGAAAAATTTAGGAAATTGAACTTTGACTACATGATGAAAAATATAAAACTTATCAAGGTTCAATCTTTAACTTACCCATTGATGATTTTGATAACGGGGATTTCAATCATAATTGTCGTGTGGTATGGCGGTTATCAAGTTATTAAGGGCGCAATGACGCTTGGGCAAATAACATCGTTTTTGATTTACCTTGGTTATTTAATCTGGCCGATGATTGCGTTTGGATGGATTGTTAATCTGACGCAAAGGGCTTCAGCTTCTATGGATAGATTGCTTGAGGTTCTCAAAGTTGAACCGCAGATAAGGGACACAAGTGAAACTGATTTCTCAATCAAGGAGATAAAAGGCGAGGTCAAATTTAAAAATGTATGGTTTAAATATCCCGACTCCGAAAGTTATGTTTTAAAAGGCATAGACTTTGAGATCAAACAGGGGCAAACAGTCGGAATAGTTGGATATACAGGAAGCGGAAAAACAACTTTGGTCAATTTGATCCCAAGATTATTTGATCCAGATAAGGGGGAGGTTTTGATAGATGGGATTAATGTTAAGAAAATTCCGCTCAAAGTTTTGAGGGAAAGCATTGGTTATGTCCAGCAAGAGGTCTTTTTATTTTCTGATTCGGTAAAAAACAACATAACATTTGGGGTTGATAGTGTAAGCGATGAGGAAGTTTTCGAAGTTGCAAAAATTGCTCATATTTACGATGAGGTGCTTGAATTTCCAAACGGATTTGATACGGTTGTCGGAGAAAGAGGTATAACACTATCCGGTGGGCAGAGGCAAAGGGTTGGGCTTGCTCGGGCTTTGATAAAAAAGCCGAAAATTTTAATACTTGATGATTCGTTCTCATCAGTCGATGCTTATACGGAAGAGATGATTTTAAAAAATTTAAAAGAGTTTAGGAAGGGAAGGACAACGATAATTATAAGCCATAGAATAACTGCGGTTAAGGATGCTGATTTAATCATTGTGCTTGATGATGGTAAAATTGTTGAGCGAGGAACCCATGATGAACTCCTTGAACTTGGTGGGATTTACGCAGACCTTTATCTAAAGCAGATCCTTGAAGAGGAGCTCGAAAAAATGTGAAATAAATTTTTTTGCAACTTATGCATGATTTCAGAGATGACGAAATACTTGGCAAGGCTTATGACTCAAGGTTAATGAAGCGACTTCTAAAATATGTGAAGCCATATTGGAAGCAAGTTTTAATTTCAATCTTGCTTGTGTTGATCCTTGCGGTTTTAAACCCATTGCGACCTTATATAACAAAGTTTGCGATAGATGATTACATTTTAAAGTCAGACTATTCTGGACTTACAAAATTGACTTTGCTTCTTCTTGGTATTTTGTTTTTGCAAGGGGGGTTGCAATATCTTTTGAGTT
This sequence comes from Candidatus Kryptoniota bacterium, assembly GCA_938074445.1. Taxonomy (GTDB): domain Bacteria; phylum Bacteroidota; class Ignavibacteria; order Kryptoniales; family Kryptoniaceae; genus Kryptonium. The sequence goes on along the minus strand of CALJEK010000031.1, from coordinate 24,997 downwards.
ATATAACTGAATGGATTGGGCAAAAAACGATCTTTGATTTAAGGATGGAAATTTTTAATCATTTGCAGAGGCTCGCTTTGAGGTTTTTTGATAAAAATCCAACGGGTCGGCTTGTGACAAGGGTTACCAACGATGTGGAATCTTTAAATGAAATGTATTCATCTGGGATAGTTCTCGTCTTCGGGGATATATTTACAATCTTGGGGATTTTATACTTTATGTTCAAGTTGAGTTTCGAACTTTCACTTGTCACTTTGAGCGTTTTGCCGTTGCTTTTTTATGCGACTTTTTTGTTCAGGAAGAAGGCGAGGGAAGCGTACAGAGAGGTAAGAACATTAATTGCAAGAATAAACGCTTTCTTGCAAGAACGTTTTTCTGGCATAAGTGTAGTTCAAGTTTTTCATAGGGAGGAGAAAGAATTTGAGAAATTTGATCGGATAAATGCGAAATATAGGGACGCAAATATAAAATCAATTTTTTATTATGCTGTTTTTTACCCAGCGGTTGAGTTAATCAGTGCACTTGGAATTGGGCTTATAATCTGGTATGGGGGTGGCGAAGTCATCAAGGGTACAGTGACCATTGGTGTTTTGATTTCATTCCTCCAGTATACTGAAATGTTTTTCAGACCTGTAAGAGATTTGTCTGAGAAATACAATATTTTTCAAACAGCGATGGCTTCAGCTGAGAGAATTTTTAAATTGCTTGACACGAAAATTTTTATAAAACAGCCTGAAAATCCCGTAAAACTTGAAAAACTTTGCGGTGAGATCGAATTTGAAAATGTTTGGTTTGCATATAAACATGATGGTGAAATGATATCTGACGATGACTGGATTTTGAAAAATGTTTCTTTTAAAATTAATGCTGGAGAGAAGGTCGCCATAGTTGGAGCGACTGGTTCAGGGAAAAGCACGATTATAAATTTGATATGCAAGTTTTATACTGTCCAAAAGGGACGAATTTTAATTGACGGGATAGATATAAAAAACATTGATGAGAAAGAATTAAGAAAGCACATCGCTGTAGTTTTACAGGATGTTTTGCTCTTTTCAGGGGATATTTTTACAAACATAACGCTTGGAAATGAGAATATAAAGATTGAAAAAGTTATCGAATCCGCACGGTTGATCGGAGCAGATCAATTCATCGAAAGATTACCAAATGGTTACTTTGAGGTTGTTCAAGAAAGAGGAGCAAATTTATCGGTTGGGGAAAAACAACTTATCTCGTTTGTTCGAGCCTTGGTTTATGACCCTAAAATTCTTGTCCTCGACGAGGCGACATCAAGTGTTGATGTTGAAACTGAAAGAGTGATCCAGAATGCGATTGGAAAACTTCTTGAAAATAGAACTGCGATAGTGATTGCTCACAGATTGTCGACGATTCAAAATGTTGATAAAATAATTGTTCTTCATAAGGGCGAGGTTCGCGAAATTGGGACACATGATGAGTTGCTCGCGTTAAAAGGAATTTACTATCGTCTTTATCAATTGCAGTATAAAGAGAGAAAATCAAAACTTGTCAATGTATCGGGGACGGCGAAGTGATGTCATCTTAAGAAGATGACCCTTTGAAAATTGAAAATTAAAAATTAAAAATCAAGGAGGGCTCAACTATGCAACGCATCATCACAATTGAGCGATTCATAATTGAAAGGGAACACGAAATTCCCGGGGCAACGGGCGAATTTTCAAAGCTTTTAACTGATATCGCTCTTGCAGCAAAGATCGTCTGGCGTGAGGTTTCTAAAGCTGGTCTTGTAGATATCATTGGTTCAACAGGTAAAGTTAACATCTCGGGGGATGTTGTTCAAAAACTTGATGAATTTGCGAATGAAATTTTCATTAATGTTATGCAAAAAGGGGGACATCTTTGCGTCATGGCGAGTGAGGAGAGCAAGGAATTAATTGAAATTCCAGAGGAGCTTGCGAAGGGTAAGTATGTTCTCATTTTTGATCCACTTGATGGTAGCTCGAATATTGATGTTAATGTATCTATTGGCTCTATATTCGGAATTTTCCGTCGCGTAACTCAATCGGGTAAAGGAACTGAAGAGGATGTGTTGCAGCCTGGGCGAAATCTCGTCGCTGCTGGTTATATTGTTTATGGTTCAAGCACAATCTTTGTTTATACCACTGGCAACGGTGTTCATGGGTTCACGCTTGATCCAAGTATAGGTGAATTTTTGCTGTCCCACGAAAACATCAAAATCCCGAAGAAGGGGGATATTTATAGTGTGAACGAGGGTTATTACGAGAGATGGGATGAGAATATGAAAAAATTTATCAATTATCTCAAGGCGGAGGATAAAGCAACGGGTAGACCTTACAAGTTAAGATATGTTGGAACTCTCGTCGCTGATTTTCATCGGACGCTTTTATATGGGGGAATCTTTATGTATCCTGGGGATGCAAAAAATCCAGAGGGGAAATTGAGATTAATTTATGAAGCAGCGCCATTAGCTTATGTAGTTGAAAAGGCAGGCGGTAGAGCGAGTAATGGCTTTCAAAACATACTTGATATAAAACCAACAAGTCTACATCAAAGGACCCCGCTTTTCATCGGAAGCGAGGAAGATGTAAAACTTGCAGAGAAGTTTTTGCAAGGGAAAGCAGAAGATTGAACTGGGCGAGGGGCTTTTTTAAGCCCCTCTTCTAAATATTAACCCCCTTCGTGATGTTCCGTGTTCATTTCAATCCATTTGGATATAAACTCAACTATATCATTCCATAGTTTTATTTTTTCCTCAATTGTGAGACCAGCGGTTTTGATAATATTTTCAATTTCCCTGCAAAGTTCTTCCGGCAAGTTTAAATTTTTTTCTTCCATCATAGTTTTACCCCGATTTTTGTTCTGGAAGAGTTTACCTTTGTAAAGTTAAAAATTTTCAAGTAAAACTTCAATAGGCGGGTTTTGCGCAAGGGTTGTTTGCAGTTTCTTGATTTTTTATGCTTTACTTTTTATCTTATCTTTGACTTGTCAAAATAAATTTTGGAGGATGATATGGCACGAAATAACAATGAGGGAATGTTTAAGGGATTTTTAATTGGCTTTTTAGCAGGGAGCGCTTTGGGAGCGATCCTCGCTATGTTGTTCACACCGAAGAGTGGGAGTGAAATGAGAACTTTAGTGAAGGAAAAGGTTGCGCGGGCAAAAGAGAAAGCAGATGAATATATTGGCGAGGCTAAGGTAAAGACTGAGGAAATAGTTGAAAAAGCAAAAGAAGAAGCAGAGAAGATCAAGAAAGAAGTTGATGAAATAATCGCTTCAGCAAAACAAAAGGTGGACACGATTAAGGAAGCGGTGAAGTCGGGAGTTGAAACTTATAAAGAAGAAACGAAGAAGAAATCTTAAATCCTGTTAGATAAGGCAAGACTTTAAGTCTTGCCTTTTTATTTTTAAAATTAACCGAGAGATTGTAAAAATGGAACTGTTAATTCAAATCCTGACTGTCTTATTGCTCGCCAGTGCGGTTGTTGCCATTGTTTATCTCGTTATTGTCTTCGTGAGATTGAAAACATTGCTTGAAAATTTGAATAAAACGAGCGAGGAGTTCAACTCCAGATTTCCGGCAATCCTTGAAAATTTTCAAAAGGTATCTGAGCAACTTTTGGATATGACAACGAAGGCGCAGTCTCAATTTGAGACGATTCAAAACCTGTATGAAACAGCTCAATCATACTTTCAGCGTTTCAAAAATGTCTTTTCATTTGATAGTTCTCCCGAAGGTTTGCCGTCTGGCTTAACGAAGATATTTGCTTTAATAAAGGCAATCCGTACAGTTATCTCAAAGTTAAAAGCATAACACAAAAAGATAAGGAGGTTGATAAGTGGTGAAGGAGTACCCAACGGGAAAAATTAGAAATATCGGTTTAATCGGTCATGGAGGTTCAGGTAAAACATCTTTTGCAGAGGCAATACTCTATAGTGCTGGTGTAACAACAAGACTTGGGAGAGTTGCAGAGGGAAATACTGTTTCAGATTACCACCCAGATGAAATTGCACAACAAGTATCAATCAATCTATCTCTTTTGCACTGCGAGTGGAAGGACACGAAGCTCAACATAATTGATATGCCTGGTTATGCTGATTTCATCGGTGAGGTTAAATGTGGTTTGAAGGTTGCGGATACAGCGCTTCTTTTAGTCAAATCAATTGAAGGGGTTGAGATTGGCACTGAAACTGCTTGGGACCTGGCTAAGGAGGCTAATAATAGCGTTGTATTTGTTGTCAACAAGCTTGACGCTGAACATTCAAATTTTGATAATGTTGTGAATCAAATACGGGAAAGATTCGGTCATGAAGCGGTTGTGGTCCAATTCCCTGTAAACCAAGGGACAAATTTTGACTCAATTGTTGATATTATCAGGATGAAAGTTTTGAAGTTTTCAAAAGATTTATCCGGAAATTATACTGAAGAAGAAATTCCGCAGAATTTGAGCGACAAAGCAAACAAATTACGCGAAGAGTTAATCGAAGCCATAGCTGAAACCGACGAAGAGTTGTTAAATAAGTTTTTTGAAAACGGAGGTTTAACTGATGAAGAATTAAGGACTGGATTTACTAAGGCTATTGTCGAAAGAAAAATCTATCCTATCTTTTGTGCCGATGCGTATCACAACATTGGGATTAAACCGATCCTTGATTTTATCGTCGACTACTGCCCAGCACCAAATAGTAAAGCGGTTGAAGCAACGTCAAAAAACGATTCATCTCAAATAATAAAATTAAATCACGATTCCTCAGCTGAGCCTGTTATTTTCATTTTTAAAACTATTTCAGAAGCCCATGTCGGTGAGTTTTCATTCTTCAAAGTTTTTTCTGGCACAATCACGCGTGGGATTGATCTTGTAAATCAAAGCAACGGAAATACTGAGAGATTAAGCCAGCTCTATATTATAAATGGAAAAGACAGAAAAGAAGTTCAAAAGTTTTATGCTGGCGACATTGGGGCTGTTGTTAAGTTGAAAAATACTCATACGAATGACACGCTATCGACAAAAACATTTCCAGTTGTGATCCCGCCAATCAAGTTCCCCGAGCCAGTTATTCAATTTGCAATCATCTCAAAGAATAAAGGGGAGGAAGAAAAAATCGCCGCTGGTTTGCACGCACTTCACGAAGAAGATCCGACCTTCGTTTTCACAGTTGATAATGAACTACAGCAAACCTTGATAAGTGGTCAAGGTGAAATGCATTTGACGATCATAGCGAAGCGGTTAAAAGAAAAATATGGGGTTGAGGTTGAACTTGGTGAACCGAAGATCCCGTATCGCGAGACGATTAAAGGAAAAGCAAGGGAACAGGGCAAATATAAAAGGCAAACTGGAGGAAGAGGACAATACGGTGATGTTTGGCTTGTGCTTGAACCGTTGCCAAGAGGCGGTGGATTTGAATTTGTCGATGCAATCGTTGGAGGCGTTGTTCCAAGAAACTATATCCCAGCGGTTGAAAAAGGTGTGCGCGACACTATGGCAAAGGGAATCTTGGCTGGATATCCAGTAATTGATGTTAAAGTCACGCTTGATTACGGGTCATATCATCCTGTTGATTCATCCGATCTTGCGTTTCAGATAGCAGCTTCAATGGCTTTCAAGAAAGCATTTATGAACGCAAATCCTGTTTTACTTGAACCGATTTATGAAGTTGAAGTTAAAGTTCCCGAAGAATATATGGGCAGTGTGATTGGCGACATTTCAAGCAAAAGAGGTAAGGTGATTGGTATGACGGCGGAGGGTTCTTATCAAGTTGTGAAAGCTTATGTCCCTCAAAAAGAACTTTATAGATATTCGTCCGTTTTGAGGTCCCTGACACAAGGTCGTGGAGTTTTTACAGCCAGATTTTCGCACTATGAAGAAGTTCCGAAAGAAATCGCCGACAAAATTATAGCGGAGGCACAGAAGCAGAAAGAGGCTGTTGAAGAAGAATAACCCGCTCTATATCAAAGCGAGCCTGCTTTAAAGGCAGGCTCGCAATTTTATTAAACCGATCGCGACCTTCCCACCTCATTTACTGGACAGCTCCTCTATAGTTTGAATTAGGTTTCCCCAAGAAAATTTTTCTTTCACATTTTCAATATTTTTTGAAAAAATCTCACCAAAATTTTCCGTGAAAAACATTATAACCGCTTCAGCTAACCTTTGAGATGACGGCTCGACCACAAATCCTGTCACATTGTTAATTACAACTTCTGGCAATCCACCAACGTTTGTTGTGATCACGGGTTTGTTAAAATTATATGCGATTTGAACGATTCCACTTTGTGTCGCTGAAACATACGGCAATACCACGAGATCGGAAGCGGAGAAATAAACTTTTACCTCATCATTTGGGATATACTCACTTTTAAAGATGACAAAATCTGAAATCCCTTCTTCCTCAACGATTTTATAATATCGTTTTGGGTCTTCGTAGAATTCACCAACTACGAGAAGTTTGACCGGAAATTTGCTTAAAATTAAACCCATACTTTTTAAAAGAATGTCAAGTCCTTTATATTCCCTGATATATCCAAAAAATAATAGCACTTTTTCATCTGGTTTGATGCCGATAAGTCTTCTCGCTTCGTTTTTATCGATCGGCTTACCGAAGATCTCATAAACTGGGTGAAAGACTTTCCTGTAACTTGATTTGGGTTTTATATTGAGCAAATCTCTTTCAACGGCTGTAGATTGAACTATGAAATGATCAACAAATGAGAAGGCAAATTTTGTGAGAATTTTGGTGAAAGGAAATTTCTCATGAGGGATGATATTATGGCAGATGAAAATTATCTTTGAGTTTGAAAAAAGTTTCACAATGCAGGAGATAACCCCAAAACAAGGCGCAAAAAATGGAAGCCAGTATTTAAAAATTACGACATCTGGCTTTTCTTTTATAATTTTCGAGCCTGTGATAAGCCAATTTATAGGATTGATCGAGTCAATTATCCTTTCGCTTTCAATTTTTTCCAATTCTTCGGAAGAACTTTCAAATTGAGTTTTTCCTGGAAATAGGAACTTTGGATATAATCTTTTAAAGTTGAAAATTTTAGCGTTGTGATTTCTTTTGATCAGATTTTTGTAAAGCAATCCCGTGAAATGCGCTATCCCACCGCGATATGGGTAAGCAGGACCTATGATAATTATCTTCATTGATCAGTCGATATATATTTCCTTGATCGAATATGTTTCAAGGTGTTGATAAGCTTTCGTTATCATCTCTCCGAGTAAACCAATTGAGATAAACTGCACTCCGACGATTGTAAGCATAACGCCAAGGATGAATAGAGGTCTGTTGCTGAGCGAAATATTTTCAATGATTTTTAAAAGAGATAGATAGAAAGTAATCCCGAAGCCCAAGGCGAAGATCAAAATTCCCAATGTTCCAAAAAGATGAAGGGGTCGTTTGAAGTATCTCGTCGTGAACATAACAGTTAAAAGATCGAGAAATCCTTTTAAAAACCTGCTGACGCCAAATTTGGTTTTTCCATATTTTCTGGGGTGATGTTGAACCACGATCTCACCAATTTTATACCCAGCCCAATGCGCAAGGACGGGCAAATAGCGATGAAGTTCTCCGTAAACTTTTATGTCCTTTGTAACCGATCTTCTATATGCTTTTAAACCGCAATTGAAATCATGAATTTTGATACCTGTTAAGGTTGAAACGACAAAGTTGAAAATTTTTGACGGGATTGTTTTAGATATTGGATCGTATCTTTTCTTTTTCCATCCCGAGACGAGATCAAAACCTTCGTCAAGCTTTTTCAGCAAATTTGGGATTTCGTGAGGGTCATCTTGGAGGTCAGCGTCCATTGTTATAATGACATCGCCATTTGCATGCTCGAAACCAACTGCGAGAGCTGCGGATTTGCCATAGTTTCTTCTAAAGCTTATAATTTTCACTTTTTTATCATTTTGACGAATTTTTTTCAAAACCTCAAGTGAACCATCAGTTGAGCCATCGTCGACAAATATAATTTCATATTCATAACGATTTTCCGTTACGACCTCTTTTATTTGCGAATAAAGCTCAGGTAGAGATTCGACCTCGTTATAAAGTGGGATTACGATTGAAATGTGTCGCTTATTGCTTTTGGCGGTTTTTCTACTCTTGACGGGCATTAAAATTTCCGTGTTAATTTTTTCCTTGCTAAATAAAAATAGTTTAAAGCGTTGAGTTTTCAAAATCTATCGGTTAATTGAAAATGAGTTGATTTTTTCTTAATTTAAGGCGAAAAATCAAAAAACATAGTGGAGCACTTATATGAAGGTAGAGAAAACCCATGAGGGTTACTTCAAACTTGTCGCATCCTACAGAAAAGAAACTGGGGGGTGGGCTTGGATAATTCACAGAATTTCAGGGCTTGCTTTAACTGCTTATCTTTACGTTCACATTTATGCTCTGTCGAATCTCACGAAAGGTAAAGAAGCTTTTGATGCGGAAATGGCTTTGTTTCAAAAGCCACTTTTTAAATTTCTTGAGTGGTTATTATTTGCCTTTGTTTTGGCTCATACTTTAAACGGTATAAGAATTGTCCTTGTTGACTTTGGAAGAGGCTCTTATTATCAAAAGAAAGCATTTGCCTATCTTATGATAATTGGAGTGATAGCATTTCTTGTCATGGGTTATTTCATATTCAGCCATGAGATTAGCCAAATTTTTGCAGGTTTAATTTAAGAACCTAAAAATAAATTATTGGAGGTTTTCAAATGTCATTCAAGCATTATGGCTCAAGAAAAAGTGGTTCAATTGGGTGGCTTCTTCAAAGGATAACTGGGATATTTTTAATTTTTGCAATGGTTGGACATTATATACTTATGCACTATACCCCTGAAACGGGGCATTCCTATGAACAGTCCGTCGCAAGGTTCTCAAGCGTGTATTGGAAGATGTTTTACCTTACCTTTATAAGCCTTGGTTTATGGCATGGGTTAAATGGTGTTTGGTCAATTTTAAGGGATTTTAAAATGAAACCATGGCTTGCGATTACTCTTTATGGGATAATTGTAATTTCTGGGTTTGCTTTTTGGGTTTTAGGTGTAAGCACAGCTTTAAAATTTTAAAGCACTTTTAAAACAAAATTCCAAGAGGTGTAAAAAATGATACATCAGTTTGATGCAGTAATAGTTGGCGCAGGTGGGGCTGGACTTCGCGCAGCGCTCGAAATTCCTGAAGGTTATACCTGCGCTGTTTTAACAAAGGTCTATCCAACAAGATCACATACGGGGACAGCTCAAGGTGGTGTCTGCGCAGCACTTGGTAATGAAGAAGAAGATTCTTGGGAATATCACTTTTTTGATACCGTAAAAGGTAGCGATTTCCTTGGGGATCAAGATGCCATTGAAATAATGTGTTATGATGCGATTCGCGCTATAATTGAACTTGAACATATGGGGATGCCATTTTCAAGAAATGAAAAAGGTTTGATCGCTCAAAGACCGTTCGGAGGGCATACAAAGCCAAAAGATCCAAATAATCCATTTGGTGAGAGAGTTCCTGTTAAAAGAGCCTGCTTTTCAGCTGATAGAACGGGACACGTGATGATTCAAACTTTATATGAAAATTGCATTAAACGAGGTGTTAAATTCTTTCCCGAGTTTTTCGTAACTGATTTAATTGTTCAAGATAATGTTGTCCGCGGTGTAGTTGCTATTGAGATAGCAACTGGTGAAATTCACATTTTTCACGCAAAGACCGTTATGTTTGCAACCGGTGGATACGGCAGAGTTTATAGGATAACTTCAAACGCTGTAGTTGGGACAGGTGATGGTTTTGCTATCGTTTATCGCAGGGGGATACCACTTGAAGATATGGAATTTGTTCAATTTCATCCGACTGGTTTATGGAGACTTGGAATTTTGGTCTCTGAAGCAGCAAGAGGTGAAGGTGGAGTGTTGAAGAATAAGTTTGGCGAAAGATTTATGGAGAAATACGCTCCAACAATAAAGGACCTTGCACCACGAGATGTTATCTCAAGAGCAATGTATACGGAAATCCGTGAAGGGCGAGGGATTCAGGGTCCAGATGGAACATATTATTTGTTGCTCGATTTAACACATTTGGGGGCGGAAATCATAAATAAAAAACTTCCAGAAATAACTGGCTTTGCAAGAATTTATCTCGGTGTTGACCCGTTGAGAGAGCCGATCCCAGTTCAACCAACAACTCATTATGCGATGGGTGGGATACCGACTAATGTTGACGCCGAAGTTGTGATCGATGATAAAGGAACAAAAATAGAAGGATTTTATGCAGCTGGTGAAGTTGCATGTGTGTCAGTGCACGGGGCAAATCGACTTGGAACAAACTCATTGCTTGATATAATTGTCTTTGGACGTCGCGGAGGAAAGAAAATGGCTGAATATGTGAAAGAACATGATTTCCCACCGCTTCCAAAGGATGCGGATGAGTGGACGAGAAGAACAGTCGAGCGAATTTTGAATAGCAATGGGAAAGAGCGCGTTTCAAGAATTAGAAAAGAACTTCAAGAAATAATGATGGATAATGTATCCGTATTTAGGACAGGCGAGGGGATTAAAAAAGCTATTGAGAAAATCAAGGAGTTGAAAGAAAGATATCTTGAAATTAAAATTGATGACAAAGGGAAGAAGTTTAACACTGATTTGATTGAAGCGATTGAGCTTGGTAATCTTCTTGACACAGCTGAATCTATCGCTTATAGCGCATTAAATAGAACTGAAAGCAGAGGCGCTCACTATCGTGAGGATTATCCGAAGCGTGATGACCAAAATTGGCTCAAGCATACCCTGATTTATAAGAATGGTGATAAAGAACCAATCATAAAGTATAAACCTGTCGTCATAACGAAAATTCAACCAATGGAAAGAAAATACTAAAATAATAAACGAGGTTTAAAAATGAAGGTGACCTTAAGAATTTTCAGGTTTAACCCTGAAACAGATAGCAAACCTTATTACAAAGATTACGAAATTGAGGCTGATCCGAAAGATAGAGTCATTGATGTTTTACATTACATAAAAAATGAGATTGATGGGACTTTGACATTTCGTCGGTCTTGCCTTCATGGAATTTGCGGTTCTGATGGCATGAGAATAAATGGTAAAAACATGCTTGCTTGCTCAATTCTTTTGCAGGACCTTGGTTATTCGGATGCGAATAAAACTTATAAAAAACCCCTTGTCATTGAGCCTTTACCTGGGATGCCGATAATAAAGGATTTGGTGACTGATTTCACCGACTTTTGGAAGAAATATGAAACCGTTAAACCATATCTTATAACCAAATCTCAACCCCCTGAAAGAGAACGGCTTCAAAGCCCTGAAGACGCTGAACTTATAATGGAAGCATCTAAATGTATCCTTTGCGCCTGCTGTACAACAAGTTGTCCATCAACATGGTCAAATGAAGATTATCTTGGACCAGCTGCGCTTTTGAAGGCTTATAGATTCATTTTTGATTCGAGAGATGAAGCAACCGATGAACGCCTTGATATAATTGACACACCTAACGGAATATGGCGTTGCCACACTATCTTTCACTGTGTCCAAGCGTGTCCAAAAGAAATTAACATCACTTGGCATATCTCTCAACTTAAGAAAAAACTCGTTGAGAGGGAGATTTAAATCGTGGGGCGGTTTAAACACCGCCCTGCTCTTCTTTTAATCCTCGTAGGTAATCAAAGTTGTAAATCCCCGTGTTATGACCATCTCCCCAAGTTATTTGGATGGCATAATTCCCAACCAGATTTATTTCTTTTATCTCGTATTGACCTGAAATAGGCAATTTGACGAGCAATGGGCTTTCATCTCTTTCGGCAGAGCAGGTGGCGCAGGGGCAATGGTCGCGAAGAAATTTCAATGAAATCGTGTTTTCATATCCATCGCTCCACGTGAATTTAAGTTTGTCATCTATTCTTTCAATTTTGGTTGGATAAAGCATTGGCAAAAAATTTGGTTTGTTTTTAAATTTACTTTGTGAGAAGATATCAATTTAAAATTCAAATTTCAACTTCGGATGGAAAGGGTAAGTGATAATGTTGTTAAGACTTTTATAAATGGTGTGGGCGATGTTTATTTTAACCTGCAAAGATACTCAACCACTATTTCTGAAGAACATAGGTTTATTTACTACTTTGACGCTGAGGGAAGATTTATGGGGGGCTTTTTTGACGGCGTAAGTTATAGACGTGGGCTTGATAATAGATTGATGAAAAAGTTTTTTGATAAGGACGGATTTAAGGTGAAAGTTTTCGTTGATGAGAATGAAAAAAGAAAAGTTATTGAGGATGTAATCCGTAGGGTTTCAAAAATAAGGAATGTGTTAAGTGAGCACAGCGATGAGGTTTTGAGACGGATTGATGAAATTTTAAAGTGGGGTTATAAACAACTTGAGGAAGACGGAATTAAGTTTTTCTCGGTCTATAAACCAATAAGCATTCTCCCGCCTGATCAATATTTCTCTCTCGTTCTTCAGCCCGCCGAAGGTTGCTCGTGGAACAAATGCACATTTTGCAGTTTTTACCAGGATAGAAAATTTAGAGTAAAATCGCCCGATGAATTTTTAAATCACATCAGGAAAGTCAAGGAGTTCTTTGGCAGAGCTATTGGGCTCAGGAAATCAATTTTTCTTGGAGATGCGAATGCGTTGATAATTCCACAAAAGCGGTTGGTTGAACTTATAAAAATTGTCCGCGATGAATTTCCAGTTGGTGAGGCAAAAGATGGATACGATTATGTTTTTGATGGGATTTATTCATTTCTTGATATCTTCGGGGCTGAGCGAAAAAGTTACGCTGAGTATGTCGAGCTTAAAAATTTGCTTGTGAAAAGGATTTACATAGGCTTGGAAACCGGAGATATAAATTTGTTTAGATATCTTAACAAGCCCGGATCCCCAGATGAATGTGTTGAGGTTGTCTCGACAATAAAAAACGCTGGAATAAATGTTGGGGTCATAGTGCTCGCTGGCGCAGGAGGGAAAAAGTTTTACGAAGATCATGTTGAAAATACCGTAAGCACAATACTAAAAATGCCCCTTGAAAATGGTGATATAGTATATATTTCGCCGTTGGTTTTAGATGGTGAAGCTGAATATGTTAAAATCATGGAGGAACTTGGTTCCAGAACGCTTGACAAATTTGAAATAGCGGATCAAATTCAAGAGATTAAAGATGGACTTAAAAGTTTAAGCAATCTTGGGGTTAGGGTGACGCTTTATGACATACAGGAATTTATTTACTAATAAATTTCGGAAATTAAAATGGAGTTTGACAGGATACGAGGTAATGTTGGCTTTTTTCTTGGATTGATTGTTTTTATAATCATTTTGCTCATCCCTACTCCGAAAGCGTTTATCGATTATTCAATACAAAAGCTTGATGCCAGCGGTTTAACACCGGAGGTTTTAAAACTATCATATAGTATGAAGGTCACCCTTGCCCTTATGTGCTTGATGATAATCTGGTGGATAAGTGAGGCGGTGCCAATTCCCGTGACATCCCTTCTGCCTGGTGTGATTTTGCCTATCTTTCATGCTTATGGATTTCAGGATGGAAAATTTATTGAGTTGAACGGCAGAAATGTCTTTTTAAACTATGCAAATCCGATAATTTTTTTATTTCTTGCTGGGTTTTTAATAGCTGGCGCTATGCAGAAGTGGGAACTTGATAGAAGGATTGCTTTGTGGATTTTAACTCGTGGAAATATTGCCAAAAATCCTGATAGGATTTTGTTCGGGTTAATTGTTGCAACTGCTTTTATATCGATGTGGGTTTCTAATACCGCTACAACCGCTATGATGCTTCCAATTGGACTTGGGATATTGAACAAATTAAGTGTCAATTTGAACTCGAAATTTGCTAAATCCACGATGCTCGCCATAGCTTATGCTTCCTCTATTGGGGGAGTTGGAACTATAATCGGAACCCCGCCAAATGGTATCGCTGTATCAATTCTTGCGAAGGAAAAGATCGCGCATATAAATTTTCTTGAATGGATGATGTTTGGTGTTCCGTTTGTAATTTTCGCTCTGCCAATATTGTGGATCGTTTTAAAATTTGTTTTTAAATCAGATGTTTACCTTGGTGAGGAGGTAAAAGAAGCCTTGCTTTACGAAAAGAATAACCTTGGTAAGTTGTCAAAACCTGAGAAGTTAACATTATTTGGTTTTTTGTTGACTGTCTTTCTTTGGATTACAAACCCACTATGGAAACTTATACCATTCATCGGGAAGAAACTCGAGTGGTTTGATGAGTATTTGATAGCGGTCTTTGGAAGTATAGTTTTGTTTGTTTTGCCTATTGATTTATCAAAAAGAAAGTTCGTTCTCGATTGGGGGGATTCGAAATATGTTGACTGGGGAACTTTGCTTTTGTTCGGTGGTGGTATAGCTTTATCTGATGCTTTGTTTAAAACAGGACTTGCAAGTGTAATTTCAACTGAATTTGTAAATCTTTTCGGGCATCCATCCCCAATGTTTCTTGTTTTCGTAGTTGTGATTTTTATGGACCTTTTAACTGAGGTCACTTCAAATACTGCTGTGACTTCAATGATGGTTCCGATACTGATTTCAATATGTTCCGAACTTAATGTCAATTCCATTCTTCTTGTTCTGCCTGCAGCTGTTGCTTCCTCTATGGCGTTTATGCTTCCCGTTGCGACTCCACCAAATGCAATTGTTTATGGAAGCAAATATGTCACATTAAAGGATATGGTGAAAGTGGGCATCGTACTTGATATAGTTATGTGGCTTTATATAGTGCTGTTTTTCTACATTGTGTTTACTTTTGGCTTGATTGAGTTTTAAATCCACTTCATCTTGATCCACAGGAGGGCATTTTCAGCATTTAAACTTGACTTTTAAGTTTTTTCGGATTATATTATATTTAGATTAAATCTAAATAAATGCAGTGCCCTATGGATAAATTTGTCAAGGTTGTGCTGTTGTCTTTCGCCATTGAGTTGGTTGTGGCTCAAGGAGCGAGCTATTACCTTATGGGAACATATGCTTACATTGAGCTTCCGGATGAAAAATTGAATTATACCGCATATAAATATTTGAGAGAGATTGAAGCAAAACTTTCAGATTATGTCGACTCGTCGGACATATCAAAAATTAATCTAAACGCAGGAAAAGAATTTGTGAAAGTTTCGGATGTCACCATTGAGGCTGTGAAAAATGCAATTGAAGTTTCGGGGAAGACAAATGGTGTTTTTGATGTTACTATCGGGGCTTTGACAATTAACGCCAGAAGGTTAAAGAAAATATCGGAAGATAGCGCCCGCAAGCTTGTTAATTTCAAGGATATAGTAATTGCTGGGGATAGTGTAAAATTGTTAAAAGAAGGAATGGCGATAGATCTTGGGGGAATAGGAAAGGGCTTTGCAATTGAAAAAACATTCAATCATTTAAGAACAAGTTATGGTTTTATCTCAGTTGGAGGGGATATGAAAGTTTGGGGACATAAAAGAACGCTTGCAATTAAAGACCCTATAAATGGCGATGTGCTCGTTCAAATGGTTAATTCAAGGGATGTCAGCATATCAACATCTGGGAATTATATAAAAAAGCATATCGAAACGAAAGATGATGAAATTGTTCAAGTGACAGTTGCTCATGAAAACGCAACATTTGCAGATGCTTATGCAACAGCTATATTTGCAATGTCGGGGGATTTTAGGAGAAAATTTTTAATCGAAAATGGAGATGTAGGGGTTTTGATACTTTACAGAGATGGATCGGTTTTTATTAATGGGAAATTCAGAGAGTTTTTTGAGTTGATAATTTTCAAGGGTGGCGATCAATATATTTCAAAAACAAAAAACAGATAAAAATGAACAAGGTCATTTTGAAAATCTTCATTTTTAGCGTCACTCTATTTGTGTTGTTATCAAGCCTTATATTTGCTCAGTCGCAGGAGGAAAAAATAAAATGGCTTGAAGAGCGGATTAAACAACTTGAAGCTGAAATTTTAAAGATTCAAACTCTGGAAAACCGAAGTCAGGAAGTTCTTCAGGAGATTGAAATTTTAAAGGAGGAGATAAGGCGTCTTCGGCTTGAAGTCGCAATGCCGGAGATTGAGTTAAAATCGTATTTCGGACTTGGTCCGGCTGCTTCAAAAATTTACTATACCCCTCGGGGATTATCGATCGCTGGATATGGTGAGATAACTTATGAAAATTATCGCGACTCTTTAAAAACGGACAGAGGAGATGTGTTAAGATTTATACCCTATATTGGGTATAAGTTTACGGATAACATTTTGGTGAATTCTGAACTTGAAATTGAACATGCTGGCATTGGAAATGTTGAACCCAGAAAACCTGAAGTTTATGTTGAGTTTTTGTATTTAGATTTTATCTTGACGAAAAAGTTTAACGTAAGAACGGGATTGATTCTTCTTCCCATAAGTAGAATGAACGAATACCATGAGCCGCCGGTTTATTTTGGAACATTGAGACCTGATGTAGAGAGGTTTGTGATTCCAACCGTATGGAGGGAGCTCGGCGTTATGGTTTATGGAGAGTTGGCGTCTGGATTTTCATATAAAGCAGGGATTGTGAATGGATTGAGAACAGATTTGATAAAGGATTGGATTTCTGGTGGGAGGCAAAGAGGGGCGACGGTTAATTTTGATAAATTTGCAGGCGTTTTTAGAGTTGAATTTGATGGTATTAAGAATTTAACGCTTGGAACTTCACTTTATTATGGCGGTGGAAGCGATAAGGCTGGTGCAAGTCCAAAGGGGAGCGAAGATGCGAAATTTAGGTTGCTAACATTTGATGGACAAATTCAGTTTAAAGATTTTATTGTAAAAGGTTTGTTTGCTTATGGGAATGCAAAGGGTAATAACTCGTATACAGCTGTATCAGGGAGAGCAAGTAAAGTTTACGGATGGTATATGGAAGCGGGATGTAATTTAATCCCGCTTGTTTACCCAGAATCAATAGTTTCGCTTGCTCCGTTTATAAGATATGAGCGATACGATTTAAATAAAAATGTTTTCTCTGGGAGTTCGGATCTAACAAAGGATAGAGCAGTGTTAACGTTTGGACTTGACTTCAAACCACATCCTCAGGTTGTTATAAAGGCTGATTATCAATTTCGCAATACTTCTTCGAATCTTCCAGCAGGTGTTGGGGCTGGAAAAGATGAATGGAAAATCGATCAGTTTAATATAGGTGTTGGTTTCATATTTTAGCATCATTGGAATTTTTGCGGGCGTTCGTCCGTGGTAAATTTTTGTGGGCGTTCGCCCGTGGTAAATTTTTTAAAAGACAACGATTGGGTTAAAATGGTCAATCTACTTTTGTTGATTTTGCTTCTTATGTTTCAGGGCAAGAAACCCGAAAAAGTTTTAGCGGAAATTTATCCTAATTCAAAAATTGAAATCAGAAACATTGTAATTTCCGATCCACAGGCTGAAAGGGTTAGGGAGATATCCGGAGTTAAACTTGAAACAAAACTTGTCACATTTTATATCGTTAAAACTGATTCAAAGGTTAAAGCCTATGCTTACGTTGATATTCACATTGTTAGAACACATCCCGAGGTTGTGCTGTATGTTTTGAATGAAAGAGGTGAGATTGAGGTGATTCAGATTCTTTCATTTAAGGAGCCTCCTGAGTATATGGCTGATGAAAACTGGCTGAAATATCTTAAAGGCAAGACAATCGGCAAAGATTTGCTTAGACTTAGAAAAGATGTGCCTAATATGACTGGAGCAACTTTAACTGCCAAAGCGATAACTGACAACGCGAGAAAGGTCATTGCGCTGTGGAAAGTAATTTTTGAGGAGGGGAGATGAGGTTCTTTTGGACAGGGGATATAAAAAATTTCAAGCCGATATATGTCGCGGTCTTACTTTTTACAGCTTTTATTTTTCTGTTTTGGATTGGGAATTTCGTTTATTTCGGGATAAAATTTGAGTATTCAGTTGAAAAAATTCAAAATTATTTTTGGGGCGAACCTGATTTTCCGATTGAGATTTCAACTGCCCAAGTTTTAGAAGAAGCTCACATAAATCTTTTCGTTGTGGGGCTTCTATTTCTATGTGTTTGTGCTTTGGTTATATACTCAAGCATTGCTGTTAGATTTAAGTTTATATTGACGCTTGGCTTTGCAATTTCGGGCTTTCTTTATGCTATGTCTGATTTTATCATTATTTTGCTTGGGAGAAGATATGCGGTTTTGAAGATTTTTGTGTTTTTATTCTTTCAAGCGATGATTTTTCTATCATTGCTTGTCGTTTGGTTTAAAAATTTTGGGCGTCAGAAAAATAACAAAATTTCTAAGTTCCTCGCTGTTTTAATTTTCATTTTTGCCATTTTCAATCTTGTTTTCACTGGGTTGAATTTTGCGTTGTTTGCAGATAAGATTGGTTTTGCTGTTTCGGATGTTTTTGATTACTATCTTGGTAATTCAGAAAAGTTTTTAAAACCTAAATCCATTGCTGGGCTTGTTGAGATCGCTTATTTTCATTTTCTGCCAATGGCTCTCTATTTGACAGCGCTTGTGCATTTCGTCTACATCGTCAACGATAAATTTAACATTGCGTTAACGGTTTTGCTATTTGTCTCAGCTTTGCTTGATAATTTGGGTGGTCTTTTGATTTTGCAATTCGGAAGGGCATTTGCGATTGTGAAGTTATTTTCTTTTTTTGTTTTTCAGTTTTTGCTTTTGTTTTCGTCTGTGATTTTAATTTATAAATTGAGCGTGTTTAAGTTTAACTTCCCCAATCGCGGGCGTATCTGAAATCGATGTTTATCGTTCTATAGGAAATTTTTGCAATTATAGGTGGTCTCCTTTTGAATTGACTTTTCTGAATCATTAGCCTTACTTTTTCGATCATCTTTTTGTCAAAGCCAAGTTCAATTAACTCGTCATCCGTTCTTCGTTCGTCAACCATAAAATATAAAAGTTTATCAACGGTTCTATAGGATAATCCAAGTTCATCTTCGTCGGTTTGTCCAGCCCAAAGGTCGGCAGTTGGTTTTTTGTCTATTATCTTTTTGGGGACACCGAGCTCTTCAGCGAGTTGCCAAACCTGCGTTTTGTAGAGGTCGCCAAGTGGATTTATTGCGCTTGCCATATCGCCGTAGAGAGTTCCATATCCAAGCAGGAGTTCTGTTTTATTGCTTGTTCCAATGACGAGGGCTTTTTCTCTTGCGGAGAGATCGTAAAGAACAATCATTCTCATCCTTGCCATCACATTCCCACGTCTGACATTATCCATGTCTGGAAATTTTTCAAAGTATGGGTCGCACATCGGTGTTATATCAACAAATTCACTTTTGATCCCGAGATTTGAGATTACAAGGTTTGCGTCTTCAATGCTATCCGGTGAACTTGTTTTATATGGCATTATAACGCCTAAGACATTTTCTGGACCGAGCGCCTCGGCGGAAAGATAAGCAGATACGGCGGAATCAACTCCGCCAGAGACCCCGATGACGCCCCTTTTAAATCCAAATCTTGTTGTTTCCTTTTTTATGAAATCAACCAGAATTTTTCTGACTATTTTAGTGTTCAATTTCAAGTCTTTCGCTTTCTCAAGTATTTCCATGTTTTGCTCCTTAATTGTTTTTAATTTCGGTTACTTTATTTCTTTTCTTTTGGTAAACTCTCCCGCATTTTTCGCATTTTGCTTTTCCCTTTTTGAAGTTCAATTTTTCACCGCATTCACACACCCAACCGCTTATTTTCGCTGGGACGCCTGTTACAATTGCATAATCGGGAACATCTTTTGTGACAACAGCTCCAGCGCCAATCATTGCCCATTTTCCGATCGTTATACCACATAATATTGTTGCATTTGCTCCAATTGTTGCTCCCTCCTTGACCAATGTCGGAATCCATTTTCCTCCCTTTGGATATTTTGCTCTCGGGTTTAAATCGTTTGTGAAAACAGCTGAGGGTCCAACGAAAACATAATCTTCAAGTGTGATGAGGTCATAAACAGAAACATTATTTTGAAGTTTAACCCAATTTCCGATTATCGCTCTCGAGCCAATGAAGCAATTTTGTCCGATAATGCAATTTTTCCCAATTTTTGCACCTTTCATTATGTGGGAAAAATGCCATATTTTTGTCCCTTCGCCGATCTCACATGGTTCATCAATTATTGCTGTTTCATGGGCATAAAATTTTTCGTTCATCTTTAGTGTTGTCCCATTGTTTTGTAATGATTTGCTTGCAAGATCAAGTATTTTTAAAACACGCAGGGCTTCGTATCCATCAGTTAAAGGTTTAGTTCTTTTATCAACGCATTCGATAAAGTGCAGGCAAGCGTTTTTTAATGGCTCTGATTTTTCAATCTTAACTATTTCAGCATCCGCTTTTTTAGCGATGGGTAGATCACCAACCCATTCGACTTTGTGGGGATAAAGGGCAAGCTTATTTTCTGGCTCGGTGTCATCGAAAACAGCCATTTTTTGAGTTCCAATTATAACCAACTTTTGTTCCTTATACGGGTGAAGCCAGCTTACGAAAATGTGAGCTCTTATATCGTTTTTAAACTCAAGGTATGTTAGGGTGACGTCGTATGGAATTTTGGAATTTAAGTTTTTACCAACGATGCTTTGGAAAAGATAATTTTTTCCAATTGACGAAATTTTATTTGGCATATCGCCGACGATTGAGAGTATAAGTGAAACATCGTGTGGGGCAAAGCTCCAGAGTATATTTTCTTCTTTTCTAAATTTGCCAAAGTTTAATCTGTTGGAGTAAATGTATTTTATCTCGCCAATTTCTCCAGATTGAATTAAATTTTTTAACTTTATAACAGCGGGGTGATAGTGAAGGACGTGGTCGACCATTAAAATTAAATTTTTCTCCTCTGAAATTTTCACGAGTTCAATTGCCTCATCAAGTTTTAGTGCGAGCGGTTTCTCTACGAAAACATCTCTTCCCGATAGAAGAAACATTTTAGCAAGTTCAAAATGTGTCTCGGACGGCGTCGCAATTGCGACCGCTTTGATATCAGGGTCGTTTATAACTTCATCAATTGAGTTAGTGTATTCGGCTGGGAATTTATTTTTTAGTTGGTCAAAGTTCGTCTCATTGATATCACACACCGTTTTCAGGGCATTTAATTCAAAGAAGTTTCTCACGAGGTTTTTGCCCCAGTCTCCGGAGCCAATGACCGCGATGAATTTCTCCATTTTATTCAAAAAGTTTATTTAGAAACAAATTTTTTAACCATGAGTTAATAAACTCACTTTGGATTCCAAAAAGCGATGGCACGGGATAAAACTTAACTTCATACTTTTCTTTTATCTTTGCTTTTTCCTTCGCAAAGTCAATGGCGCTTTTTAGCCCGCCGAGATCATCTATAAGTTTTAAACTTAACGCCTGCGTTCCTGTATAGACCTTGCCTTGTGCTAATTTTTCAACTTCATCAATTGTCATATTTCTATTTTCCGCAACTTTTTGTTTAAATCCAAGGTAAGTGTATTGAAGTGCGTTTTCAATCGCTTTCCTCTCAACCTCATCCCAATGCCTCGTCATTGAGAACATATCAGCGTGGTCGCCCTTTTTGTAGGTTTCAATTTTTATTTTCATCGTCTCGTAAAGTTTCTCAAGCACCGGCTTCGAGTAAACAACCCCTATGCTTCCTGTTAAAGTTCCAGGATTCGCGAAAATTCTATCGGAGCTACAAGCGACATAATAACCGCCACTTGCAGCGACATTGCCAAATGATACTATAACTGGTTTTTTCTTTCTTGCCTCTTTTAAAGCGGTATAGATTTCATTTGAAGCAAGCGCTGAGCCACCACCGCTGTTGACCCTTAAAATTATCGCTTTTACGCTTTTATCTTTCACCGCTGAATTAATTTGTTTAACGACAGTTTCTGAACCAGTTAATCTTTCATCGAGCAATGGGAAGGGTAGCGGGGGTTGGCTTTCCCCGGTGGTTATTGCACCATGAACACCTATGACAGCAATCTTTGGAACAATTCCCCAAGTTTTATTCCAGTACGCTCTTTTATCAAGTTTTGTCAAGTTAACATTTTCATCGTCTCGGTTATTGGCGAGCTTATTAATTAATTTTTTTGCTTCATTATAAAATCCGATCTCGTCAACAATCCCAAGTTCTTTAGCTCTGGGGGGTATCAAGCCACCAGAGATTTCCTCAACAAGTTCATCGGTAAGGTCTATATTTCTTGACTTTGAAATTTGCTCTATCATTTGCTTGTGTATCTCATCAACGAGACCTTCAATTAGTTTCGCTTGGTTTGGGGTTGCTGAGTCGGTATAGAGTGAATGAAAAGTTGATTTATATTCGCCTGCTGTCATCGCATCCCATTCGATACCAAATTTTTCAAAGAAACTTTTTAATCTTGATACATCTATAACAGCTCCATATCCTACTATCATACATTCTGGTGCAATGACAATTTTATCAGCCGAGCTTGCAAGATAAAGTTCGTTTACACCAGCCATTTCCCCGCCAAGATAAGCGACCACAGGTTTTCCTGCCTTTTTAACTTTTTTAACCGCCTCAACAAGTTCTTGGGTTAAACCCTCAAGCTCGTAGAGTTTAATCTCGCCTGTGAACGAATAAATTTTCAAAAGCAAACCATTTATATCTTTATCCACTGCTGATCTCTCAATTTCATTTATTAAGTCATGCACGCTCTTTCTTGGCTTTGCGAAAATCGACGGTTGCTCCTTATAATCTGGTATGGCGCCACGAATTTCAACTTCAGCGATCCTCCTAACGGGATGAATGAATGTATTCATAATTTCTCGGGTGTAAAAAGTTGATGCTGTTGCTTTTGTGTTTGAGTTTTCAAAGTCAGTAAAGATTTTGAAGCCGAGGTTTTGAAGATTTATTGAGAGTCCAATGGCAAAAGTTTTTTTATCGGAAAAAATTTTTGAGTTGTCAATAATTGCGTATATGTTAAGACCGTTGACTATTTTAAGATCAGCCCCAAATTTAAAATTTCTTGGTTTTTGTTTTTCCTTGAGAATCAAATCCGATGATAGTGTCAAGATGTCGTTTCCAAATGGACGAATTCCAATCCCAGCGGTATATCTTTTTTCAAGAGGTGTGCTTTGAAAGTATCGTCCGGTTAGATTATATGCGACGAAAGAAATTGATATGAAATTAAAAGGTCTTGAAATCACCCCAGCGTTTATTGACGCTTTGAATTTTTCGTCATTAATTTTAAGATAATCAAGACCAAGCCCGAGCGAAAAATCTTCCCCACCAAATCCAGTTGAGTATGAAATTAAAAATGCGGTTGAATCGCCAACCCTGCTGTTTTTCATCCCTAAACCGAAGCGCATCATTTGAATGAATAGACCAGCGTCATAATTTTTGAGAGATAATTTTTCGGATGGCGATAGATAAAGAGTGAAATTTGTTTTATGTTTAAAACCCATAGCTGCTGGATTAAGCCTCAAAGCTTCTGAACCATCTGAAGTTGCGGTGAAAAGATATCTTTCAAGATTAGGCAGGTAAAGATTTTGAGCGTTTAAAGTCGCAATTAGTAAAAGCAGTGGGGGTAGAAATTTTAGCTTCATAGTTGTCTCAGCGTTTGTTTTTGTTTCGTTTAAAATTAAGCAAAGCGAGGTCAATATTCAATTTTTTAAATGCGAAATCTTTTGATTAGATTTACGGGAGTAAAAATAAAATTGTTGCGATGTTATGGAGGAAAGAAAACTTAAGTATGGCGAAGAAGCAATACTAAATGCACAACTTGAAACTTGGGAAAACCCATATCCCGATAGGGACTACAAGATTGAGATAACTTTTCCAGAATTTACCTGTCTTTGTCCGAGGTCTGGGTATCCTGATTTCGCAACGATAAAGATAGTGTATATACCCGATAAATACATTGTTGAGCTTCGCTCTTTAAAACTTTACCTTAACAAATACCGAGGGGAATACATCTCTCACGAAGCAGCGACAAACAAAATATACGATGATCTTTATAAGCTCTTGAAGCCAAGGTTTCTTGAGGTTGTTGGTGATTGGAATCCGCGGGGCAATGTAAAAACGATAATCACGGTCTCATCTAAGGATGAACAAAGCCCGAGATGATCAAACAGATGTTAAGACGAGGTTGCCGTTTTTGACGCCTCTAAAACTTAAAACTTTATCTGTTAACTTTTTTAGCTCGCTTGCTTTCCCTTTCATTATTATAACTTCGAGGCAATGGTCTTTATCTATGTGGATATGCATTGTTGAAGTTATCAGGTTGAAGTTTTCGTGTTGAAAATCCGTTAATTTTTCCTCGAGTTCTCTCACATTATGGTCGTATACAAATGAAAAAACCCCGAAGCAAACCTTATCTTTTTCAATGGCTTGTTCGATAAGTTTTTCCCTTATGAGGTCTCTTATGGCTTCGGATCTATTTGTGTAGCCTTTTTGGTGTATCAATTTATCGAATTTTTCGAGGAGCTCATCTTCCATTGAGACCCCAAATCTAACTATGTGTTTATTTCCCTTCATTTTTTATTAAGCCCTTTTTTTATTACTTCCAGCATTTGTTGGTGAATTAAACCATTGCTTGCGACGACGCCCTTTGTGTAGATGTTGAATTTATTTCCGTAAAAATCAGTGATCTTCCCACCAGCCTCTTCAATTATTATCTTTCCAGCTGCTACATCCCATGGGTTTAGGTTGACCTCCCAAAATCCATCAAGTCGTCCACAGGCAACATACACGAGATCAAGCGCAGCTGAGCCAAGTCTTCTTATAGCCTGCGCTTCCATTAGGAAATTAACAAAATGTTCAATGCAATTGTCGGGATTTTCTTTAACATTGTAGGGGAATCCAGTTGCGAGCATACTTTTGATAAGTTTGTCGGTTTTCGATACTGAGATCTTTTTGCCATTGAGGAATGCGCCTTTTCCTTTTTCAGCGTAAAATAATTCATCGAGGTTCGGGTCATAGACAACCCCAAGTATCACTTCACCTTTGTATTCAAGTGCTATTGACACGCAGAAGACGGGAAAAGAGTGAGTGTAATTTGTTGTTCCATCAAGCGGGTCGATTATCCATTTATATTCAGAAGTTTTT
>CALJEK010000030.1 GCA_938074445.1 Candidatus Kryptoniota bacterium | reverse complement strand
TCACGTTGGCTCTATGAGCACGCTTGTTTATGGTGAGGATGAAAAAGTTTTTAAAGCACTCCAAGATGCTTACAAAAAAGCTTCGGAGTTCGGTGAATTCGTTATGGTTGCGACATTTTCAAACGCTTGTCCACTGCCGTTGAAATTTGACATCAAATAAATTGCTTTTTCTGCCTGTAACTTTGAAGAAATTGCTGGCATTATATCGGTTGAAAACGATACACCTTGAATGTTAAGCACAACAACGGTCATCTTTTGGTCGTCTCCCCATATGACGCCATTTCAGAACCTGGCGACGAAGTAAATTTTCGCATTTTTATCAAGCCCCTGCCACCATTTGCCATCGCGCACAGATTGAGAATAAAGCGATGCAGCAAGAATAGTTAAAGCGAAAACAACGAATGAAACTTCACTCGATATAAATGTCAGGGAGTTCCCAACCCGAGGCAATGAATAAATAAAAAATTACCAAACAGCGATTCCATCGGGTTCTTTACCTGTTTTTATTATCCTAACTATTTCCCCTGTTTCCAGTTTAATTGCGCTGACAATATCTGCATTTGAATTAGCGACATAAATAAAGTTTTGTTCATCAATAGCAATGCCTATCGGCACTGGGCTATCGCCAAAAGCGGAGCCAAATAACCTTCCTGTTTTTTCAACATCAGATTTTTCAGCTGTTTTAACTCGCCTTAAGATATTTTTACTTATCGCATCAACGATCGTTACCTCGCCACTCCTTGCGCAGGAGATTACAGCTATCTTTCCATCTTTTGAAAACTTAACACGAATTGGGAAGCCATCAACTTTGAATTTTATTTTAACATCAAGCGTCTTTACATCGATCACCGCGACACTATCCTCGGCTCTGTTTGTAACCCAAACTTCATGTCCATTTGGAGTGATATCAATTCCCTCGCTTCCTTTACCTGTTTGTATGGTTTTGATAAGTTTCATTTCCTTTAAGTCGATCACACTTACAGACCCTGAGCCAATATTTGCCACAAAACATTTTGACTTATCTGGAGAAATGGCGAGCATATGGGAAATTTCTTGATCGGTTTTAATTTCATTTACAATCTTTTCATTTTTAACATCGACAACAGCTATTGACTTATTTGCTTCGATCGTTATGACAACTTTTTCGTCGTCAAGCCATGCGACGCCGTGAGGTCTGCGAAGTTCGCCGAGGTATATTGTCTTTTCAAGCGTTAGTCTTTCAAGATTGTAAACCGAAAGTGAATTCCCTGGTTTTTCGCGAGTTCCGTAGTTTGTGACGATTGCGTATTTTTTGTTCGGCGAGATTGCAACTTCATGTGGGGCTTCGCCAGTTGAAAGTTGGGCTATCAAACTATCATTTTTCAGATCGAAAAACATAGCCGTATTTTCCGATTTATTCAAAACGATTAGATTTTGCGACATTGTTAGAGAAAGAAATAAAAGCGAAATTAGGGTCAATTTTTTAAGCATGGTTTTGTTGCGATTTTGTTTTCAATCCATTAAAATTACTTTGACTGCGCAAGATTTTTTAGTTTTTCAGGATTTAGAATTACAATTCTTCTCCCTTTTACTTCGATTAATCCATCGTCTTGAAGTTTTCTTAAAGCCCTTGAAAGTGTCTCGATAACTGTTCCAAGATACGAAGCGAGCAGTGACCTTGAGATGTTCAGCGTTAATTCATTTTTGCCTTTGCCTTGACATTGCTTTTTATATTCCTCGAAAAGGTAGGTTGCAAGACGTTGGGGCACATCTTTGGATGTTAACTTTTCAATTTGTTGGGTTAATTCTTTTAATCTTTTTGCAAAACCCTGAAGGATTTTTAGGGAGATTTTCGGATTCTTCACGAAAAGTTGCAAAAATTTTTCCTTCGGTATAAAAAGTAAAATTGAATCTTCAATCGCTTCACAGCTTGAGTCATATGTTTTGCCATCAAACAGAGGAATTTCAGCAACGATGTTGAACGGCTCAACTATCTGTAAAGTTATATCCTTGCCGTCGGGGGTTAATTTGAAAATTCGCACCGCACCTTTTAAAAGCACGTAAAAACCAAGGTATGGGCTTCCTTCAGAAAAGATAATTTCCTTCTTTGAAAATTTTTTTAATTCCGATATCTGGGTGAATTTGCGAAGTTCTTCTGTTGATAATTCAGAGAAAAGTGGAATTTGCTTTATCGTGTCGTGATCCGGCTTCATTTAAATTTATCTTTTAATTTCAATGAGAGCGAGGATATACGCTCCAGCGCCGAAACCGACCATAGGATATTGACCTTGATAGTCGGAGTTAAATTCATCGTATAACTCAGCTATGAGATTGTAGTTTAAACTCGATTGCGAAGTTATCCAATCAAGAATTTGCTCTGCTTCTTTTTTAAATCCAGATTTTTTCATCGCGACAGCGACCCTTAAATCAATAAAAATCCATTCTTGCCTATCATACCAATCGCCGTTATTAACTCTGAAGAAGCCAAATCTATTTTTAATTTTAAGATTCTTCTTTATCGCCTCGATTGTCTTTATCGCAATTTCGTCATTTGCTGGGATCAAGTCAAAATTTATCGCTTCAACTACGCTTGCATCAAAATACTCAAAATCATCTTCATCCTCCGCTTCCAGTGTCCCTTTTATCACTCCATTTTTATCGACGAAATTTTTCAAAAAAGATTTTAAAATTGAATCCGCGAAGGAGTTGTAAAATTTTTCAGCGGTTCTATCTTTGAGAAGCCTGGCAACTTTTGCAATCGATCTAATCCCTTTTATCCCAGCTATCGTCGTATATGCGTAATGTTTTCCGGGTAGGTGTCTTTCCCAGGGACCAGATTCAGCCCGAATGACGCCATGGTGATCAATTGAAGAAATTATCACATCTGCTATTTTTGTTGTCACCGTATCCCAATATGTCACTGCAAAATCAAGGTCTCCGCTTTTTTCGACATAATTTCCAAATGCCCACAAAAAAAGTCCAAATCCATCAAGTTCAATGTTTGGACCGTTTTCATTGTGATCCGATTCCTCAACCCCATCGCCATAATATTTGCAAACCGTGATTTTGTAATCTCTTTTAACTCCGTAATCTTTCCCCTGATAGATAAATTTTTTATAAAACCCAGTTCTCGCTTTGAGCATAAATTCAAGGGCTGATTTAGCCTCGTTAAAATACCCAAGTTCAATTAAAGCATTTATTGCATAAACCCCATCCCTGACCCATGTATATGTCCACTCACCTGGGGGAAGCGATGCAAGAATTTGACCAAACGAATTACCTTTTTCCCGACACTGAGCCATTTTTATAACAGCGAGTGATTGCTTGAAAAGAGCGATTTCTTTTTTAGTTAATTTTTTGAAATCAAAATTTGCTCTCTTGATGAAATCGTTCCAAAGTTTTATTTCATCAGCAAGAATGTTATCGTTCTCGGTTAACTTTGAAAAACTTTCCATTTTTTCTTTTGCTATTGCGGGGATGGTTATAAAAATTTTTCTCTCAACCTCCCCACCTGTTCCATCACTTCGCTTTACAAATTTTGTCTTTTCAACTTTTTTAATTTCAAGTTTTTGAAGTTCGATGACGCCGATTAACTCGTCCTCTGATGTTATCTCACCATAAATCGTATTTGCCCTAAAGTAGATCTTACTGTTTTTATATTTTTTATTGATCTTGCAAATAGCGACCATTACTGGAGCATCGATTTGAAGAGGGGCAAAGAAAAATGTTTGAACGCCAAGTTTTTTGTAGTTCGCAGTAATTATATTTGTCCCGTTTATATAACTAATTTCATCTTCAGGGATTTCGGATAAGTCGTACCTTTTCCCGTCAAGTTCAACTATGAAATTTGCATCGTTTATAATGTTTTTCGTGTAATTCCCTGATGACACTACTTTGTAAATATGCTCATACATCGATACAATTTGGTGTTTTTCAGTATCATAAACTATAGCTGTAAAACCATTGCTTGAGACGAGCGCCTTTGCGGAACGATGGGGTTTGGTGTTTTCTCTCATTTTGATATCAAAATCTTTCTTCAAGATCAGCCCTACAGGACCTTTAAAAATTCCACCGTCAAAGCCAAAATCACAAACTCTGACAGCAAGAACATTGTTTTTCGCTTTTAACAAACCTTTTGGCACCGGATACGCGCGAAGCGTTGTCCACTCGGTTTTTTGCTCCGGTGGGAATTTACCTGTTTCACCGATCTTGGAACCATTTAAGTAAGTTTCATCAGCATCATCTATGCTTCCCACCAATAGAATTAAATCTTCGCTTAAAAGATTTTGTGGCACATCAAAGTGCAATCTATACCAAACGAAACCATTGTAATTTTCAAAACCTTGACTCTCAAATGTTGCTGGGACTTTTACCTTAGTCCAATCCGATTCATCAAGTTCAGGCTCAAGCCATTTTAGATTGTCCCCGGTTTTGAAAAGCCATTCGCCAGCAAGATTTATTTTCAGTTTAAAGTCCTGAGCAAAAATGGTTGACGATAAAAGAAAGAAAAACAAAAGAAATTTCCTCATAATTTTTAATCGGCTTTAAATTTTATGTATTTGCTTTTGCGAAAGTTATCTGAGTGAAAAATCAAATTTTCAGCGAAATGCGAAAACCAAAAATCGCGATTGTGTTCCCCGGGGTAAATTTTAAATTCGTGTTTTACCCCTTTGCTTTTTAATATCTCGTGCATTTTTAAATTTGAATCCTTCAACCAGTCCTTATCCCCAACATAAAAGAATATATTTAAGCCATCAAAATGTTGTGATGTTAATTCCTGTGCCATTGATGTTGGTTGAGTTAAAGTCCAATAAATTGAATCACCGTCGTGAATATATTTTCTATCTTTAACTTTTTCAAATGGAATTTCCAACGCCCCCATCATACTTCCGATTGAAATAAATTTGTCAAAGTATTTTAATCCAAGAAGCATTGAACCAAACCCACCCATTGAAACTCCATCAATCGCTCGCGTCTCGCGGTGAGGTATCGTCCGAAATGTGGCGTCAACATAATTAATTAAATCGTCAACAATATATTGCTCATACATCTTTTTCCCATCTTTCGAATTCACATAAAAAGAGGAGTCCGCATCCGGCATAACAATTATCATTTCGGTGATTTTGCCAATATTGATTAAGCTATCAACCACTAAATTTATGTTGTCATACTTCCAAGATTCGTCACTTCCGCCGTAGCCGTGTAAGAGATATAACACGGGGTAACGCTTTTTTATATCAATGTCATAACTTGGAGGAAGATAGACGTAGAAATACCGTTCCTGTTGAAGCCATCGCGAGAAAAATCTAACTCGGAAAAATCTACTGCGGTTTCCGATTTCAAGCAAGCCACCGCTTTCAAACTTAAAATACCTTATTTGCTCATCGCTAAATTTTAAATTCCCCGCTGAATCCTTTATCAACCTAACATAGTCTGCGACCAAAATACTATCGTTTTCGGGCGAATGGTAAACTACGAAGTCAACATAATCAATCGAATATCTATTATCCGTTAGGAAACTGCTTATCTGATTTAAATCCCTTTTCCAAGTTGTATAAGTTTTCTCGTTTTCTCTGAATTTTAAGCTTAAAAAAGCAAGGTATGAGGTTAATCTCCCCGTCGTTAGAAGCGAATCCATAATTTTGATAGTTGAGAAAACAGCATTGTATTCATTTTGACTTGCAATTTTTTTCTTTTCATTTTTCATCCGCCATAATTCATCTCTTGAAACTATCAAAATCGGACCCTCATAAATTCCCCCACTAAGTCCGAGGTCTTCAACCCTTACCGCTATGACATTGTCTTCGTCGTATTTTATAAGGTCATTGGGCATAAAATAAATTCTTTCAAGTGTCCAACCGTTCGTGCTCCCGATTAATTCACCATTGAGATAGACTCTATCGTTATCGTCAATTTTCCCGAGATACAAGTAAAGTTTTTTGTTTTTAAGTGAGGAAGGTATTTTAAAATGCTTTCTATACCACGCAATCCCGTCAAAGTTGTATCCCTGCTTTTCCCAATAAGATGGAGTTTCAATCTCAATCCAACCAAATTCATCAATTTTTTCCTCCTTCCAATTTTCGGCATCGCCAACCCTGAAAAGCCATTTGCCCGATAATTCTATCCTTTCGCCTGCGTGTTCCGTATCTATTTTTTGTTTTGTATTCCCACCGCAACCTATGAGGAGCAAGGTAGTTATCAATGCAAATAAAATTTTCATCTCAAATTTTACCCTGTTTTATTTTTACGATTATTTCTTTTATCAAAAGTGAAAATTCATTTTTAACTTTCTGTGCAGTTTCTGTGACCTCTTCATGTGAAAGTTTAGTTGAACTTATTCCAGCAGCGTAATTTGTAATGCATGATATTCCCAAAACTTTCATTCCCAGGTAATTCGCGACTATAACCTCTGGAACAGTCGACATTCCAACTGCGTCTGCCCCAATTTTTTTAAGCATTTGAACTTCAGCCGGGGTTTCATAGTTTGGACCTCTTACGCCACAATAAATTCCCTCTCGAATTGGAAGTTTGAGCTCAATGCCCGCTTCAAATGCAAGTTTGCGAAGTTCTTCATCGTAAGCAGGTTTGTTGAATCTCTTTACGTTCGGAGAAAAAATTTGAAGCGGATTTAAAAACATAAAATTTATATGATCAGCGATTATCATTAAATCGCCTGGTTTAAAGTTTTTGTTTAAACCGCCGGAGGCATTTGTGACAATTAAAATTTTAACGCCAAGTTCATAAGCCACGATAACAGGATAAACAACATTTTCAATTTTCCCAGACTCATAGAAGTGAATTCTACCCTGAAATCCCAAAATATCTGCATTGTTTATTTTCCCGAAAACTAAATTTCCCGCATGACCTTCAACAGTTGAAAGTGGATAGTTAGGGATATCGCTTGTTTTAATTTTTATTTTATTTTCAAACTCTTCAGCAAGGTCGCCAAGCCCAGAACCAAGAATTATCGCTATTTGTGGGCTGAAATCTCCTATTACCTTCCGAATGTATTTTACGCTTTCCTTTGTTTTCTCAATCATGACTTGCTCTTTTTTATTCCTCTTTGAAAGATATAGAGAGCGATTAACCCCAGCACCACGGCAAACCATAGCGTCACAGCCCTGGTTATTATCGTTATCGCAGCAGATTTATCTTTCGGAATTTTGTTTAAAACTAAAAGACCTGTCATACTTCCCTCTGTAAGTCCGAGTCCACCTGGTAACATTGAAATTGCTCCAGCGATTGTTGAAAAGGAATAAATAAAAGTAGCGAGGCTAAGTGAAATATCGGTAGAATATACATGAATCACAATGTAAAATCCAATACATTCAAAGAACCATGAAACAGTCGCAATGAGGATTGATGGTATTAAAACTTTTGGATTGATTAGTTCAAGCGCGCTGTTATAGGCAGTTTGAACTTTGAGCGTAAATCTATCGCCAATCACTTTTTTAATTCGCTCAAGTATGATGTAAAAAATTTTCTCTTTGCTGATTATGAAAATTCCGCTGATAACCGCGATTCCAACCCCGACTATAATTTCTTGCCCGTATTTAAAATAAAATGAACCAAATAGAGCCAATATCACAAGCGCTAAAAAATCTGTTAATCTTTCCACAACAACTATTGAAGCTGAGCGCGAAATTGGGATATCATCGGTAATTTTAAGTAGATATGATTTCAACGCTTCTCCAAATTTCCCAGGAGTAATTGACATTGTAAGTCCGCTTATGAAGATAAGAAAACTTTTTGATGCTGAAATTTTTATCCCAATCCTTCTTAAATAAAATTCCCACCGAAGAAAGCGAACAACATAGTTCAAGATAGAAAGTGTTAAGACGGGTATGAGAAGGGTCCATTTAAAATTTTTTAAGTTTAATGCGAGTTTTTCAAAATTTGCATATATTGTCAAAGAAATTAGAATCGGGATGCCAATTAAAATTGAGGTAAGAATTTTCTTGTGGAGATTTTCAATCATCTGATAAAAACTTTTTCATTGCGAGGTAAAACTTTGTAAGCGGGAAACCAACCACATTGTAGAAGCAACCATTGATCCCTTCAACAAATACAGCTCCATAATCATCTTGGATTCCATATGCGCCAGCTTTATCAAGGGGCGAGCCGGTCGCAACATATTCTTCAATTTCATCATCTTCTATCTCTCTGAATTTAACCTCTGTAACTTCAAAGTCAGAGTAAATTTTGCCTGTCTTTGTATCTAATATCGTAAAACCAGTATAAACCTTGTGTATTTTTCCCGACAATTTTTTTAACATTTGTTTTGCTTCGTCGGGATTTTTAGGTTTGTTTATAATTTCGCCATCCAGTACTACAATCGTATCTGCTGAAATTATCAGCGCATCATTGTAATTTTTTGCAACCTCAATTGCTTTTTTTCTTGAAAGCATAAGAACATGCTCTTCAGGTGAGGTTTCATGAAGCAAGTCTTCATCAATTCCGCTTGGGTGAATAATGAAGTTTAAACCGATCTGCTTTAATAGGCTCTGTCTCCTTGGTGATGCGGATGCGAGTACAACAGTTTTGTTTATTTTTAGCATTTTTCTTTCGTTTATTAATAAAAAATCCCGACACAAGGTCGGGATTAAAATTAAAAAATAAAATCGTTAAATTCAATCAAAAAATCTTAATTTGCTACCTGAACATCGCTTTTATGCTTCCCCATGTCCTTTTTACACTTGACACCTTGTGAAGCACCGTTATGGGACCGACGTAAAACGAACCATTGTTTGTCACTACTTGCAATCTGTAGGAGTAAATATTATCCATCTGTTTAAACGCAGATGCGTCAACATATTCATAGATTGAGTTATTTCCCTTCGGATTTATTTCGGCGAGCTTTGCGAATTCGTTAATCTGATTTACGCTTCTTTCGAGTATGAATTTTTGAACCCCTGTTTCATCCGATGTTTTCCATCTTATAACTATATTATCGTTTTGGCTCTGTGCGGTGAAATATTCAACGACCGAACCTGCTGTCGCTATTACGAATGCCAAAACTACCGATAAAAGAAGTGCTTTTTTCATAATTTACCTATCTCGATTTATTTCTTTCAATCCAAAGTTAATAACATTTTTAATTAAAGTCAAGTGAACCAGCTCACAATACGCTACCCTGACAATTCCAACACTGGCTATGCTTAAACAACCGAAGGGGGGCTTGACAATTGAATTTGTTTTTATTATATTATTTGCGTATAATATTTAAACAATTGCTCAAATATCTAAACAAAAATAACGGCGTGGTTTGTGAAATCTAAACTAATTAACGAGAAAAAAGCAAGGGCAGTTGAAAAAAAATTATTTCCAGATCAATTGATAAAGGAGCTGGCAGAGACTTTTAAGAGTTTGAGCGATTTTACACGCTTAAAGATTTTACTCGCGCTTGCTGAGAGTGAACTATGTGTTTGCGAGATTGCTATATTAACTGGGGTTTCTGTTCCGGCAGTTTCCCACCAATTGAGGCTGTTGAAGAATGCCAAATTGGTGAGTTCAAGGAAAGAAGGAAAGATGGTTTATTATTCTTTGAACGATAAGCATATAGGTAAAATTGTAGAAGAAGCAAAGAAGCACTATAAGGAGTGCGTTGAATAACTTTCAATAAATAAAATGGGGAATAAGCACATGATTAAAGATTTACTTATCGCGGGATTGCTTGCGCTAAAGGATTATATTGCTGCGCATGTATTGACTTGCCTTGTCCCCGCATTTCTTTTAGCAGGGGCAATGGTCACATTTATTAATCGTGAAGCTATTTTGAGTTATCTTGGGGAAAAAGCTAACAAGATTAGTTCGTTTTCTTTGGCATCTATATCGAGCTTCTTTTTGGCAGCTTGCTCTTGCACTGTCATCCCTGTTTCAAGTGGACTGTATTACGGGGGTGCGGGGATTGGTGTTGCCTTTATTGTTCTTTGGGTTGCACCGGCAGCAAATATTCTTGCCCTTATCTACACAGGAAGCATTCTCGGTAGTAAAATGGTTATATTAAGAGTTGTTGCAGCGCTTCTTATGGCATTTGTGGTTGGATGGGTTATGAGCTTTGTTTTCGGAAAGGAAAGACATGAGAGCGTAGCTCCATCTGAATTGCCAAAAGATAGAATTATTTCTAAGCACAATTTAATCTTATTGTTGCTTATACTTTTATCGTTGCTTTTGCCGAATTACCTTGTTCAAAGTGGCGCCTATATTTATAAGGTTTTGGTCTGGGCAGTTTCAACTTTGGTGATGGTTATATATGCTTTAAAGGTATTGGACAGAGATAAGATAAAAGACTGGCTAAGAGAGACTTGGTGGTTTGTTAGAATTATTTTTCCATTGCTTTTAGTTGGCGTGTTTGTCGTGGGTATTATTGGTAAGATATTGCCGGAGGATTGGATCAGAAACTGGCTTAGCGGGAATGGGATTTTTGCCTCTTTTCTTGCAACGATGATTGGTGCTGTAAGTTATTTTGCAACGATGACAGAGGCACCGTTTGTTGACACCCTTATGAAATTAGGTATGGGAAAGGGACCCGCGCTTGCTCTTTTGCTTACTGGACCAGGCATAAGTTTGCCAAACTGGCTTGCGATTGCAAGGGTTTTTGGAGTTAAAAAAGCTCTTGTTTATGTGCCCACTATTGTTATTCTTGGCACAGTTGTAGGCTGGTTTTTCGGAAATTTTATATTTTAAAAAAAATTAAAGGCGGTGAAATGATGAAAATTCAAATAGTTGGACCTGGTTGCCCAAGATGTTTTGCAACTGAGAGAAACGTGATAAATGCTTGTACTCAGTTAAATATCCCTGCTGATATTTCTCATATTTATGATGTTAAAGAAATGATAAAGCTTGGCGTGAGGCTTACACCAGCGGTTATAGTAAATGGAAAACTATTAGTTGCTGGGAAAGTCCCGACAGTGGAGGAACTGAAGAAATTGCTATCGGAAATAAAATAATTGTCTGAAAAAATTTTCGTTTATTTGCAAACTATAAGATTGAAAAGTTTCGTGGTTTCAACAAGTAGTTTGCTGCTAAATTTTATTTTGCGAGTATTCGGTTTTTGTTAGGAACGAGTGGTCCGTTTTGTAATTTGATGAAGTTGAAAATGCAACTATGCTTTAATTTTACACGTCAAAAAAGAAAAAGTCTTTTATCATGTTTAGAAAAGCATCAATATCCGCTTCGTTGATTTTGCTATTGTTTATCTTTATCGGTGTCATGCTTTCTCAAGATAGGGGCAGAGGTTATGAGATGTTTCTTGAGAGGCTGAAACAGGAGCTTAGCCTAACCCCTGAGCAAGTTGTTAAGATCCAGAAGATTCTCAATTCGGCTCAAAAACAAGCTGAGCTTGACAGGGAAAAATATCAGGGCGATAGGGAAGCAATGATGAGGGCTATGCGCGAGAGGTGGGAGAAGATCGATAAGGAAATTGAATCTGTTTTAACGAAGGAACAGAGAAAGAAATACGAATTAATAAAGAAGGAAAGAGAACAAAGGTATCGCGGTAGAAGACCAAGTTAAGAGAATTTTTTTAATTCAATTCCAAGCCCGAATATAGCGAAGTCATACTTGACTGGGTCTTCAGGATCAAATTTTTTTAAGTTAAATGTTATCTCTTCTGCTGTTTTCCAAGTATCAGTCTTTCGATTGGTTAACTTAAGACCGCGTGAAACTTTTGAAACATGTGTGTCAAGTGGTATTATCAGTTTTGACTTATCAACCTCGCTCCATAAGCCTACGTCGACATTATCTTTTCTTACCATCCATCTCAGAAACATATTAAGGCGTTTGCAGGGGCTATTTTTCTCTGGGTCAGGGATGAGTCCGTTCACGCTTTTGGGGATTTCGTTAAATTTTGGCGGTGGGTTAAAGTTTAGAATTTCTTTAACGAAGCCCGAAAGCGCTTGTTTTATCGTGGGATGTTTTTCGTCGTAATACTTCAAGAAAAGGTTTTTCAAACTTCCGTATTTTTCAATTACTTGCTTTAAAAGATAAAAAATCGCAAGCAAATCTTTGCCTTCAATGTTTCTGTACGCAAAATGGACGAAGTTATTTAAAATCTTCTCATACCAAAATGGATCAAAGTTTAAGATAAATTCATAAGGTTTATCCCCGATCAGGTCAAAAAGTCTTTCGTTGCTCAGCAAAATCATCTTTCTATTCCCCATAGCCAAGAGCGACGCGATGAATCCAGCTATCTCCATATCTTCTGGTTTCGAAAAGCGATGTACGAATTTTATTGGGTCGGAATTTATAAAATCGGGGGTGTTATATTTTTTAAAGAGCCAATCGAGGTAATCTTTAAGAGTTGGGAATTCGGACGGGATTTCTATATTCATATCAACCTTGAATACTCGCTTAGTTTTAGTTTCCAAACTTTTACTCCACAAAATCTCGGACCTTCTGGACAAATTGGTTTTACATTTGCAAGGTTTCTAATTGAGCAGGGAGGTAAAAGAAAGTTTCCAATTTTAGGGTGAACTTCTGAAATTTGTTGAACCTCTTCAAATGAAGCTCGCCATATTTCCTCCTGTGCGTTGAAACAAAGTCGCATAGCGTATTTGTGATGAAGATTCAAAAGGTCCCCTGATTCTGTAAATCTTATGCTGACCGCATTTGGCAAGAGATAAAGCGCGAATTCAGGTGGAACACCGAGTCTTTTCAACTTCCCGATGTTTTCCCAAATTTTTTCCATAATTTCGGTATAAAGTTTAAGTGCTGAATCGCTTTGTAAAATTAAACTTGGGGTTATAAAATCCGGTTCATCGGAAATTTGACGCATTAAAATAGGTCTTGACCCCGGGGTCATTCGATGCCTTTGATCTTGTGAATCCGCTGTATGGCTGAGTTTCTTTTTAAAGGTATATGAAACATGAAACATAGCTCGGGATATCTTACTGTGGGTTGTTAGCACGAGCGATTCGGCAAGTATTTTGTTTATGGCTGGATTCAATACGAGATTTATCGCCTCATCATCGCTTAAAGCAATGGATGGTAGACCAAATATTTCCCTTATGGAGTCCGCGAGAATTTTCTCGGCGTTTGGTTTATAGTCAACTAAGAGAGAAATCTTTCCGTTTAGGGATTTATCAAACTCGTTTGCAAATTCCCTTGATAGATTATCATCGTTTAAGTTTTGAACCAGATTAAATTCAACAAGCTCGTGCTCATCCAGTGGTTTATCGAGGACAATTTTATAATTTGGGTCAACCTTTAAAATTTCATTGATTAACTTTTCGGCAACTATTCTTTGTTCAAGGGGAGTGTCAAATTGGTTGCATAGTTTATAATATCTTAAAATTGTGATAGCGCTGACCGTGTGATAAAGGTAGGCAAATGTTGCAATTGGGAGGACATATCGGGCGATCTCTTGAGCTTTTCGTTTTATGTCTTTTTTATATTTTTCGTGATTGAACTTTCGCGCTGGAAATCTTTTGTAATATTCGTTTTCCACAACGGGCAGAAGCAACTCTGTTAATTTTTTATATGCTTCGTTCTGGAATTCAACGGTTGATATATAGATTTCAAGGGCTTTCCCCTCAAGTGGTGGTATAAAGTAGTTGCCAGGTTTAACCTCTACATATCTTTGTGAAACTTGCTCTGAGTTGTAGAAAGGGTGGCTGTGAAGAAATGACCAGATGAACTGTCTTGAGACATTTTCAATGGTAAATTGAAAATATGCGTGTTGAAAGGTCGTGTGATGTCCAGCCTCGTAAATGCTTTTGGCTAAATCAACGTACTTGTTTATGTCAATTTCTTCATCTTTTACGATACCTTTTGAAGAATAACAAGTTCTCGCTGTTGCTATCACATTTTTAAATGGGTCGGAGAAATACTTTACAACTTTTACAATTGGCTCTGGTGAAAGTGGTTTATCTATCATTGTTTTTAAAGTTCATTTAGGAGGCTTTGGGTTAATTTATCAAGTGGAGAGGAAAAATCAAATTTTCAAGGATTATTCTTCGTCCCACTTTTCTATATTTGCACCTATCTGCTGGAGAGTTTCTCTTACCTTATTATCCAAGGTATTTCTGTCTAAACCCTCCTCAGAATTTGCTCGTATTTCCATGGTAAGATCAATCATAGCGTCTTCCTTTCTCAGCGGTCCTATTACACCCTTTATTATCTCAGATAATTTGTCCCAAGGGATTTTAGCCCTTATTGTCAGTTTCTTAACTTTGTGCACCTTTTCGTATGGTTTTACTGTATCTTTTACTTCTCCTCTATCTTTTTTGTCTTCCTTTTCCTCCTCTTCTATTTTTTCTAACTCACCGCGCAAGACAATAGAATCCATTGTTGGGGCAACTTCTTGCTTGTAATAAACTTTATCGCCTTCTCTGAGCCCCATAAATCCATTTTTCACCCCCTCCCTTATTGCCTCAAATAGAACATCTTCGTTCTCTGGAATGGGCATTCCTGGGACTTTAAGAAATAGTTCGTAGATATCACGTAGTGTCTTTTCACTCTCATCTTCCGCAAATGTTTTATCAATGATATATTTTGGAGTGAGACGAGAAAGTATTCGCTCTTGGCTTTTGAGGTATTGCTTAACTCTTTCCGAAATTATAGTGGTCTCTCCGCTTGTCGGTATGCCCATATCTTTCCAAGATACCTCATCTTTTTCTAACATTGCTAAATATCTGTATGCAGATAATATTGCAAATGGTACTTCCTTTTCTGCCTCTTTGAACTTTTTCCTCAGTTCATCTTGACTCTCTTTTGTGAGTTTTTCAAGGCTTTTCTCACTCTGAAGGTCGGAAAGTGCGAGAAAACGTTTTAATGACCTTAAAAGAGCTGCGCTTTGAACCTCATCCATTGCAACAATAAATAATGTATTCTTGTATATCCTAAAACCTGTGCCACATTTCTCAAAAAACTCAATTACAAGATTTTCCCCTTTTTGTGAATTATAAGTGAACTCAGGAGAGAGAATAGCGAGCTTAAGGCTTTTATTGTCTGGAATATCGGAGGAGTTTTCAGGCCATAGGTAAACTTCTAAGGATTTGCCGGAACACTTTTGGGTGAGTTCTTTTAACTTTTCTCTGATTTTTTCATAACTGATAGTTTCTTCTTTATCAAGAATCATACGGTTCAAATTTGGCTGGTTATTGAAGTAGTAGCGTTTCTTTTCGGAGTGAAAAAACCAAAGTTCTTCTTCTAACTTGGCTATAGCATCGCCCACGATTGTATGCGGGACGCCTTCCCTTAAAAGGGCGACCCGAATTCTCGGTAAAGTAGTTTCTTTCTTTTCTCCTCCGCTGAACGAGTAAAGGAAAACGCTTGTTGCTATGCCGGAGGCAATCCTGTATTTTTCATATTCGCTTCCCATCTCTTTATCTATCCTTGGTGCCTTGGCATTTTTACCTGCGATGTCAGAGGCGATGACACTCTCATACTCATTCCCTATGTGCTTGATGAATTCGCTTCTTATTTCTTGATTTTCAAGATTCACAAGGGAAGACTGGATTAGAGGAGATGGAACTCTTCGTTTGTAAAGGTCTGCTACCACCTCCGCTAAAAGTCTTAATACACCTCTTGTCCTCTGGAAAGTTGGGAAAGAGCCCCAGCGCTCATATAAAACATCGATCAACTCTGGATGAAATGGATAAGCGTGCTCTATTTTATCTCGATAACTGATTTCCTTTACTTCTGGTGGCACATCTATAGATTGATACAGGTTAAAATATCTCTGGGCAACTTCCCTTCTTATCTTTTCATCTCCGAAATCATCAAAGAGTCTTTTTCTAATTATTTCGTAAATCTCAACACCTTCAACAGGCGTGTAAATCGTTTCAAGTCTGCCGAAAATCCTTTGCAACCGGTTAAGGGCACGTTCTCCCGTCTCCCCATAAGGCACGCTTGAAGGTAAGGTGCAGACGAGACAGCAGTTATTCTTTGAGTTAACAGTTTCGGTTAATTCCTGGGAAAAAGCCAAAATCTGGTCTTCAAAATCCCTCGCTTTTACCACATATTCAACAAGTTCATCAAACAAGATAAGCACAGGGTCATCCCCTAAAACTTGATTTAATATTTTCCTCCCGGGGCTACGTCGTTTCTCATCATGTTCTCTAACTTTATCATAAACTCCAAGTTGATAGGCAATTTCTCCCCAAGGAGTTCTTCCTTTCACTGGGTCTGGATATGTTCCGACGAAAACCACAACTTTTGCGTTTTTTGGCTGTGGAAGTTTTGAGAAGATATCAAGATGCTTCACTTTCTCCCAATTCTTTACAGCATGGTATAATGCCAAAAGCGCGTGGGTTTTACCGCCGCCAAAAGGCGTCTGAAGTTGAATCACAGGGTTTCCCTTCCCATTGTTTAAGCGTGAAAACACACTCTCAAGAAGATTTTTAAGTCCATTCGTTATATATGTTCTCTGAAAGAAGGTGTAGGGGTCTTGATATTCCAACGGTGCCTCACTATAAAAGACATTCGCAAGGTCTGCAGCGAAAATTGCTTCGCTCATCTTACCTTCCCTTATATCCCTATGAGGCGTCACTACTTCCCACCAATTTGGTAATGTCATTTTTATACCTCCAAGTGTTTATTTTTCTCAATCAATTTAATGATGCTCTTTGGGTTTTTCAAGTAATTTTAAAGTA
Source organism: Candidatus Kryptoniota bacterium (assembly GCA_938074445.1). Lineage (GTDB taxonomy): Bacteria > Bacteroidota > Ignavibacteria > Kryptoniales > Kryptoniaceae > Kryptonium. Next base: position 7,072 of record CALJEK010000030.1, on the reverse strand, counting down.
ACTTCTCTTGCAAATCATCTTTTGTCCCGCTTTTTTTATAACCTTCCTTTCCATAAATGAAGCCCTGAATCATCTGCTTTTCTTTGTCTTCCTCAGGCAAAACTTCTGAAATTGCCTGCGCCACCTGCCAAAAGTCGTTGTTATTTAAATGCCCAGTTATCTCAAGAAGCTCAGAAATAGCCTTTCTATTGTTCTGCTCCCAATACAAAAGACACGCATGGAGTATATCTATCATGCTTTCAAATTTTCCTTTCTCTAAAAATTTCGTTCCTCTTTCCTTTGCATCCAATACTGATATATTCTCCTTATCTTTCTTTATAAATCCATTTCCCCATTCTTCTGTAATCTCAACGCCAACTGCTTGAGCAAGTTTCCTTGCATCGTCAAAATGCACTTTTGCCTTATTATAGGTCCAACGCCAGAGCAAATAAAACCTTGTCTCTTTATCAATCCCACCAAACTGCGGATTTTTTAAAATTTTTGAAAGAGCATACTCACTAACTACCTTGCGCACATACTCTAAAAGTTCCTTTGCTGATACCTTTTCCCCTGATAGTTTTTTAACGCTTTCGTATTTCCCAAAAATTTCTATCGCTGGACCGATGGCGGAGATGAAGAAATCTGCTCCACTTATTCCCTCGTTCCAAAATTGTTCAAGTTTCTCCTTTATCCTTGCCTCAATCTGTGGCTTAATTTCATTAAAATAAGCGCTTTTGTTTTCAGTGCGCTTCCGGCAGACCATATAAATGGACGATGCCATAGCTGCCGATTCCTTTGCACGAAGCCTTGCTTTCATTTCTGTGTTAACAGGCCAGCTTGCTGTGAGATACAAGCCAGAATTTAATAGAGCATTAATGATTGTTTCCCACGCTTCCGTAGATTTATGTGCAAAAACGATACAGGCGATCCCTTCGGGTTTGAGAACACGGTATATCTCTCTGAAAGCTTTTGAAATCATCTCTTCAAAAAATTTCTTACCACCTTCAAAACCACCCTCTCTGTGTGAGTAAGCAACGATTTCTTCTGTTTTTGGGGTTAATGGTGTGGCAAAGAGTTCTGGATACAAATCTCCAATTGTGCGCTTGAGCCAAACATAGAAAAAATCAGAGAGATAAGAGTAAGGCACATTATCATAATACGGCGGGTCGGTGATGACTGCATCAAAAAAGTTGTCGGGATAAGGAAGAGATGTGGCGGAGGATTGGGTGACGGTAGCAGGAATATTATGTACTGAAAGGTTTTCCAAAGTAGCAGGAATATAACTAAATTGTTTTTTCCATCCCTGAACACCGAAAATTACATTTGTTTCAGCATAATCCCAAACCATTGGTAGTGCTTGCCTTCCAAAAGTATGTTCTTGTTTTTCAGCTATATTGTTCCATACAGAAAGAGCGGAATTTCTATCAGCAATTCTGCTTAATCCCATCCCCAAATAACTCACCACCGCCTTTGCATACTCCTTATCATATCCTTCCTCCAGCATCTTCTGATGCGCCTGTCTCACCTTCTCCACAAATGTAATCAACGCAAGCTTCTGCTTCGCGTTGAAAAGGTCACCCCATTTGTTTATCCCGTAAACCCAAACATTGATAACTCCAAAAGAGACAGGAACCCTAACCAAAGGTTCATCCGGCACAGGGTCATATCCCCATTTATCAAGCAATTCTTGCCTTTTCTTTTCTAAATATTTCTCTGCCTCTCTGAAAATCTCCATCTCCTTTTCTGTGGCAAGACGATAAGTTTTGCCCTCTCTCTTTGGATGATGCAACACAACTGCAACCATTCTCTGCCCCGCTTTTCCTTCCTGAAACTGCTTTCTTACTTCTTTATCACTCAAGCCAGAGCCACAGCAGGGGCAAATAACTTTCGCCCTTGAAACAGTGCCAACTTCGGGATTAAAATCGGGAATCGGATTTCGGGATTCGGAATTTGGGGAGATGGGATACCATTTCCCATTTTGGTTTTCAACAATTATAAATTTCACCCTGTTGCCTTCTGAAATGATTTTGTAAGCAATTTTTTTATTTTTCTTTTTTGCAAGCCATGTTTGTCTTACAAGTGGAATTTCTGCGCCACAGGTGGGATTTCCACATTTTACAGTCCTTGCCCAGATATACCCTACTGGTATTGAGCCATCAGGGTCCGAGGGATAAAATCTACCTATTTCCTTCTTTGCTTCTTCTAAAACATAATTTCCCCATTTTTTTACATCATCAAGCAGAGGATTTATCTCTTTCTCACCCAAAAAATCATCTTTTATCTTTTTTCTCCCATATTTCTGGGGGTATTCCAGTGTGCATTTCAAAATAAGCACAGCCACAGGGTTGAGGTCGCTGGCATATGTCTCACATCCCAACCTTAAAGCTTCAAGAGGAATCGCGCCACCACCGGCAAATGGGTCAAGAACTTTTGGTGGTTTGTCGTTATTTGCCTTCAGGATTTCCTCTCTTGCTCTATAAATGAGATTTTTGTTCAACGAATTTTCCCATTTTGAGAGATTTGCTATAAATTGTGCTCGTTTTAGTCTTTCCTCTTCGTCTTTCGGCTCAGGAATGAGCGAAGCATAAATAGATGCCCTTGATGATGCAAGAGGTCTTCTTGCCCACCAGATGTGGAGCGTTGAAATGTGCCCGTGGCGGATGTTCTTCTCTCGGAGGGATTCCTTGCTTACTTCTTTTACGGGAAAGTCTGATTCGATGAAAGATTTAGAATTCATTTTTATCTCCGCTTTTTTTTCAACAAAATTTTTCATTTTTTGGAGGGAATTTCAAACTCTTTCACCCCAGTAAGGGATTCCTGGGCTCATTTTATCTCCTCCATTACATTTTGAAATGTCCTTTCAAAATTTTCACCTAAGGAGTTATCAAACTCTCTGAGCCATTTTATGATGTAATTTTTATCGTAATGGGGATTTTTCAAGAGGATGGCTTTCACATCTTCTATATCTCTGCTTCTCCCGGCGATAATCTTGTGAATGACTACATCCTCAAGGGAGGCGAATTTAACTTTTGTTTTGCCAAATTTGACCTCAACCGCCCTTTCGATGGCTTGCTTTTCGTAAAGTGAAAAAGAAAATATAAAATCTATTCTGATGCCGGACTTTTCATCCTGCATGGGTAAAACCATAGTTCTCCTTACAAAGTTTTCTGGATCATCAACAAGGATTTTAAAGCCAAGTTTTTGAGCCAAATTTTTTATCTCTGGAAGTCTTTCAATTCCTTCACCAAGCGTTATATCAATATCCTTTGTCAATCTTGGCTCACCATAAAGGAGAACCGCTTGGCCACCAATTACCATATAGGGAATTCCAAGCCTGTTTAGTTCATAAGCAATCTTTTTAAGGAGTTTTTGAAACACTGTTTACCACTTTCGCTATTTTTATATCTATTTCTAATCCTTCCGTTGGGTTTTTCAGGGGAAATACCTTAAGGGCAACCGCTTCTTTAAACATCTCCTCAAGAATGTAAAAGTTTTTTTTGTAATCTACTTTCTCGCTTTTTTGGAATTCCCTTTCAAAATTTTCAATCAACTTTGCGTTTTTAATCATGCTTCTTTTACCGCTTTTGTTTTCCAATCGTTTATGATATACCGCACAATACCTATTTCCTGCTCAGGTTTTAAATTCATAGCTGGATTTTGTATTAGGTGTAACTCTGGTTTAGTGTAAGCATTTGTAACTACGTAAAGCCAGTATTCATCTTTTAACCGCTGTGCCATAAGCCATTCATTTGGTGTGAGGGCAATTGAACCTTCTCCGGCTCTTGTTTTAACCTCTATGTATCGGTAGTTTCCTTTCTCATCGTAGGATCGAATGTCGTAGCCTAAATTTTGGGTTGAGACATCTTCTGGAGTCCTCCCATGACTTTTTTCGTATTCCATAACAATTTCCATTCCGATTTTCTCAATTTCCTTGCTGTTGATCATCTCTGTCTGCTCTATTTTAGGGACAACTCTTACTACTCCAAGTATTTTAGGTTCGGTTGCGTAGAGATGTGTTTCAGCTTTAATTTCACTTTCCAATCGCTGTTTTTTGCGCTCCAAATCTTCTTTTTTACGAATTTCATTTTGAATTGTCAGATCAGGAATATTCTCACCTTTCATCCTTCTCGTTTCGTAATCTGTAATTTTACTTTCTGACTCAAGAATCATAGATTCAAGAGAGCGGATTCCATATTTCCTCTTAATCTCGGCATCTCTTTGGCGCCTCTTCAAGAGTTCTTTTCTATAATTTTCTAACTCTTCGCTTATGACAAAAAATATAACGGTGTCTTTATCCGATGGGATTTCTGGGTGTTCAAGCTCCTTCGTAGGTTTCAGATCCCAGAGAACTGCTGGATTAATAAATGAGAGTGAGCTGTTCTTGTCCTGATAAACTGCAAAAAGCCTTTTGCCAGCGGTGTTATTATTTCCATCTTTTATTTCTGCTTCCAAGAACCAGATAAATCCATCTTTCATTCCCTCCGGGTCAGCGAAGGTTGCACCCTTTGTAGCATCATCGGCATAATTGGTTAAAATAGTGTTTATGACCGCTTCCAAAAGGGGATGCCCCATTGCGACAAATTCAGCCTGCGCTTTGAATGCTTTCTCCTTGTCAAAGGAGATTTTGGAGTACTTTTTTTGAACTTCCCCAAATCTTATTTTGAATTCATGTGGTTGGTTGCGAATTTCAAAAGGTACCGAAGTAATACTCCAAAGGCTGTCTCCTACTTTTTTCATTTCAATGTTTAGTTTCGTTGCGGCTCTTTTGAAGAACTCCTCGACATATTCTGGAACGAGCCTATTTTCTTTTGCCACGCGTTCTTCACCCAGAATTCGCGCTAAATCTATGTGCCTCGTTGCAAGAGATTCAAAACTTGCTTCTTTAACTCTTCGGATAGCCTCTTCATCTGGAATCCTCTCAAAGTCTCTGAGAATTTCCTCCATCGTCCTGCGGTTGGCGATGGCATCTACAATCAAGTCTTTTAAACTCTTACCAACCAGCACTTCTCCGATAACATCAAAAACTCTATCAGAGCCAAGTTGCTCTTTAATCCTTGAAAGTTTGTCAAATAGCCTTTCTAAGATGCGTCCCTCTCTTGTATCTACTGCCACTAAGTTGTAGATGTGAACTTCATGTTGCTGACCATAGCGGTGAATTCTACCCATTCTCTGCTCCAGTCGGTTTGGATTCCAGGGGATATCATAGTTGACCATAAGCCAGCAGAATTGAAGATTTATACCTTCTCCACCAGCCTCTGTTGATACCATAATTTGTGCCCAATTTCTGAAATCAGCTTCAGCTTTTATTCTTGCATCTAAATTCATTCCACCGTGAATGGAGACGACAGAAAAGCCCCATTTCTTGAGTTTTTCAACAAGATAATCCAGAGTATCTTTAGATTCCGTGAAGATTAATAATTTTGTCCCTGTTTGTTGTAGTTTTTCGTCGTCTATTACCCTTTTGAGCTCATTTAATTTCGTTTCAATTTCTTTTTTCTCCACTTCTTTTGCCAAAGCTACGAGTTCTTCAATCTTTGCAATTTCGTCTTTTAGTTCCTCAAGAGTTTCTGCAGAGGTAAGTTTTTCTAGGAGCTCTTCTTCTTTTTCCCATCGTTCTTTTTCTTCCAAATCTTCAAGATAGTCTTCGTCGTATCCGATATCTGAAAGGAGTTGAACTTTTTCATAGAGTTCACTTAAGCGATTATATCTTCTTTCTAAAGATTTTCTTACGGCACGGACACTTGAAGCGAGACGGCGCTGTAAAATTGTAAGGGCAAAGGCAACGTTGCGTTTTTCCTTCTCCAGGGCTTTGTTGAAGTATTTTTCGACATATTCTGTGACAGCATTATAAAGCTTTTTTTCATCATCAGAGAGACGATATTTAATCGTCTCAACTTTGCGGGGTGGAAAAAGTGGAGTCCCATCAAAGTTTTTCAGATCCTCCTTTAACCTTCTTAAAAGTAAAGGGTTCTCTTTTTTTTGAATAGATTCAGTGAGCATATCAATATTAGCAAAAAAACCCGGCTCTAATAGTTCAAGAAGCAGGCGGAAATTTTCAGGGTCTCCGCGATGAGGAGTTGCCGTTAGGAAAAGAAGATAAGTAGTTATAGGTGAGAGAAGCTTCCCGAGATGGTAACGACGTGTTTGGTCAATTTTTTCACCATATTTATAAGCGGACATCTTGTGTGCCTCATCCACTATGCATAAATCCCATTTGGATTCTTTAAGAGCGGAAATTACATCCTCCTGTTTTGCAAAATCCATAGAGATGATGACCTGATTTTTATCAGTAAACACATTTTTTCCCCACTCTGCATTCATTACGCCTCTGTCCACTATTGTAAAATTCTCTTGAAACTTATCCTTCATTTCTCTGAGCCACTGATCTTTGAGGTGTCCAGGCACAACAATAAGTATTCTCTCAACAAGCCCGCGATATTTTAGTTCTTTTAAAAGAAGACCTGCCATTATGGTTTTGCCAGCACCAGGGTCATCAGCAAGAAGGAATCTGATTCGCGGATTCTGTAGCATGTAGTGATATACAGCCTCAATTTGATGAGGTAGAGGGTCAATCTGAGAGACATTTACTGCAAGTAGCGGATCAAATTGAAAGGCATTCCTTATCCGATGAGATTCCAGATAGAGAAAGAATGATTCTCCATCTCCAGAAAAAAGAAGTGATTTTTCTTCCAAGATTTCAATTTCTCTTAAATCTTCCTCGGAAATAATGGGACTGTAAAAACGGTTAGTTTCGAGCCCTACAGCCTCAATCTTTATCCAATTTTTACCAATTGTTTTAGCAGAAATCACTCTTATTTTTTCTGGCCAGAATGGACCTTTTAGGATGTCCTCTGGTTTTAGATCAAGCATCAATACCACCAAAATGTTTATGGGATTATTATACCACACCTTCTTTTTGTTGTACCGCTCGCTGGTATAATTTTAACGGAAATCAGATAAAAATTCAATGCTTCTTTGCTTAAAAGAAAATTTGAAGCTTAAAGAATGCAGATGTTGAATAATACCAGTATTCGTCCACTTCGTCTCCGAAGAATATCACTATACCAAATCCAATTTCTGAATTGTCAGTTAA
>CALJEK010000029.1 GCA_938074445.1 Candidatus Kryptoniota bacterium | reverse complement strand
TGATACAACTGCTTTGATCGAAAAGTCAATTTTTACCTCAAACACTGAATCCGGGGTCTATGTGACGACATCTGGAGCGAGAATTAAAAACAATTATTTTTCGGGAAATAAATATTCAATAAAGGGGTACTCAAATGTGAGCGGTGGCTTAATAAGAGTTTATCACAATGATTTTGTTTCATCTTCATCATACCATATTCAGCTACAAGGTCAAGACTCCGAGATAAAATATAATAACATAAATTCAACTTCATCAGGCATTTCGCTTGGGGATATGTACCTTAAGAAAACGTTTTCAATTATTAACTACAATAATTTACAAGGGAAAAAATATTTGTTACGCTTAGGTCCCCATACACAAAATACAGACGCGAAATTCAATTACTGGGGCACAGCGAGTGAAGCTGAGATAAAAAATCTTATTTTTGATAGAAACGATGTTTCACCATCAGATAGGTATTACTATACCTATGGCATAGCTGATTACTCAAATTATTTTTCTGATCCGATAAGACAGGCTGGAATTGAGAAATGATTTTTAATTTGCAGGAAATTTGGTTAATTTAGTTAAAGTGAAAAATTAAAAATCCCTAAAATGTCAGAGAGAAAGATAAAAATACCACCAGATTTAAAACTGGAAATAGAAAGAATAATCGATGAGAAGGTAAGGGCTATATATGCTGGAGTGCCAAATGAGTTGGCTGAATTAAGAAAGGCAGTTTTAAAGCTTGCTGAAGCCCAAGTAAAAACTGAGGAAAGGCTAAACTCATTTGCAAAAGCAACAGAAGAAAATTTCAAAAGAATATGGGAAAGCATAAATCAACTCACGATCAGAGTTGACCAACTTGCAGAAGCGCAGATAAAAATTGAAGAAAGGTTGAACCAGCTTACACTTAGAGTTGATCAGCTTGCAGAGGCGCAGATAAAAACCGAAGAAAGGCTGAACCAGCTTACACTTAGAGTCGTTCAGCTTGCAGAGGCTCAGATAAAAACAGAAGAAAGGCTGAACCAACTTACAATCAGAGTTGATCAACTCACGGAAAGATTAGAGCAACTTACAATCAGGGTTGACCAACTTGCAGAAGCACAGAGAAAAAACGAAGAAAGGCTGAATCAACTTATAATCAGAGTTGATCAACTCACGGAAAGATTAGAGCAACTTACGATCAGGGTTGATCAACTTGCAGAAGCACAAAGAAAGACCGAAGAAAGATTAAATCAGCTCACAATTAGAGTTGACCAACTTGCAGAGGCGCAAAGAAAAACTGAAGAGCAGTTAGGAATGTTAATTCAAGAATTTAGACAAATGAGGAAACAGTTCGGTGATTTATCGGATGCTATTGGATACGGACTTGAGGATAGAGCATTTAAAGCGTTACCTGAACTTCTTGAAAGAGATTATGGGATAAAAGTTGAAACAAAATTAAAAAGAACATTTATCAAGGATAGGGAGGGGAATGAAATAGAAGTGAACATATTTGGATTTGCCAAAAGAAACGGGGAGGAAATTGTTATAATTGGCGAGGCTAAAAGTCAACTGTCAAAAAATAAGGTCGACGATTTCATAAAAAGAAAACTAAGTAAAATTTCACTTGTTTACGAAAAGGTATTTCCAGTTCTTATAACCTATATGATATCTGAGTCCGATGTTGAGGAATATGTAAAGGAAAAAGGTATAGCGTTGTATTACTCTTACGATCTTTAACCTATAAGCCGAAGTTAATAGCATGAAAAGGGGCAAAGTATCCTACCGAACTAAATTTGTAATTTTTATTATCGTTATAACTATTTTTCTTGCGCATCATTCCTTTTCCCAATTTTCTGAAACCATTCCAACTGATTACTGGGTTTACAGCATAATTGAAGAACTTAAAATTCGAGGTTACTTCAGGGAATTGCCCCAGGGGTATAAACCATATTCAAGAATTGAAATAGCAAGACAAATAATCAAAGAAAAAGGGAAAGCAATTAATGACTTTGATAAAGGACTTTTTAAAATGCTTGATGAAGAATTTAGGGATGAGATTAATCTTCTACAGATGCAGGGACAATTAAATTCACTTAACCTCTCTAAAGATACTGATGATTTCAAACTTAAAACTGGCGTTATGCTCTCTGAATACGCTTGGCGTGATGGTTATTCAGATCGTCTTTTAAGATTCAGAGGCAGAGCGAAATTTGCTTTCTATTACGGTGATAGATTTACGCTTTACAATAATTCCTTAATGGATCAGAATTTACTTGATGACACAACGTATACGGGAAATAGATTTCGGGGTTTCTTTGCTGGATATACTGAACAAAGCTTTTTGAGGTTAAATTTTGGCAATGTTTCAATTAAGTTTGGGCGTGATTATGTCAAGTGGGGCTATGGTAAAGGTGGAAACCTTTTAATTTCGGATTTCCCAGTTCCCTATGATATCCTTCAATTTGACCTTTTTTCAAAAAGAATAAAATACAGTTTTTTAATCTCCCAACTTGATAACAAAAATTTTTCGCTCGATAGTGGCAAGACATTTCTAAGCGCAAATAGATATTTAACTGGTGGAAGATTCGAGCTTAACTTATGGGATAAACTCTATATAGGTTTTGCTCAAACGATTTTATATGGAGGTGCTAATAAAGGGATTGATATAACTTTATCAAATCCGTTTGCTTTTTACTATGAGTTCCAAGCAAACGAAGGAAAAGAATTAAATGGAATGGTGTATTTTGATTTAAGCTATTACCCCATTAAGAACTTAAATTTTTACGGGGAATTTTTAATTGATGATTGGCAAGTAAGCAGGCAATCCCAGGAGGACCTTGAACCAAATGAATATGGATTTATAATTGGCTTCAGAACCACAGATTTTTTGAAATTTGCACTTGGTAATGAACTTCAAATCGAGTACACGCAAGTTAGAAATAGAACATACAACACAAAACGAGAGTATGAAAAATACCTTCGCTTTAAGAGATCAATTGGACATAGACTCGGAAATGATTTTCAGAGTTTGGAACTTTGGCTTACACAATGGATTTTTAAAAGAGCCAAATTTACACTGAATTATAAATTTATTGAACATGGTGAGGGATCGATTGAAAAACCGTTTGATGAACCTTGGATGGCTCCGGGGATAACTCCTGAAACAGGTTATAAAGAAAAATTTCCTTACGGTGTGGTTGAAAGAACTCATTTAGTTGGAGTCAAATTCTTTTATTATCTTAATTCGAATCTAAACTTTAACCTTGAGATTTCATACTCAGATGTAAAGAACCATAAAAATGTCGAAGGAGCAAGGAAAAATTTATTAACATTTAAAGCATGGTTGTTTTTCAATTTTGAAAAATTGGTATGGTAAACTTCACAAAGTAGAGGAGGACTTATGTGCGGAATTGTAGCTTACATCGGCAAAAGAAATATAATCGATGTTTTAATCAATGGTTTGAAACGGCTCGAATATAGAGGATATGATTCCGCTGGAATTGCAGTATTAACCGAGGGTCAAATATGGCTTTACAAAAGAGCCGGAAAAGTTTCCACGCTTGAAAATGAATTGAAGAAATTTTCTATTAGTTCAAATTTTAATATTGGATTATCCCATACGCGCTGGGCGACTCATGGTGAACCCAATGATATTAACGCCCATCCTCATACTGACTGCACTGGTAATTTTGCCGTGGTTCATAATGGTATAGTTGAAAATTACCTAACCCTAAAGAAAAAACTTGAATCGCTTGGTCATATATTTAAAAGTCAAACTGACACCGAAGTAATATCTCATCTGATCGAAGAATTTTATAAAGATACAAAAGATTTTACTGCATCAGTTCAGATTGCTCTTGAACACATTGAAGGAACATATGGTCTCGCGATAATTTGTGCATATGAACCGGAAAAGATAATAGTTGCAAGAAAAGGAAGCCCGTTGATAATTGGTCTGGGGGATGGTGAGTATATAGCAGCTTCCGACCCTTCAGCTATCGTCGCTTTGACAAGAAATGTTATTTATCTTGAGGATGGTGAGATGGGGGTTATTTCAAATCAAGGTGTGGAGATAAAAAAGATAAGTTCTGCAGTTGATAAGAACATAAATCTTGACGGGAGAATTCACGAATTAACATTTAGCTTAGAAGAGATAGAAAAGGGTGGTTTTCCACATTTTATGCTAAAGGAAATTTTTGAACAGCCGGAAAGCCTGCGTAATTCAATGCGTGGCAGGATAAATGAGAATGGCGATGTGAAACTTGGCGGGATTGCCGACCTTATGGATAAAATTTTAAATGCACGAAGATTTATCATCACCGCCTGTGGCACAAGCTGGCACGCTGGGCTTGTTGGAAAGTATATGATTGAGCAATATGTGGAGATACCGGTTGATGTTGAATATGCTTCGGAATTCAGATATAGAAACCCTGTGATTTTCCCCGATGATGTTGTCTGGTTGATAAGCCAAAGCGGGGAAACAGCTGATACGCTTGCAGCATTAAGGCTTGCTAAATCAAAGGGAGCTACTGCCTTAGGGATAGTAAATGTTGTTGGTTCTACAATTGCAAGAGAAAGTGACGCTGGGATATACATTCACGCAGGTCCTGAAATTGGCGTCGCATCAACAAAAGCTTTCACAAGTCAGCTTGTTGTGTTAAGTTTAATCACGCTTTTACTTGGAAAAGAGAAAAAAACAATTTCGAGGGAACTTGCACGTGAGATAGCAAGCGAATTAATTTCAATTCCGGAGAAAGTAAAAAAAATTCTCGAATTAAACGACTATATAAAGGCAATCGCAGAAAAATACAAAGACCATCACAATTTTTTATATCTTGGTCGCGGATTTAATTATCCGGTTGCTCTTGAAGGCGCATTAAAGTTAAAGGAAATTTCCTACATCCATGCAGAAGGTTATCCCGCAGCGGAAATGAAACATGGACCAATTGCTTTGATTGACGAGAATATGCCCGTTGTTTTCATCGCAGTCAAAGATAGTGTTTATGAGAAAGTATTAAGCAATATGGAAGAGGTTAAAGCAAGAAAAGGGAAGATAATTTCAATCGTTACCGAAATTGAAGACAAAATAAAAAAAATATCGGATCATATAATTCAAATTCCACAAACATTTGATATGTTGTTTCCAATTCTATCTGTGATACCGCTGCAACTGCTCGCTTATCACATTGCTGTTATGCGCGGTTGCGATGTTGATCAGCCGAGAAATTTGGCAAAAAGCGTAACAGTGGAATAAATGAAAATTTAAAATAAATCAAAAACGTTATAAAAATGAACATAGCCATAATCGGAACTGGTTACGTTGGTCTTGTCACAGGTGCTTGTTTTGCCGAAGTGGGGAATAATGTTATATGTATGGATATTGACAAAACTAAAATCAATAAATTAAAAAAGGGAATTATCCCGATTTATGAGCCGGGGCTTGAAGAGATTGTAAAGAAAAATCTTTCATCTGGAAGGTTAAAATTTACAACGGAACTTGACTACGCAGTTGAAAACTCTGATATAATTTTTCTCTGTCTTCCAACGCCATCTAAAAAAGATGGAAATGCGGATCTTAGTATTTTATTCTCGGTTGTTAAAAATATAGCGAAAGTGCTGCGCGAAATAACAATAAGAAGTGATCTTAAGGTTAAAAAATTTTTAGTCAGCAAATCAACTGTTCCAGTTGGCACTGCAGATAAAATAAAAGAAATGATCGATAGGGAATTAAAGAAGTTTGGGGATAAAGTCGAGGTCAACATTGCATCAAATCCCGAATTTTTAAAGGAGGGGAATGCGGTACAGGACTTTATGTTTCCGGATAGAGTTGTAATAGGTGTAAGCAATGGGGAAGCAGAAATGGTTCTTCGAGAGCTTTATGAACCATTTGTCAGAACAGGAGCCCCAATTCTTGTTATGGACACAAGGAGTGCTGAAATGGTTAAATATGCTGCGAACGCCTTCCTTGCAACAAGAATTTCATTTATGAATGAGATAGCAAACCTTTGTGAGAGGCTTGGTGCCGATGTTGAAAAGGTTAGAATCGCCATTGGATATGATAACAGAATCGGTCCTAAGTTTTTGTTTCCGGGGGTCGGCTGGGGTGGAAGCTGCTTCCCTAAGGATGTAAAAGCGTTAATAAAAATGGGTGAGGAGAATGGCTTAAATTTGAAAATTGTGAATTCAGTGTATGAGGTAAACGAAAAGCAAAAGCGGATCATCGTGGAGAAAATTAAAAAACACTTCGGGAAGGATTTAAAAGATAAGAAAATCGCCCTGTGGGGGCTTTCTTTTAAACCAAAAACTGACGATATGAGAGAGGCGCCTTCAATTACAATTATAAATGAACTTTTAAAGTTAGGGGTTAAAATTGTTGCGTTTGATCCCGTTGCAATCCCAAATGCTAAGAAAATTTTCAAAGACAAAATAAAATATGCTAAAAATCAATATGATGCCCTGAAAAATGCTGATGCACTCGTTCTCGTAACTGAATGGCAAGAGTTCAGAGAACCTGATTTTAATTATATGCAGAAGTTGATGCGCACTCCAGTTATCTTTGATGGAAGAAATATCTATAATCCCGAAAGAGTGAAGAAAATTGGTTTTACATATTACGGTATAGGTCGTTAAATGCTAAAAGTAAAAAACTTAGTCGAACAATGCCTTTTAAATTTAATTATGTCGACAGCGTTTCAGGTTTAATCGTAATTGAACCAATTGTATTTGAAGATGAACGTGGCTTCTTTATGGAGACATACTCATACAGGGAGTTCGAAAAGGCAGGGATAACTGAAAAATTTGTGCAAGATAATCACTCTAAATCGATGAAAGGTGTATTAAGAGGTTTACATTTTCAAATTAAACCTTTCGCTCAATCAAAGCTTGTAAGATGCGTTAAAGGGGAAATTTTCGACGTTGCCGTTGATTTGAGAAAAGGTTCGCCTACTTTTAAAAAATGGTTTGGCATTTTCCTTTCGGAGGAAAACAAAAAAATTTTATACATACCCAAAGGTTTTGCTCATGGGTTCGTTGTTTTATCCGATGTTGCCGAAGTCGAATATAAAGTTGACAATTTTTATTCCCGTGAGCACGAACGAGGGATTATCTGGAATGACCCCGATTTAGGAATAAATTGGCCTGTTGAAAAACCGATTTTATCAGAAAAAGATAAAATCTTGCCAAGGTTGTCAGAACTTAAAGTTGAGGATTATTTTGATTGAACAAGGTTCAGATGCTTCCAAATAATAGTCGTTAAAAAACCTTTGTGAAAAGTTTAAATTAAATCAAAACAAAAGGGGGTAAAAATTGGCTCGCGTTGTGATAACAGGAGGTGCTGGATTTATTGGTTCCCACTTATGTGATAGATTTATAGCTGAAGGTGATGAGGTAATTTGCCTTGATAATTTAATTACAGGAAATCTCGACAACATAGCTCATCTTTTCGGTCACCCAAAATTTAAATTTATAAAATATGATGTCACCGAGTTTCTTTATGTTCCTGGGGATGTTGATTACATTTTACATTTCGCATCACCCGCAAGCCCGATTGATTATGTTAAGTATCCAATTCAGACTTTAAAAGTTGGTGCTCTTGGAACACACAAAGCGCTGGGACTTGCAAAGGCAAAAGGTGCAAGGTTCCTTCTGGCTTCAACAAGCGAAGTCTATGGCGATCCCCTTGTGCATCCACAACACGAGGAATATTGGGGCAATGTCAATCCAGTCGGGATACGTGGTGTATACGACGAAGCAAAAAGATTCGCAGAGGCTATGACCATGGCTTATCATAGGTATCATGGACTTGATACGAGAATTGTGAGGATATTCAATACATACGGTCCAAGGATGAGAATTGATGATGGA
>CALJEK010000028.1 GCA_938074445.1 Candidatus Kryptoniota bacterium | reverse complement strand
ATTGAGAACATTTATAATTCACTGTTATGATTAAATGGTCAAGGCGGAAAGCAATCAGCGATATTTCAATAGCAATTATATCGCAGTATCTCACGCAGTTCATATTGTTCTTTCGAAATTTTGTTTTTGCAAAACTTCTTGGTCCAGCTGAATTCGGAATTTATAGCGCAATTTTCCTTTTTTTCTCTTACGGAAATTATAGCAATCTTGGTGTAATCGATGGACTTTCACGCATCGTTCCATATGAATTGGGGGCGGGGCGCGAAGCAAAGGCAAAAGAATTCCTTGGGTCAGGTTTTTGGGGGTTAAACCTTATAACATCTACATTTTTAATCTCTGTGATCGTTTATTCACTTATTTCACCGTTTAAGACTATAGCTGAAAATAAAACATCGGTTATCTTAACGGCAATAGCTGTCCTGTTAAATCAAAACTTTACATATGCTTTACTATATTATCGCGCAAAACATGATTTCAAAAGGGCTTATGTTTTTCAGCTTATACAAGCAGTGCTTGATTTAACGCTTTCGATTCTTTTGCTCTTTAAATTTAGAATCGTCGGGATTTTCTTGGGAATGACATTTGCATTTTTGCTTGTGTGTTTTCTTTCGTTAAAAGATGTTCTTAAAGAAATTAACTTGATAATAAATTGGAAACTTTTAAGGGAAATTCTTAAGGTTGGATTTCAAATTTTAGTCGTTGGTTTTACTTATGGTTTTTTGATGAGCATAGATAAGTTCTCTGTCGCAAATCTGTTTGAGAAATCTAAAATGGGAATTTATTCTGTCGCTGTTGCTTTCGGTGTCATTCCATACTTTGCGTCTGCTACAATTGGACAATTTATTGGTCAGAGAATGATAGAAGAATTTGGAAAGTCAAAGTTGAAGGAAAATTTGAAAATTTTTCTTGACGAATCATTGCTAGTAATTGCTTTTATAACCCCACTCATTTCAATGCTAACCATTGCGTTGGCTGAGCCGTTCGTTGCGACTTTGTTGCCTAAATATGTTGAAAGCTTAAGGTATATTGATAAACTTTCAATTGCTTATTACTTTCTCTCGCTTGGGGCTATGCTTGGCACATTTTTGATAGCGGTAAATCAGCAGGGGAAGGTCCTTGTCTTAAATTTAATCTTTATCCCATTTATACTTTTGATGAACTTTGCTGTCTTTAAAATGGGGTTTGATTTACTTGGTATTGCATATGTGACTTTTGCGAACTTTTTTCTACGAACTTTTCTGTTATTCGTTTTAAGCTACATTAACTATTTAAAAATTTTTTCTTCAGTTATCTCATTTATCAAATTTTCGCTTCCATCTATTCCAATTCTGCTGGTTTTTGGATTAAAATTTATAGATTTTGATGTGTATATAAGATTTTATCTGCGGATTTTAATTGCTTTTATTTGGTTCGCAGTGGCAATTTATTATTTGCTCAAAAAGACGCGAATTGTTTCAAATATGATAGAGATTGTGAAAGGGAAAGCATGGGTATATCTTGAAAAGGTTTTGAATATGTTTTAGATGAGTTTGCTTATTTAAGATTTGATTTTTAATTTTTAACTAAAGTGTAAAAAATGGTGAAGGTAAATGATGAAAGAAAAAGGGCATATACTTTGGATAGATGACGAAATTGACCTTTTAAAGCCCCATATATTGTTTCTTGAGCAGAAGGGATATAAAGTTTCGGTTGCTACAAATGGATATGACGCTATTGAATTTCTAAAAGAGAAAGGCAAAGATGTTGATTTAATTTTGCTTGACGAAATTATGCCGGGTAAGGGGGGATTGCAAACCCTTACCGAAATTAAGGAGTTGCTTCCCGGAATTCCCGTTGTAATGGTGACAAAAAATGAAGAAGAAAGTTTAATGGAAGAAGCAATTGGGCATAAGATAAGTGATTATCTGACTAAACCTGTAAACCCGAGTCAAATTTTAATGGTTTGTAAAAAATTTATTGAAGCGAAAAAAATAACGAGCGAAAAGTTAACGCTTGAATATTTGCAAGGTTTTCGTGCAATTGAAAACGCCCTTATGACGGAACTTGATTATCAAGATTGGATTGAAATTTATTTGCGTTTAATAAAATGGGATATCGAACTTGATTCTCATCCTGAACTTGGATTAAAGGAATCCCTTTTCGAGCAAAAGAGGCGATGCAATGTTGAATTTGGAAAGTTTATTGAAAAGAACTATCCTGAATGGATTGAATCTGAAAATAGGCCAGTGTTATCAACTGATATAGTACAAAGATATATAATTCCAGAGATTGAAGATGGGAAAAATGTTATATTTTTCGTTATAGATTGTATGCGGCTTGATCAGTGGTTTATGATAGAGAAAGAATTGCATGATTTCTTTATGATTGAAAGGGATTATTATTACTCAATTCTTCCGACAGCCACGCCGTATTCAAGGAATGCAATTTTCAGCGGTCTTTTCCCGATAGAAATTGAAAAAAGATTCCCGGAATTATGGGAGGGAAATAACGATGAGGAAAAAAGTCGAAACAAATACGAGAGGGAATTTTTAGAAGATTTGCTTCAAAGAAACCGGGTGAGATTAAAATCGAAAGTGAAGTATTTTAAAATAATTGATCCAGATTTTGGAATTGGGGTTGAACAAAATATAACTACTTACGCACAGGGTCAACTAACAGCTATTGTTCTCAACTTTGTCGATATGTTAGCCCATAGCAGAGGTGATTCAACTGTAATAAGAGAGTTATCATTTGATGAATCAGCATATCGTGCGGTGACGAATACATGGTTTGTTCACTCATCATTTTATAGAATGCTGAAGACGCTTTCTAAGACGAAAAATGTTGTAATTTTTGTTACGACTGATCATGGTAGTATTAGGGCTTTGCGTGGTTCGAAAGTTTTTGCAGATAGGGAAGCTGCGACGAATTTGAGATATAAATATGGAAGGAATTTAAAGTGTGATGAAAAAGAGGCAATTTTCATTGAAAAGCCTGAAACATATAAACTTCCTAAGAGAGGTGTCGCGATAAATTATATAATTGCAAAGGAAGATTACTATTTTGTTTACCCAACCGATTATCATCATTATTTGAATTTGTATAAAGATACATTCCAACATGGCGGTGTTTCACTTGAAGAGATGATAATACCAATTGTTAAACTTATTCCTAAGATTTAATGTTAGGGAAATTCTTGACAAGAGATGAAACAGAAACGATCAAACTGGGTGAGGAGTTTTCAAAAATTTTAAAATCGGGTGACGTGGTTGCACTTTATGGTGAACTTGGCTCTGGAAAAACCAGATTTATTCAAGGTGTATGCAAAGGACTTGGAGTTAGTGAGGTCGTAAATAGTCCAACGTTTATAATAATGAATAAGTACGATGGGCGGTTAAGAGTATATCATTTTGATTTTTATAGGATAGATGATATCAAAGAGATAATCGAGATAGGGTTTAATGAATTTATATATAACGATGCTGTTTCGTTGATAGAGTGGGCTGAGAAGGTGAGAGAGATTCTACCTGATTCGAGATATGAAGTAGTTTTAAACTTTGGGTCTAATGAAAACGAAAGGGTGATAGAGATAAGCAGGTTATGATTCTTGCGCTTGAGACATCGACGGATTTATGTTCTGTAGCCGTTATTGCAAATGGAAAAACAAAATCAAAAATAAAAAACAACATAAAAAACCTACACGCAGAAAAACTAATATCGCTAATAGATCAAACAATAAAAAATATAAACACAAATCTAAAATCAATCGATGCAATTGCTATATCGATTGGACCAGGTTCTTTCACTGGTTTGAGAGTTGGATTGAGTGTTGCAAAGGGGTTATGTTACGCCGTAGAGAAACCTTTAATTGTTGTGCCTACGCTGGATGCGCTGGCTTTGAAAGCGATAAAAATTTGTAAAATTGTTGAAAAATATATCAATAATGATTTGTATATTTGTCCTGTTTTAAACGCGAAGCAGAACGATTTTTATTATAGCTTGTATAAGTTTAAAGGTGGTGAACTCGCGAGATCCATGCCGTATCTATCCGGTAGTTTGGAAGAAATTGTTGATAAGGTTCGAGAAGGCTTGATTTTAATTGGTGATGGAGTTGTAAATTTAAAAGAAAAACTTTATAATCAGAATGTAATCTTCGTTGACGAGGATGAATTTAATCAACCAGATGCTTTTTATGTAGGTAAGATAGCGGAAGATAAGTATAGATCTGGAGATTTTGCTGATATAGATTCTGTTGAGCCACTTTATGTAAAAGAATTCACAGTTAAAACAAAATAAAAATTTTTATGTCCTGGTTTAAAAGATTAAGCAAGAATATATCAAGCGAAAAAAAAGAATTACCCGAAGGGCTTTGGACAAAATGCGAGGGATGCGGGGAAATAATACATAAATCGCAACTTGAGCTTAACTTGTGGACCTGCCATAAGTGTAATTATCATTTTAGAATAAACAGTCACGATTACATTAATATCTTGATTGATAAGGGAACCTTTAAAGAAATTGACAAAAAATTGCGTTCAGTTGATATTTTAAATTTTGTTGATACGAAGCCTTATAAAGAGAGATTAAAAGAGGCAATGAAAAAGACAGAATTGAATGAGGCGATAGTCACCGGGGTTGGCAAAATGAATGGGATATCTGTTGTAATTGGAGTTATGGATTTCAGATTCATTGGTGGAAGTATGGGTTCCGTGGTTGGAGAGAAAGTCGCAAGGGCTGTCGAAAAGGCATACAAAACAAAAAATCCGTTGATAATTGTGTCTTCCAGTGGTGGTGCAAGAATGATGGAAAGCGCCCTTTCTTTAATGCAAATGGCAAAAACCGCTGCGATGTTAACTAAATTAGCAGAAGTTGGAATTCCTTATATTTCTGTATTAACAGATCCTACAACTGGTGGTGTAACAGCAAGTTACGCTATGCTTGGTGATGTAAATATAGCTGAGCCTGGAGCCTTAATAGGTTTTGCTGGACCAAGGGTAATAAAACAAGCTACTGGAAAGGAATTGCCTGAGGGATTTCAAAGGGCTGAATTTTTACTTGAGCATGGGTTTGTTGATTTAATTGTTCATAGAAAAGAATTAAAGAATAAAATCGTTCAAATTCTTAAACTTATACTTGAAAAGTAGGGGTTGGTAGATGGAGTTGAGATTTAATTGGGGGTAAGCTAAAGGGTGGGAATTGTGGAGGTGCCGGGAGTCGAACCCGGGTCCGGAGACCAGGCACTTAAAACATCTACACGCTTAGCCTATCTTTATGGAGTTCGCTTCGCTGCTCGGGGATAGGCACCCGCAGCAAAGCTATCTCAGGTAGTTTTGCTCGTTATTTCCCCTGAGAACGGAAATAACGAGCGCCTGTCTTTAATCCACGCCCTTTATAGCCTGGACAGGCACAAGCTATAAAGGACGGGCTACCTTTTCAATTAGGCAGCCAAGGCATATGAATAGTTGGCACTTATTTTTCGCCGTTTGTTTTACGTGCACACGGCAAAAGCACGGCGTGCCGTTTTAAGTACCTTCGGTCTCCGTCGAAACCACAACACCCCCAAATTTCAAAGAACACAAGATACTTCCAACATTTTTAAAACTCACTTAGAAGTTATCAAGTTCCTCAAAAATATAACCAAAAAGTTTGAAATTTTCAAGTTGTTTTATCTAATCTACATTATGTAAACTTAGCGTAAAACTGCCACCCTATCTCGACTTCATCCGCTGTTCGATCATCATCTTGAGCAAAGTTCGATGACAGTGAGCTTCATCCATGCAGGTACAAAGGAGTGTGATCGTTTCATGTTTCGCTCGTTGCGCCAATTCGTCCAAGGTTGCACGTGCTTGCGGATTGGCGATGATTTGATTTTCATAGAGGTTGGCAAATTTTTCCCAGGTGATGCGTCCTGCCTTCCGCTTCTTAATGAGTTCAGGTGAAGTGCCAAGCTCCTTATACCATTCGTGAAAGTGCTCCCGCCTGACACCGCGTGGATAAAAACGCATCACTAAAATGCGTGTTCCATCGTCTGGAGATGAAAGTTCATAAACTCGCTTCGTTTTTATAGGCATAGTTTATTTCTCAAAGATTTATCTGCGTAATACGGATAAAACAGTGATGAGCTTTCTTTGCTTGTTTACTGTGTAAGTTACATCAGCATCATTGATCAAAATTTTACAAACTCTATGTCCAACCTTAACACTCTCTAATGGAAATGGGTCATGTCTTAGCTTGTTTATCTCAGCGATTAATTCACTAATTTTAATTAAATCACCTTTAAACAACTCAAGCAACTCTAAAAGCACAACTTCCCTAAATCTTAACTCAAAAGATGGTTCTTCTTTTGATTTCCTTAAAAGTGGTTTCATCTTTGAGAATTCCTCATACGGCAAAATGGTTATATACCTTTTGCTCCCAATCATTAAGTGCACTATTTTATCATCTGAAAATTTATTCACGAACAATCCCAAGTTTTTCCTTGAAGTATTCCAATGTCATTTTTAATCCGTCTCTTCTTGAGACTTTCGGCTCCCAGCCAAGTATTTCTCGAGCCTTTGTTATATCTGGTCTCCTAACTTTCGGATCATCGGGTGGAAGTGGTTTAAACACGATCCTGCTTTTGCTACCTGCGAGTTCTTTAATTTCCATTGCAAGTTCCAACATCGTAACCTCGTCCGGGTTTCCTAAGTTTATGGGGTACACATAATTAGACATTAAAAGTTTAAAAATTCCCTCAACAAGATCATCAATATAGCAAATGCTTCTCGTTTGCTTTCCATCGCCAAATACAGTTATGTCTTCACCTTTTAAAGCCTGTGTCATAAACGTTGGTATTGCCCTTCCATCATCAATTCTCATCCTTGGACCGTATGTATTGAATATCCTCACAATTCTCGTATCAAGTCCATGATACCTATGATAAGCCATGGTCATAGCCTCTGCGAATCTTTTTGCTTCGTCGTATACACCACGTATCCCGATTGGATTGACATTGCCCCAATATTCCTCATGTTGTGGATGCACAAGGGGATCGCCATAGACTTCGCTTGTTGAAGCCAGAAGGAACCTTGCATCTTTTGCCTTTGCAAGTCCCAACGCTTTGTGTGTTCCAAGAGCACCAACTTTTAAAGTCTGAATTGGATACTTAACATAATCAATCGGGCTTGCGGGTGATGCGAAATGTAAAATGTAATCAACATCCCCAGGAACATAAAGAAACTCAGTGACATCATATTTTATAAATTTAAATTTTGGGTGACCGAAAAGATGAGCTATGTTGTCGAGATTTCCTGTAATTAAATTATCAAGGCAAATTACCTCATCACCTTCAGCTATAAATCTATCGCATAAGTGGGAACCAATAAATCCAGCGCCTCCTGTTATCACAACGCGAGCCAATTTTTACCCTCTTTTGTTTTGATTTAATTTAAACTTTTCACAAAGGTTTTTTAACGACTATTATTTGGAAACATCTGAACCTTGTTCAATCAAAATAATCCTCAACTTTAAGTTCTGACAACCTTGGCAAGCTTTTATCTTTTTCTGATAAAATCGGTTTTTCAACAGGCCAATTTATTCCTAAATCGGGGTCATTCCAGATGATCCCTCGTTCGTGCTCACGGGAATAAAAATTGTCAACTTTATATTCGACTTCGGCAACGTCGGATAAAACAACGAACCCATGAGCAAAACCTTTGGGTATGTATAGAATTTTTTTGTTTTCCTCCGAAAGGAAAATGCCAAACCATTTTTTAAAAGTAGGCGAACCTTTTCTCAAATCAACGGCAACGTCGAAAATTTCCCCTTTAACGCATCTTACAAGCTTTGATTGAGCGAAAG
>CALJEK010000027.1 GCA_938074445.1 Candidatus Kryptoniota bacterium | reverse complement strand
GCTGGTTATTTAATCTACGAATTTATCAGGATTGATGAAGAAATTGAAAAGCTCAAATACGAGAATCCGAAATTAACGGCTCTTATGAAACAGCGTATAAATGAAGCAAGGGGAAGACCATATCGGATAAATCAGATTTGGGTGCCACTTACAAAGATTTCACCGTATTTAGTGGAAGCGGTTATAGTTTCTGAAGATGCAAGTTTCTTTTGGCACAAGGGAATTGATTGGTATGAGGTTAGAGAGGCGCTTAAGAGAAATTTACAGCGGGGAGGAATAGCAAGAGGTGCAAGCACGATAACGATGCAAGTTGCAAAAAATTTATTTCTCTCGACCTCACGAAATCCCTTAAGAAAATTTGCTGAGGTCATAATTGCTTTGAGAATGGAGCGAAAACTTTCAAAGAAAAGAATTCTTGAAATTTATTTGAATATAATTGAGCTTGGTGACGGCGTTTTTGGTGTTGAGTCCGCCTCGAGAAAATACTTTGGTAAATCCGCATCTGAACTAACGATGGAAGAATCTGCACGTCTTGCTGCTATAATTCCAAGCCCGCTTAAATATAACCCAAATTCGGATGCGAAATTTGTCAGATTTCGGGCAAAGTTAATTTTGAATAGAATGATCGCAAGAGCAGAAATAAAAGAGGGGGCATCCAATGAGTCCAGAACAATTGAGTAACATCTTGTTTGAGGGTGAAGGTTTAACGGTTGAGTTTAAAAGAAAAGTTTCTTCACCTGAAAAAATAGCAAAGGCGATGATAGCATTTGCGAATACACACGGTGGGATTTTAATTTTCGGGATCGATGATGATGGAAGCGTCGTCGGGGTTGACAGTGAAAAAGAAGAGATTGATTTGATTTTTACCGCAGCTAAACAGCATTGTTATCCACCAATAGAGCCAGGGATTGAGATTATTGAGTTTGAGGGGAAAGATGTGATTGTTGTAACCATTGAACAAAGCAAAATGAAACCGCATCATCTTGTTAGTTTAAACGGCGACGCTGGGAAGGTCTTTATACGTTCCGGTTCTCAAAATGTTATCGCGAGTGATGAAATGATAAAACTTTTAAAGTATGAGCAAAATGAACAGCCCGTTGTGATAACAATCGGGGAGAAGGAAAGACGTCTTTTAAATTATCTTGATAAATTTGGCAGAATAACGGTAAAAGAGTTTAGCAATCTTGTCAGAATAAGCGAAAGCGAAGCATCGGATATACTTGTTAATCTTGTGAGGGCTGGGGTTCTTAAAATTAATATTGCAAATGGAGGGGACTATTTTACGCTCGCATAAGATTTCCTGTAGATTTTTACAAGCTCATAAACTGCTATACCGTATGCTACGGCTACATTGAGTGAATGTTTTATTCCAAACTGCGGTATCTCGATGGCTAAATCACACATCGAAATAACTTCGTCAGAGATTCCTGTAATTTCATTGCCGATAACAAGGCACAATGGGAAGTAATCAGGTTTTATTTCATAATAAGGTATGCTGTCGTCAGTTATTTCAAGGGCGACGATTTTCACATTTTTTTCTCTCAATTTTTTTATAATGTCAACTGGATTTTTATGATATTCCCATGGAACGCTTTCAATTGCACCAAGGGCAGTTTTTTCTATATCCTTTCGAGGTGGATGTGGAGTGTAACCCGTTAGATAAAGTTTTTTTACAAGTGCAGCGTCGCTTGTCCTAAAAATTGAACCAACATTATAGACGCTCCTTATGTTATCAAGCAAAACATATATAGGATGTCGCTCGATCGTTTTTAATTCTTCAATTGTATGCCTTTTTCTCTCAATTTCAATTGGCGTGAGCTTTCGCATTTCTTGGGAATTTTAATTTTCGCTTTTTTCGTTAAAAAATTAAAATTGACTTTCGAAAAAAGAAATAAAAACAAAGGCAGATTTTAAGGATGACATATATTGCTGAAACAAAAGACAACAGGTTGGTAATTTTCGGCAACAGCGGGAAAAAATACTTTTACATAGAGTTCACCGAAAGTATAGAAACCCCGAAAATAGAAAGATTTGATCTTGAGCGAGAAGATTTGCTCGAGCTTCTTGAGAGAAACCTCGACCGCTATTGCCAGAAGGGATTGAACGTCGTTTTTGAAAAAATGTCCGAATCGGACTAATTTTTTGGTAATCCGCCTGTTTTTTCAAGATATTCGTCAAAGCTCATTTTAAGGTAGTAATCATCGCCGATGAAAGTTAGAATTTTCATAAAAATATCCGCGGGGAAATAGCCTGGCACCGCGGTTATCGGCTGCATATCCTCACGGATGAAGATTGTTGTTGGGAAACCTTCAACGCCAAATATGGAGGCAATTTCAATCTCACTGTATTCTTGACCTTCAAATTTGTGCTTTGTTTCAGATTCCGCATTAAGTTTAATTAACACAAATTTTGAAGATAGATAATTTATCACTTTTGAATTGGCGTAAACTTCGTCGTCCATTTTTTTACACCATTCGCACCAGTCTGTGTAGACATCAATCAAGATTTTTTTGTTTTCAGCTTTTGCAACCTTTAACCCCTCTGAAAACGAATACCATTTTAACTCTTTTGTATCTTGGATGTTGAAGGTTAGCCCCGTGAAAATAACCGCTGTAAATAGAATTGCAAGCATTCTCATTTTTTCACCTTTTGAGTTTAAGTTTTTTAGAATATATCAAATTGAAACATAAAAGGCAAAGAATCGGCAAAGATAGAATCCAAGAATTTCAAGTCTTTTTCGCTTCCCCAAATTTTCCCAGTTTGATAAATCGAGATTGCTTTTGTAAATCCCGAGAAAATTTGAGTAAATGTCCCGATGTCCGTTTTTACATCAGCGGTATCGTTTGTTTTTTGAACATAAATATTAAAGTCTTCGACAACAATTTTGAATTTTAAATTGTTTTCGGGTATAACCGAGTCATTTATTTCTATTGTGACTTCGCCATTGGGTGCGTTTGCGGTTGTGAGAAGGTTCATTGCTTCCTCAAGATTAACAATTCTAAGCATAAAACCAGAGCATATAGATGCGTAGGATTTGAATTCGAAAAACGGTCTTTTGAAATCTTTCTCTCTCGGTTCGATCATTATATCAAACAATGGTTCATCTATGGGAGCGAGATATTTTATTCGTGCGACTTGTTCCGAGAGCGAGGCGAAAAATCCCCAAAGCCCGCGGTAAGCTTCGGGGGTAATGGAGACAAATTCTTTTATAAATATTTCCGTTTGCGTTTTTTCATCCTTCTTCATCTCAAATGATATGTATCCTTTTATCTCTCCATCGTCGTAAACATATGGATTGGGGAAGTTTGGGAAGATCACGCGTGTCCAAAAAGCATCATTTCGCCATATTGCAAAGTTTACAGTTTTAATTTTTTCAGCGTAAATCTTTTTTATTTTTTCCCGTTCCGAGTTTTTCATTTTTCTAACATTTAGTCGCTCATCGAAGAGCGGAATGTTGGACGGCTCAATTTCATAAAACACAACTGAACCGACATATTCCCATCCGTATTTTCTATAAAATCTATGCTGAAATGGGTAAAGAAGTGAAAAAGGATATTTTGCTTCAAGCATTCTTTTGAGAGCGTATCTTAGCATCATGTCTGCGATTCCGCGCTTTCTATATTCTGGCAAAACTGCTACTCCTGAAATTCCGCCCGCATCAACTATTTTGCCTTTAAAAGAAACTTTCAACGGTATTATTTTTGTGCAAGCGATTATCTCGGTATCGTCTTCGACAACTATTATATCTTTGTATGAATATCTTGGGTTGTCTATTATGTTTTCCCTTACCCCTTGGTAATCTGAAATCAGGAATGAGGTCGAAATGATGTAGGCTATATCGTCGATGTCAACTGGTTTCGCTTGGCGAATTTTCATGTTTGATCTTTAAAATTTTTAATGTTGCTCTTAAAACATCGTCGGGTTCAATCCCACCATCAAATGTGCAAATATGGGGATCGCCTGGGCAATTTATTTTGCAGTAATCTTCCGGAGGCAAAATTATTTCATGTCTATTTCCAATCGGACCCCATAATTTGGGTGAACAAGCCGGAAGCGGGCAAAACATCGATACAGTTGGAACTTTTAGAGCAGAAGCGATATGCATTGGACCTGTGCTTGATGAAATTAAAACATCAAAACGAGATATGTAAAGGATTAGTTTGCGAAGCGGTACGTTATAAATAAAATTAATCCTGCTTGAGTTGAGCTCTTCGAATTTTTCAATTGCCTCTGGTTCATCGTGCAAATTAATGTAAACCTTTGCTTTTGGGATCTCATAAACAATTTTTTTAACGAGTTCAACATATTTTTCAATTTTCCAGTTCGGAGCAGATTTGCCACTTAATGGGTTAATTCCTATAACAATTTCATCTTCGTTTTTTGGCACAAGTTTTTGGGATTGTTTAATTTCTTCGGGGGTTAAGAAAATTTCTGGTTCGAGATTATTGGCTTTTACTCCAATTTTTCTGCCTAAGTCAAGTGAGTAGTCAGCCTCGTGTCTTAACGGGATATAATTGTTTCTGCTCACATATTTCATAAAGGTTAAAACTCCGTAGAGTTTTATTCCAACGCTAACTCTCGTTTTTATCCCTGCGAAAAAAGTCATAAATGCGTGTCTTTGAGTTGGTAAGAGGTGAAGGGCGATGTTAAACTTATATTTTCTTAATTTCAGAACTTGTTTCCAGAAACCTTTCCACCCTCTGTGTTCGCCTTCGAAGTCGTCTATGATTATTTCGTCGATATTTGGATTGTTAAGCAAAACATCTTTTGTGTAGGGGCGAACCATAACAGCGATAAATGACTCGGGGAAACTTTTGCGCAGTTCTCTCAGCAATGGTGTTGCAAGTAGCACATCTCCAACTCTATCCGGTCTAATTACAAGAATTCTTTTTCGTTTCATTTTATGCCTTCTTCTAAAATTTTTTGGAGCATTTGAGCGTTTTTAGGGGCATTTCCACGATGACAATTATTGAAAAAAATGTAAAGTGTTTCGACTTTTTCGTTAAGTTCTTTAATTCTCGGTATCCACTCGCGGATTTCATTCTCATTGTAGAGATAATCATATCTTTCACCGACGCCACCTTCCCACCAGTTTTGCGCATTACGGCCGTGAAATCTTATATACCCAATTTTTTTGCTCGTGGCTATGCTCTGGGGTGGAATTAAACCCTTCAGTTTAGGTTCATCAACACAGACATAAGGTATATCATTTTCCGATAAAAATCTATAAGTTGATTCATTCACCCAACTTATGTGCCTGAATTCGACTATTAACGGTACCCCGCTGGCAAACTTTTTAGTTTCGAGGATATATTCTCTGTTTTCAGGTGTATCTCTAAACGAATAAGGAAATTGAGCGAGAAATCCTTTTAATTTTTCTGTTTTAAGCAACGGTTCAGTCGCTTTTAGAAGTGATTCCATAGCCTCGCGATTCCCTTCTCTTTCGTGGGTCGTCTGTTTGTGAACCTTAACTATGAAGTGAAAATCAGGTGGAGTTTTTTTGTCAAGATGGTAAAAAACATTCGGACTCGGAATTCTATAATATGTTGAGTTTATCTCAACTGCTTTAAAAAATTGCTTGTAATAGTCAAGCATCTTGCTATCTTCAATGTCTTCAGGATAAAAATTCCCGCGCCAGTCTTGAAAACTATATCCAGATGTACCGATTAGAATCATTCAAATGTGAAATTTTTTATTTTGCATAAGCACCTTCTTCGACAAGTTTAGCCCCGGCGTCAATTGCTTTCAAGTTTATTTCAGCTATCGCTTCCTTTTGAGTTAACTTCACTGCTTTTTTAAGGGCTTCAATTGGGAACAAGTTTGTCCTTGCAAGAAAAGTTGCAAGAGAGAGAATAGTTATTGAAAATCTATCAATTGCATTTGCTGTTTTCCTAAACGGGAAAATTTCCACCTTCGCTTTCGTATCTGGTAAGAGAGAAACAAGGTTATCGTCAATTATGATTGTTGAAGTTTCTCTCATGCTTTGAATTATTCTTTTGACCTTAGCAAGTCCTTCGGGGGCTATGATTATCAAATAATCGGGGCTTTCTATGCCCGTGTAATTTATTTCCTTTTTATCAAGTATTATTTCTGAAACCGAATGCCCTGTCATTATTGTAATTGGGTAGTCATCTTTCTGCGTTGCATATAAACCGGATAAAATTGCGGATGAACCAAAGACAGTTGCGCTCGATTTTACCTTTTGACCTGCAGCCCCGGCGATTATTATCTCTGTTTTTTGTGTGAGATTGTTTTCAAATTCCGTATCAAGTGAAATTTGTTTGACTTGCTTTTGTGGTTGATTTAGATAAACCTCTCGATATGATTCTATATATTCTTTTCTTTCGACCTTGTGAACTATGCCAGTTTTGAAGCCATAAGTTTCAAGAAGTTTCATCATCTTTTCTTTGTTAAGTTCATTTCGTGGGACGTAGTAAGCTGTGCAATATTCCCAAACGTCAACAACAGAAAAACCTTTAAACGCTATCGCTTCCGCAATTAGATCGGCGAGATTTTTATCAAAAATCGTCGATCTCGCAGCGAAACCACCATTTACAGCTTGAACTAAGGAACACGCATCAAGTGGGTATTCAATATTTCCGAGGTAAGTTGTTGCCGTTTTACCGCCAAATGGTGTTGTCACTGAGTGTTCTCCACCCGTCATTCCGAAGTTGAAGTTGTTAAAAATTATAACTGTGATGTCAATATTTCTTCTCGCTGCGTTTATAAAGTGAGTTCCGCCTATTCCAAGTCCACCATCCCCCATTAAAACTATAACTGTAAGTTCTGGATTTGCCATTTTTAAACCGCACGCATAAGTGATCGAACGCCCGTGCAATCCGTGAAATGCACTGACGTTAAAATATTGATCAGATAAACCAACACAACCAATGTCGGTCACAAGAACGGTTTTCCTCGGGTCAAGGTTTAGTTTCGCCATTGCTTTATCAAGTTGGGGTAAAATTTGTGAATGTCCGCACCCCGGACAAAATGGAAGTTCAACTTCTTTCATATATACAGCATTTTTTACTATCGCCATTTTGCGAATGAATTTTATTTTTTATTTTATTGCAAAGCTTAAAATTGCCCACACAGCAGTTATGATTAAAGTTGTAAAGGCGATGAATAAGCCAACCATCCACTTTATTAAACTTACTTTTAGGTTGTCAAACTTTTCATAAAGTTCGGTTTTCGTTGACTCAATCTTCTCATAAAGTTCAGTTTTTGTTGAACCCACATTTTTGTGAATTTCGGTTTTGTCAGACTCAGTTTTTTCATACAAGTCGCTTAACCTTTTGTCGATATGTTCAAGCCTTCTATCGATTTCGTCAAATTTTTTGCCGATGATTTCATAGACGAACAATTCAAGCTTTGTGATTCGTTGTTCTAAACTTTCCAAAGAAATCGCCATATATTAACCCCCGTTGTTTTTTATGATCTCGATCAAGATTTTTCTTGGATTGATAAGCGTCGTATCCATTTGATTTATCCGCACGATTTTAACTTTTGATTTATCAACGATTCTTTCAATTTCAAGCACATATTGTCCGTTGTTCATCTCTGGAAAGATTATCGTTTTAGCACCTATCGTTGCTTTTTTTATCTCACTTTCAGGAACTGGCCATAAAAGGTTTATAATTAAGTGCGAAACTTTTAGCCCTTGTGATCGTGCCAATTCAACCGCTTCGATTGCACTTCTTGCAGTTATTCCGTAGGAGATAACGAGAATTTCGGCATCATCTTGTTTGTCAAATTTTACGATGTGCGGGAAATATTTTTTTATTTTTTCTTCGTTTATTTTTTTATCGAGGTGTTCCATCATTATCTGAATTTTTTCAGGCGTTGTTAACAGATTTCCGTATTCATCATGTGTCGATGTTGTGTATCTCACGATATGCTTTCCACCAAATGGTGAAAATAAAGGTACATCATCTATGTTTTCAAAGTAATACGGTTTATATTCGTTTGCGTCCTCGGGCAAATATTTTCTATCGATTACTTCTGGTTTTTCAATCCTTGACCAATCAATTCGTTGTCTTGTCATTGAAAGTTCTTTGCTTGAGACAAGGAAAACGGGGACTCTGAAAATTTCTGTGAGGTTGAAAGCGTAGATTGTGAAGGTGTAGCATTCTTCAACCGTCGTCGGGGATATCGCAATGATTGGATAGCCCCCTGAAGTGCCCCATCTTATAAATTGTATATCCCCTTGTCCATCTTTTGTTGCCGAACCTGTGGCAGGACCTTGACGTTGTACGTCTACTATGACAAGAGGTGTTTCGCCCATAATGGCAAGCCCGATGTTTTCGCTGTAAAGTGAGATTCCGGGTCCGCTTGTTGCTGTCATCGCTTTTTTCCCAGCCATTGATGCCCCTATGCAAAAACCTATTGAAGCAATTTCATCTTCAGCCTGGATTGCAAATCCGCCAACTTTTGGAAGCTCCTGCATCATTCCAAGTAAAATCGGAGTAGCGGGTGTAATTGGATATCCTGCGAAAAATTTACATCCGGCATCAATCGCCCCTTTTACAATGGCTTCGTTTCCATCAAGAAACTCTATCATCTTGATTTCGAAAATTTGTTTTTGTTTCGTCTAAAATTATGATTTTAAAGTTGAAAATAAAAATGATAAAGTTGCTTTTGAAAAATTTTTTGTTATATTTACTCAAAGGAAGGTGATGCTTTTGGATGTTCTTTCCGCCAGGGCATTTCCTTCCGCGCTCTTTTCTCAAAGTATATATTTAAAATTTAAAATGGTTTATCGTTATGGGCTCAATTTTTTCCTCTGTTGGTTTTAAAATTGAAACGCAAAAAGACCTTGTTGACCTTGTTGAGAGCACGATCGGAGATAAAGAGTTCAGCGATTCGTTTGGTGTCTTTCAGAAAGTTCAACTTGCGGGCTACACTTTAAACGCTGGGCATGGGATCGTTTTCAATGTAAATCTTGCCCATACGGGCGAGGGATGGGAGATCGTTGATGTGTCGCCATGTTTTTATGGCTCAAAGGAACATTCGGTTGTCTTAAAAGATTGCGAGCTTTATCAAGATGTTGAAGACGAATGGAAGTTTTATCTTTACGGGATTGAGGAGGAGAATGGAACCCCTGTTGAAATTTACATTTCCAATTTCGTGCAGTGCGCTTCTTATCTTCCGCCGATGGGCGAGAAATATGAAGTAATTCCGGTGGGACTTGCATATAATGGCGAAATTCTACCACCGAGAAGGTTGATTCAAACCGATATAGTGGATGAAGGCTCGACTATGGCTAACTTTTTCGTTCAAACTGCACAAATTCAGGCTATGGAAAATATTCCCCCAGTTGTTTATGGATTACTTGGAGATATACTCGATGTTAAAAAGATAAAGAACGAATGGACAGGCGAGGAAATTTACTGGCTTTACGTTGATACAAGTCCATTTAAACTTGAGGTTTTGATAAACCCAGCAGACCTCGAGGGAGAACCTGAGATTGGCAAGCGCTTATTTGCAACTGTTTGGTTGCAAGGTCAAGTTACACCGAAATAAAAAACGGGGCTTTAAAGCCCCGTTTTCTCACGCTTCGACCGCTTCGAGCAATATTTCAGCGATATCTTTAACTTCAACTCTATCAACTGCATCTTCCGCTTTAACTCCATCTGTTAACATAGTCATACAGAACGGGCAAGCTGACGCAATCACATCCGGATTTAAACTTAAGGCTTCTTTAGTCCTTTCTATATTAACTCTCTCACCGATTTTTTCCTCCATAAACATTCTCGCACCACCAGCGCCACAGCAGAAACCTCTATCTCTTGATCTCTTCATTTCTTCCAATTTAACTCCCTTAATTGAGGCGAGAATATCTCTCGGGGCGTCATAAATGTTGTTGTATCTCCCAAGGTAGCATGAATCGTGATAGGTTATTTTCTTCTCTATTGGTTTTGTGAGTTTGAGTCTCCCCTCAATTAAAATTTTCTCAAGGAATTCAACATGATGATAAACTTCGTAATTTCCACCAAAGTCGGGATATTCGTTTTTCAATGTGTTGAAGCAATGTGGGCAAATGGTTATGATTTTTTTAACTTTGTATTTTGAAAATGTTTGTATGTTTTCTTGAATCAACATTTGAGCAAGGTATTCGTTCCCAGCTCTTCTTGCAGGGTCCCCTGTACATTTTTCTTCGTTTCCAAGTATTCCAAAGCTTATATTTGCAAGTTTTAAAAGTTTAGCAACTGCAACCGCAACTTTTTTATATCTTGCGTCATATGAACCTGCGCAACCGACCCAAAGCAAATACTCAACATTTGGGTCCTCAGCAAGTGTCTTTATATCGAGCCCCTGTGCCCATTCACCACGGCTTGAGTGACTAAATGCCCACGGAGTGAAGTTGTTTTCAAGATTTCTAAATGTAATTGAAAGTTCGGATGGAAACTTTGACTCTGTTAGAACAAGGTATCTTCTCATATCTACAATTGTTTGCACATGCTCAATCATTACAGGACATTCTTGAACGCACGCCATGCAAGTAGTGCAAGCCCAAAGCTCATCTTCAGTTACATAGTTATAAACGAGAGTTTTTTCGATTATTTCATTGTTTTGTGGTTTTAGGTTTAATAAGATTGGCGCTTTTTCCATCGTTCGCTTTCTTACGCTGATAATTATTTCTCTTGGTGATAGTGGTTTACCTGTAAAATTTGCGGGACAAACAGATGTGCATCTACCGCATTCGGTGCATGTGAAGCCATCAAGGAGTTGTTTCCATGTGAGATCTTCAACATCAAGTGCCCCGAACCTTTCAACATTTTCAATGTTTTCAAAACTTATCGGTTTTAATCTCCCCGTCGGTTTAAGCGAACTAAGGTAAACATTTGGGATTGAAGTGATTATATGTAAATGTTTTGAAAATGGTAAATAATTTAGGAACCCGAAGACGAACAAAATATGCAACCACCAGAAAATCTCATGAATGTAGGTTTGTGTATCAAATCCGAATCTATCCATAAATTTTGCGACCTCTTTTGAAGCAAACCGCAGATCATAATATTCTAAATCGCCAAGATTGATTTTAGTTGCGTAAGTTCCAAACATTGTTAGCATAATCAGAAAAATTAAGGCAAGTATAACGGTTGCGTCAATTTTTGACGATTTCTCGACTTGAAGTCGTTTCGGCTTTTGAATGTATCTTCTATAAAGGGCTATTAAAATAGATATTATCACGAGCGTTCCCATCAAATCCTGAAAGAAAGAAATATATCTGTAAGGTCGACCGATTACTGATAGATTAAAATTGAAAAGTCCTTCAAGGATTGCGTCGATTATAGCTGTTAAAAGTATCACAAATCCCCAAAAGATAAAGAAGTGCATCCACCCAGCGACAAATTCTCTAAGTAATTTTTTCTGACCGAACGCAATTGAGAGAACTCTTTTTAACCTTTCTAAAGGTTTGTCAAATCTGTTTTCGGGTTTTCCAATTTTTAGATACGTGTATAGTTTTCTTGCGTTGTATATGAAGGCAGATATTGAAAGAGCAAATATCAGGAGGAAAAGTAGGTTTTTAACTGGCATGATAAATTTTAAGTTTGTTTTTCAGGTTTTACTGTTAAAACTGGGCATTTTGCCTTGCGGACGATTTTCTCTGCTATACTTCCCAGAAGTGTGTATTCTATACCCGTTCTTCCGTGTGTTCCCATGACGATTATGTCAATCTTTTGCTCATCGGCAAATTTTATTATCTCTTCATCTACAAGTCCTTTCCTGATAAAAATTTTGACTTTATTTTTACCTTTCAAATTTTCTTTGACAATTTTTTCAAGTTGTACTTTTGCGTTTTCCTCCATATTTTTTTCAACTCTTTCGATTGTGAGGTCAAGCGCATGGATTGCTAAAACAGGCGGGATATTTTCAAGGACGTGAAGAACATAGATTGAAGCCCCATATTTTTCAGCTAGAGATTTTGCGTATTTAAACGCGGAAATTGAAGCTGGAGATAGATCCGTCGGTAGGAGAATTTTTTTTATTTTCATTTTAAAGCCCCGTTTTATTTGAGGATTTCTTTAATGTCTGCAGCGAAAACTTCTTTTGGTCTTGCCCCGATATATTTTCTAACGATTTTTCCATCTTTATCTACAAGGTATGTTGTCGGGATTCCAACGCTACCGCCAAATGCTTCCAAAAGTTTCGCTTCAGGGTCGTGAATAACTATGTAGTTTATCCCGACATTTTTTGAGAATTCAACCACAGGCGAGATCGCTCTATCGATTGATACACCAATTATCTCAAAATTTTGTTCACTAAATTCTTCTTTGATTTTTATGAGGTCTGGAATTTCCTTAACGCATGGACCGCACCATGTAGCCCAAAAGTTTATAAGTGTAATTTTATTCCTTGATATGTTGTAAAAGTTGTTCTCATCCCAATAAAAGTTGGGAGCTTTATCGAGTTCATTCGTAGGTTCAATTTTTGAAATGGTGAAAATCGATTGGGTGGTAGAGGGTTGATTTGATGTTTTGGTTTTCTCTTTTTTTGAACACGCTGGAAGCAGGAGAAGAAAAATCATTAAAAAAATTTTCATAGACTTATTTGCTTTGTTTTAAAATCTTTTCAAGTTCCTCTTTTGAAAGATTTGAAATAGCACAACAAATGAGATCGCTTGTCCCCCAAATTGCGAAGGATTCATCTTTGATTGCATCATATATCCATTCTCCTTTTAAAATTCTTTTCTTTACATCATCATGCATCGACGCGTAGGACATCGGAGCCTGATGAATAAAGATTAATTTTTCCCCCTTACGATAGATTAGATTTACACATTTTGCGTTTCCAGAGTGTAGATGTGGGTCTTTAATAGATGCACCAACGATTTCAAATTCAGGTATGTCCAAAAATATTGGTGTGAAGCTTGCTCTTGATAAAATTTCATTCCTTACATGTGTTGGATCGTTTGATAAAATTTCAGGTTTGCTCAATCCTTGAGATATTGAGTCGAAGTGATTGATAAGTCCTGAAACTTCTTTTGCTATTAATTCTTTTTGATTTACTTTCTTTTCGTAAACTGACACAAGTAAAATTGCAAGTAAAAGTGTCGTCAAAACAACTCCAAGGGGAAAAGCTATTTCAAGCCAGGGTTTCGACATTGGTTTTAAATTTTGAGCGGTGTTTAAATATGCAGGGTGCCCATTTTGAAGTGTTTTTACCTGATTTAAAACCGAGTTGATGAGCTCATTAGGGACAGGGAGGATTTTTACTTTTGCTTGAATTGTTTGTTTCGTCTTTTTTTCAAGTTCAAATTCATTCTTACAAGTTGCGCATCGGTTGATATGTTCTTCAACTTTTTGCTTTATTTGCGAATCAATCATTTCATTGTCAACAAGGGCACTTAAAAACTCCCTCGTTTGCCTGCAATCCATGACTATCACCACGTTTTAAATTTTAATCTTTTTCAGGATCATCTATTTCATAATCTTTTGGTTTGCCCTTTATATATCCTTTTTTCTTCGCGAATTCAAAGAGCTCTTTTCTTAACATTTTTCTTCCTCTGTGCAGTCTCGATCTCACCGTTCCAATCGGTATATCGAGGAAATCGGCTATTTCCTCATAACTTTGACCTTCAATATCTGCGAGTATTACAACGGTTCTGAATTCATCTGGTAGTTTATTAAGAGCCTCTATAACTTCATCTTCAAATATATTTTCAAAGATGTGTTCTTGTAAATCCGATGTTTCAAACGATTCATCGCGAACAGTTTCGTAAAAATTTTTAACCTCTTCATAATCAACTTTACCGGGTTCTTTTGCTGCTTTGCGATATTTATTTATGTATGAATTTTTCATTATCTTAAACAGCCACGCTTTGATGTTTGTTCCTGGCTCATATTGTTCCCAGAATCTGAATGCTTTCATATATGTTTCTTGCACGAGGTCTTTTGCGTCTTCTTCGTTTCCAGTCATGCGGTAGGCAAAGTTGTAGAGGAATTGCATATGGGGTATTGCTTCTTCTTCAAATTTTTTCTGCTTTTCCAGCAATTCTTCATCAGTTAGTTTCTTGTCCCTTTTTTCTTGCTTGAGCAAATTCTTTATTTTATCCTTGAGCCTCATGAAACTCAAAGTTATTTTTGCTTTGTTTAATTATAACAAATTTTGTCCTCATTATCAATAACAATCCGCGAGATGTCAGGATGCTTCTTTCGTAGACTTGAATTAAGCACATTAATTTTTTATTTTACCTTAAAAATCAACGAAAGGCGCTATGAAAAGAGTTTTGCCTTTTATCATCGCGGTTTTTCTGATGGGGTGTTCTTCCGAGGAGGTAGTTATTGATGCGGGGTTAAGCAAAATTTCTTCGGAGAGCATATTTGAGAATATTGCATTCCTTGCGTCCGATTCTCTAAAAGGTAGAAATACACCAAGCGCCGAGCTTGACATAGCAGCTGAATTTATAGCAGAAAGATTTAAACAGTATGGATTAAAACCTATCAACGGGAGTTATTTCCAAAGAGTTGAATTTGTTAAAATTGATCTTGGGGATGAGAATTATTTTGTTTTATCGAAAAATGGTGAAAGTATAGGTTTTGAGATTGGGAGTGATTTCGTTCCTTATAATTTTGGTGAGGGTGAAATTGAGGGTGAGATTGTTTTTGCAGGATATGGGATTACTGCGAAAGAATATGGATATGACGATTATGAAGGAATAGATGTAAAGGGTAAAATCGTTATAGTGTTGAGAGATGAGCCTCAAGAAAATGACAGCACAAGTATTTTCAATGGGATTCACCCAACAAGATATTCATTCCCGAGGTATAAAGTTCAAAATGCGTTTGAGCACGGCGCAATTGGAGTTATAATTTTGCCGGACCCATTAAATCATCTGATTTTGAAGCCTCGCGGTTATGCTTGGCCTAAAATTTTCAAAAACCTTCCGAGGACTTCGCTTCCGATTCAACTTTCATATTTGCGCAGGGAGTTTATACCGGCGATCGAAGCGGGGGAAAAATTTATCAAGGAAGTTTTTGGAGATGTTCAAGTTTTAAGAGATATTCAGAAAGCAATTGATGAAAACTTAAAGCCGAAATCGTTTAAGATTGAAAACGCAAAAGTAAAGATTAAAATAAGCTTTGTGAAGGAAAATGTTTATGCGAATAATGTTGTGGGGTTTATAGAAGGGAGCGATGCGAAATTAAAAGATGAGGTAATTATCGTCGGTGCACATTATGATCATATTGGTTATTTTTCACCTTCCGCTCTTGGTTTAGCACAAGAAGACAGCATTTACAATGGGGCTGACGATAATGCCTCTGGAACAGTTGGAATAATGGAGGTTGCGAAAGCATTTGGGTTGAGCAGGAACAAACCTAATAGAAGTATACTCTTTATAGCTTTCTGCGGGGAAGAAAAGGGGCTTCTTGGGTCAAGATATTATGTCGATAACCCAATTTTTCCGATTGAGAAAACAGTTGCGATGGTTAATCTTGATATGATCGGGCGAAATTCAATTGATAGTTTAATTTTAATTGGATGGAGTTATAGCGAGGATATGAAAAGGTTAGCTGAGGAGGAAAATAAAGTGATTGGTTTTAAATTTTCTTACGATGGTGAAAAGGATTTTCCAAGAAGCGACCAAGCGAATTTTGCAAGGAAAGGTGTGCCAGTTATTTTCTTTCACTCAGGCGAGCATGAAGATTATCATAAGGTAAGCGATGAGGTGAATAAAATCAACATTTCAAAAATTGAAAAAGTCGCAAAACTTTGTTATCGTGTGGTTTACAGGCTTGCAAATTCAAGAATAAGACCGAAGTTAAACGAGGGTAAACTTGCAGATTAAAAACAGATGATTTTTGAAGCCAAAATGTTTTTCGGTGTAAAATTGATAAGCCAAATTTTAAATTTCGTTTTCTCTTTTTTCCCTATAGCGACTTTGGTGTATCTTTCTTATAAAATTTGGGAGCGCAAGAGAGTTCATGCGGGGTTTTTTCAGTTATTTTTGAGTTTAATTTTAACTTTCATCTCGTCATTTCAGACTTTTGTTCTTGTTTTGTTCTTTGAATATCTCTACGATTATGAGGCAAGTATCGCAACGATTGTTTTTTGGGTTGGTTTAATTTTTGCTCTATGGGGGATCAGCAGAGTTGGGGTGGAGATATCTGGGGAGTTGAGTAATGAGATAAGGAAAGTTATTAAGTTGATTGTTTTGATTTCTCTTGTTTTCATTGGCATTTATTATCTTCCGATTTCTTTCAAAATACAAAGGACCTTGATTTGGAAAGTTGGGGCTATTTTTTATGGCTTGAGCAGCGTGTCACTATGGGGGATATTTAATTTAACTGCTTTGATCGCTGGTGCGGTGCCAGAGATAAAAGGCAAAGCAAATGTTTTGAGAATTTTGAGCTTTTATTTTCTTGCTGAACCGTTGATTTATCTTACGCTCGTGGCTTTTGAAGTTTTGCCCTTATGGCTTTTTACCGCCCGCTTAGTTATGGGGACGATAAGTGTTGTAATCGCTCTGTATGTTGTTTATTTTACATTGGTTTTTATCATACGGTATTTAAATCGGGTTGTCGCCAAAGTTGAAAGGGTTTATTCTGGGCGGATAAAACTTGTTTCTTTAAAAAAGATAAAATTATTTGTTTTAACATCAATTCCGCTTATAGGCGTTCTTTTGTTTCTTCAGGCACTTTTGATAAAAAGATATATTGAGTTTGAAGTTAAAAAGTATGCGGATGAAAAGGCGAAACTTTTACAAAGCATCGGGAATAGCATTCAATTTTCAATAAAAAAATCGTTTGAAGTTCTTGAGGACCTTTCAAGGGATAAGGATGTGGTCAGAATTGACATTCCAAAACTTCATTTAAAATATGAAACCGCGTTTTTGAGATTCCCTGAGTATATCAGAAATGTCAGCAGAGTTGATGAGAAAGGAATTTTAAGGTACACATATCCAGTCGACCCTAAGGCTATAGGTAAGGATGTAAGTTACCAAGAGCACAACAGAAAATTTTTAATTTTGAAAAAGCCTATAGTGAGTTCGGTTTTTAGGGCTGTTCAAGGTTATGATGCAGTTGTACTTGAATATCCGGTATTTGAACGGGATGGCAAGTTCGTTGGGGGAGTTGCATGTTTAATTGATGTTGAGAGGATGCTTGGTCATTTTTCGAGGATGGCGAGAGGTGGTTTTGATAGTTTGATCGTTTTTAGCGCAAATACAGGCACTATTCTTTTCGCAGGAAATTTTGAATTTATTGGGAAGAATTTCTATGATGTTTTAAATAAACTTGTCCGTTCAGATGTCAAATCGATAGTCGCGAGTGAAATCAATCTTTCAAATTCAGGTGGGGTGGCAATTCCAGGTCGACATAAATGGTTAAGGAAGATAAATTACGCATTTTCATTTGCGAGATTTGAGCTTCTTGAGAATGATACAGAAACCTGGGTGATTGCCAATTTGCTTGATGAGGAAAACTTGCTTAAAAGGGTAGGTTACTATTTGCAGGTTTATTATATCTTGCTTTTGGGGTCACTTTTTATCTTCGGGTATATTTTATTCGTTTATTTCAATGCTGTAAAATACGGCTTTAATTTGGAGGAGGAAATTAGTAAGCAAACTGAGGAAATTTTTGAGTCGGAACGAAAATACCGGGAGCTTGCGGATAACCCACTTGTTGGCTTGGCAATTTATGATGAGAATGGATTTATATTTGTGAACAGAAGATTAGCTCAAATCTTTGGGTATGAGTTGGAAGAGTTTTTGAAACTTGACCCGTTTAAGTTAGTTCATCCAGAAGATTTAGAAAGTTGGAGGCAAAGATCGTTGAAAATATTGCTTGGAGATTATTTCCCAGAGCGAGCCTTGTATAGGGGAATAAGAAAAGATTGGAGCATTGTTTTTTTAACATGTTATTCGAAGCAAATTAATTACGAAGGAAGACCAGCAGTTCAGACGGTTATCATTGATACTACTAAGGAAAAAATGCAAGAGAATATGATAAGGCATTTGCAGAGGATTGAATCGATGGGGACATTCACAATGGGGATGGCACATGATTTCAATAATATTTTGCAAGTTATCATAGGTTCGGCGCAGGTGATCAAATTGAAAGCAGAAAGGGGAGAGTTGAAAAGA
Organism: Candidatus Kryptoniota bacterium; assembly: GCA_938074445.1. GTDB lineage: Bacteria > Bacteroidota > Ignavibacteria > Kryptoniales > Kryptoniaceae > Kryptonium. The sequence goes on along the minus strand of CALJEK010000027.1, from coordinate 30,116 downwards.
GAGGATTTGAATAAATATCTTGATAATATCATTTCAATTTCAAATCGTGGTTCAGAGCTTATCAAACGCTTGAAGATTTTCACGAGGAAGAAGATTCCATCTGCGGAAATTTTTGAGTTTGATCAGGTAGTGTCAGAATTCGTAGATGTTTTAAAGACATTATTGCCAAGTTTTATTGAATATGAAGTTGAATTGAACTCAAGGGGAGTTAAGGTTTACGGTTCGGAGACGGAAATACAGCAGGCTTTGCTTAATATTGTGGTCAACGCAAGGGATGCGATAGTGGAGAAAAAAGAGAAAAATTTTCTTGACGGTGTTGGAAAGGTGATAATTAAAACATGCATTAAAGATATTTCTCCGAAGGATGCTGAAATTTTTAGGGTAAGTCCCGGTAAATATGTTTGTGTGTCTGTAATTGATAACGGTATAGGTATGGATGAGGAGACGAAAGCGAAAATATTTGAGCCGTTTTTTACTACGAAAAGACCTGATATAGGGACTGGGCTTGGGATGTCAATGGTGTTTGGGATAATAAGTTCACATAGCGGGTTCATAACGGTCGATTCAAAGTTTGGCGAGGGAACAACGGTTAGTTTTTATCTCCCGGTTGTTGAGTTAGAGGAGAAAGTTTCAACTGAGACTTTAACAAGTGAGGGAAGTTTTAAAGATACGGTAATGATTATTTCGGTAGATGCTGATTTGGTGAAAAGGTTAAAATCAATTATAGAAAATGAAGGCTTTAAGGTTTTAACTGTTGACGATAGGGTGGTTGCGGTTAAAGTTTTAAGTGAAAATTTAGATAGGGTTGGTTTGATCTTTATTGATTCAAAGATGCCAAGATTGGAGTTGAAAGATACAATTGCGCAGTTGAAGATTTTAAGGTCCGATGTGGGAATCGCTTTGCTTCGTTTAACTCCAGAGACGGCTGGGATCGAGGGTGTCAGGGTTATTGAGAATCTGGATAGAGTTGAAGAGATTGTTGAACTTATCGATAATCTTCGCAAAGAAAAAGATCAAAATTAAAATGACAAGAATTTTCAACTTTGAAGTGCCTGATTGTAAAAATTTTACTGGTTACAAGCCTTGTTATCCATATTCGAAATGTTACGATTTGGGTTGCGTTGATCCGCGACCTTTTGGTGTTAAAATTTTAATCATTAATCTTGATGCTATGGGGAATGTTTTGCTCACCACATCAATTCTTCCAGCGATAAAGAGAAAATATCCTGAAAGTTCAATTTACTGGCTTACGCTTAAAAATACGCACTTATTGCTTGATAACAATCCATATCTTGATGAAGTTTTTGTGTGGGAGCCTGAGACATGGCTTGTTCTTGAAAATATGAAATTTGATATAATAATGAATGTGGATAAGTCAAGGAGGTCTGCGAGTTTGACGATGAAGTTAAATGCAAAGAAGAAACTTGGGTATGGCATGAATGAACATGGGCAAATTATACCTTTAAGTGAGTCAGCAAGTTATGATTATAAATTGGGGCTTGATGATGAGTTGAAGTTTAAGCTAAACCGAAAGACAAGGCAGGAGATTTTATGTGAGATGTTCGAGCTTGAATACAAGCGCGATGAATATGTTCTTTTTTTAACCGATGAAGAGATAAATTTTTCGAGGGAGTATAAAAGTAAAGTTGGTATAAAAGAGAGTGAACTTGTCGTTGGATTTAATACTGGTTGTTCGCCGTTATATCCGAATAAAAAAATGACGATTGAACAGCATGTTGAATTGATAAGGCGTTTGTCAAGGTATGATGGGATAAAGCTTGTTTTGCTTGGAGGACCTGAAGATACTCAGAGGAATGAGGAGATATATAATCGTTCTATCAAAATTGATGGTGTTGCAGGCAAGTTAATTAACACTCCTACAAATGAGGGGATAAGGCGCGGGATATGTTATGAGAATATATGTGATATTGTGATAACTGGCGATTCATATGGGATGCATCTTGCGATCGCGTTAAAAAAATTTGTTATAGCCTGGTTTGGGCTAAGTTCGTGGGTTGAGATAGACCTTTATGATAGAGGTGTTAAGTTGATTCCGGAGGGTTTAGAATGTGCGCCTTGTTGGAAGAAGGTTTGTCCATATAATCTTGAGTGTATAAAGATGATAGATCTTGACAAGATTGAGGAAACTGTGGTTAGATATAAAGAAGAGGTGTTTGATAAGTTGTCAAAGGAGAGGGCATTTTGAAAAAGTTTTTTGAATTTAGTAAATTTTAGAGGTAGCTTGTTCTTTGAAAGAAGCTCGGGACGTAGCGCAGCCTGGTTAGCGCACTACCTTGGGGTGGTAGGGGTCGCGGGTTCGAATCCCGCCGTCCCGACTAAATATTTAAAAGCACCTTGAAATCGTTAGGTTCATTTATTAACAGCCTGCCTAAGCACCTGCAAGTTTTAGGGATTTGTCATAATTCAAATTTTAAACCTCAAAATTTATGAGCATTGTTATCGGCTCGCTTAAGGATATCTTTGATGATGCTTTGATCGCTGCTTCAACAGATGAGCCAGTCCTCATAGTAGGGGAAACTGGAACGGGGAAGGAGGTTCTTGCGAGGTTTATTCATCAGAACTCAAATAGAAAAGATCAAATTTTTATCCCTATAAACTGTGCTGCGATACCGCCGAGCCTTCTTGAAAGCGAACTTTTTGGGTATAAGAGGGGAGCTTTTACCGGGGCTGATAAGGACAAAAAAGGAATTTTTGAAGAGGCAAGCGGTGGCACGATTTTTCTCGATGAAATTGGGGAGTTGCCGATTGAATCGCAAGTGAAGATTTTGAGGGCGATTGAAGAAAAGGAGATAATACCGGTTGGAGATACAAAGCCCAGAAAAATTGATGTTCGTTTCATCGCTTCAACAAATGTGGATTTAAAAGCGAAGGTTGAGAGGGGTGAGTTTAGAAGGGATCTTTATTATCGTCTTTCCGTTTTTGTTTATAAACTTCCACCTTTGAGAGATAGAATTTTTGACCTTCCCGAGTTTGTGAAGTATTTTATCCAATCTTTTGGGAAGAATGTCAAAGTTGACACTTCTGTAATGGAGCTTTTTTTCTGTTATCCATGGCCAGGGAATATACGGGAGTTGCGAAGCGTCATAATTCATTCGCTTGCAAAGTCAAATGGTTCTACTATCAAAGTTGAACATTTGCCCGATTATTTGAAACATTTCTGTAAGCATCCCGAAATTTTAAAGGGGAAAAATGCCAAAGAGAAGATGGAATGTTTTGAGACGTATTTGATTTTTGAAACTTTGAAAGAGCATCCGAATCCAAAGGAGGCTGCTGATTCGCTTGGGCTGAGTTTGAGGACGTTTTACAGGAAGTTAAAGAAGTATAGAATTAACCTCCGTGGCGGGGGCAATTCATCTCCCACCGTTTAAAAAACTTTCCTGCCAAATTTGTCAGAGTTATCAATTTTAGAAGTGTCAATTGTGGCATTTCGTTTTAATTTTTTGTTGATTTTTACGGTTTAATCCTGGCACAATAATTGCGAGATTTATTTATTGGTTTGATTAAAAATTTATGAGGAGCGTTAAAATGAAAAAGGTTTTCATCGACCCTTCAAAGTGTACTGGGTGCAAGAGTTGTGAAATTGCGTGCGCTGTTGAACATTCAATGTCAAAAGATATTTATAAGGCAATTTTTGAAGAACCTCGACCACCGAGATTTAATAGTGTTTTAAAATTTGACGGGTTTACCGCTTCTCTGCGATGTAACCACTGTGAAGATGCTCCGTGCGTTGCTGTGTGTCCAACTTCAGCAATCTATAGAGATAAAGAAACGAACCTTGTGGTTTATAACAGCGCAAAATGTATAGGTTGCTGGCAATGTGCGATGGCTTGTCCGTTTGGCGCAATTTATCCTGATCTCGAAAGAAAAGTTGCAAGAAAGTGTGATGGGTGCAATGATAGAGTTAAAAGCGGTAGGATTCCAGCGTGTGTTGAAGCATGTCCAACGAATGCTTTGATATATACAGATGCTGTAACACTTGAGCAGTTCAAAAGGATATCAACAATTTCATCACTTTCAAAATCAACAAAAACTTATATGGAGGTAATTTAAAATGGCGGACATTTTAAAAGATAAAGAAAGGGTTTGGGAAAATAAGTCAAATGATTTTGGTTTGCTTCCATCTTCAAATGTTGAACTTTTGAAAAAGCAAGCAAAAGAGGTTAAAACAACATCCTTGCAGAGATTAGCCCTCCAAGAGCCTCAATGTGGTTTTGGCGAGCTTGGGGTATGTTGTAGGATGTGTTATATGGGTCCGTGTAGAATTGATATCTTTGATGGTGGTCCGAAAGTTGGGGTTTGCGGTGCAACGGCTGATACAATTGTTGCAAGGAATCTTTTGAGGGAGACGGTTGGCGGAGCAGCTGCACATACGGAGCACGCAATGGACATAGCGGAGGTCTTGAAAGAAGTCGCAGAGGGGAAAATTTCAACTTACACGATAAAGGACCCTGAAAAACTTAAAAAAGTTGCGGAGAATCTTGGGATTAAAACTGATGGGCGGGATATAAAGGAAATAGCGAAGGAAGTGGCTGAAGTTTCACTTGAAGATTTCAAGCGGTTGGAGAAAGAGCCTGCTGTTTGGATAAAAGCTTATACCCCAAAGTCAAGTTATGAGCAACTTGAGAAACTCGGTGTGATCCCACATAATGTTTGGCGCCCGATAATGAATGCGATGCACAGGACGAGCATGGGTAATGATGCTGACCCTGTAAACATAATGCTTGCGGATTTGCAAATGGGTCTTATTGATGGGCTCGGTTTGACGATGGCAACCGAGCTTTCAGATGTCCTTTTTGGAACACCAAAGCCGATAAAAAGCAAAGCAAATCTTGCAGTAATTGATCCAGACTATGTTAATATCGCTGTGCACGGGCATAATCCCTTGCTTTCTGAGAAAGTTGTTGAGTGGGCGGAAAAATTAAATGATAAAGCAAAATCACTTGGAGCGAAAGGAATAAATATTGTAGGAGTTTGTTGCACGGGTAACGAGGTTTTAATGAGACATGGAGTTCCTCTTGCAGCGAATGAGTTTCAGGCTGAGCTTGCAATCGTAACTGGAGCTCTTGATGCTATGGTCGTTGATTATCAATGTGTATGGCCGATTTTAAGTGATGTTGCTTCCTGTTATCATACTAAACTTATCACAACTATGCCATTTGTTAAGATACCGGGCGCGATTCACATCGAATACTCGCCTGAAAAAGCAGATGAAGTTGCTCAAAAAGTTATTGAGACAGCCCTTGAAGCGTATAAGCAGAGAGAACCAAGCAGAGTTTTCGTTCCCGACTCAGCTGAAGAGATTATAGCTGGATTTTCAGTCGAAGCGTTGATCGAGGTGTTGAAAAAAGTTAATCCTGAAGATCCGTTGAAGCCTTTGATTGATAACATTGTAAATGGGAACATATTTGGTGTTGTTGCGATTGTAGGCTGTCCAAACCCGAAAACGAGGCGACTTGCTTTCACTGAAAGGATGATAAAAGGGTTAATAAAAAACAATGTCCTTGTGATCGTCACAGGTTGCATTGCTCACATTGCAGGTCAATCTGGATTTTTAAATCCAAATAAAGTTGATTCATTTGAGGTTGGAGATGGTTTGAAGCAGGTTTTGAAAGCGCTTGGTAATGTTGCGGGTTTGAACAGTTTGCCTGTAGCAATTCATATGGGTTCATGCGTTGATAACTCAAGGATTGGAGTTTTGCTTAAAGCGTTGTCTGAAAAGCTTGGATTGAAGGTTTCGGATTTGCCCGTTGTAGCTTCTGCCCCTGAGCTAATTAGTGAAAAGGCTATTTCGATTGGAACATGGGCACTTGCGCTTGGTGTAACGGTTCATGTTTGCCCACCGCCGAGAGTTTTAGGAGGTCCAAAAGTTACGGAGATATTAACAAAAGATTTGAAGACATTAACAGGTGGAGAAGCATATGTTGAAAGCGACCCAGAGCTTGCAATTAAGGGAATTCTTGATAGAATTAAGCAAAAAAGAATCGCTTTAAATCTACCAGTCCCAGAGATGGTTCATATTTAAAATAATTTCGGGTGATTAATGCCATTTACAAGAGCAAGCGAAGAGGAGAGAGATTCAATTGTGAAAGAGATTTTAGCGGAGATTCCAGAAGTTGAGAAAAAAACTGAATTAGGCATAAGGATAGTCGTTACAGGAAAAGGTGGGGTAGGTAAAACGGTTATATGTGCTGTTCTTTCGCATTTGTTAGCGGATGCGGGTTTTAATGTTCTTGCGGTTGATGAAGACCCACAAATGAACTTGCCGTTCGCGCTCGGTTTGCCGTTTGAAAAAGCTGATGAAATAGTCCCACTGAATAAACAGATTGATTACATCGAAGAAAAAACCGGAGCCAGGCCGGGGACTGGGTGGGGGTTGTTTTTCAAACTAAACCCGGATGTAAGCGATGTAGTTGAAAGATTCGGGATCAAGGTAAAAGAGAGATTAAACCTTCTTGTAATGGGAACAGTTATGCAACCATCGGTTGGGTGTGCTTGTCCTGAAAATGATTTACTTCAAGCGGTTGTAAACTATATAAATCTTCGAAAAGGGGAAATTATCATTATGGATACTGAAGCAGGGCTTGAGCATTTTGGGAGAGCAATTGCGAAGGGATTCCATCATGCAATTATAGTTTCGGAGCCGACATTTAACTCAATTTATGTTATGAGACAAGCAGTTAAACTTGCAAGAGGGCTTGGGATTAAAAATATCCATCTTGTTTTTAATAAGGTAAGGGATGAGAAAGCGGAGATGGAAAAACTTCTTCTCAAGTTCGAAGATGAGTTTTCAGGCTTGCCAATTTATTTTTTGCCTTATGATGAAAACATTAGCAGGGTTGAACCGTCGGTTCAACCAATTTTGGCGGGCAAAGGGACGCAGTTTTTAGACGGGCTTATGCAAATTCTTAAAAATCTACTTAGAGATTAAACGATGCAAATTTTAATTATTGGAAATAGTGTCGCTTGTGTATCGGCAATCCGTGAGATAAGAAAATGGGATAAAAAAAGTTCAATCACAGTAATTTCGAAAGAGTCGCTTGATCCAGCGATGCCATATTATTCGCCCGTGGTTTTGCCATATTATATTGAGGGGAAACTTTCAAAAGAAAATTTGTTTTCAATTCGGATGGATTTTTACGAGGAGATGAGAGTCAATGTTAATCTTGGGGAACGGGTCATTGCGGTTGAGCCAAAGGAGAAGGTTGTTGTGACTGAAAAAAGCAAATATTTTTATGATAAACTTTTGATCGCAAGTGGAGCTTCTCCTAGGATTCTTGATATTCCTGGGGCTAAAAATAAAAGGGTTTATGTTTTGCGAACATATGAGGATGCGGAAAAAATTAAAAGTGATGATTCAAGCGAAGTTGTAGTGATCGGAGGGGGACCCGTTGGGGTTGAGGCTGCTCTTTCGCTTTTAAATTTCAAAAAGAAAATCACAATAATTGAAATCGCACCTTATATATTGAGCACAGTGTTTAGCAGGACAGTCTCGGAGATGATAGAGAAACAACTTGTTGAGAAGGGAATTGAGGTTTTAAAGAATGAAGAACCGATTGAGATTTCAGGTAATCCAGTTAAGTCAGTCAAGACAAATAAACGGAAGATAAAGTGTTCATCTGTTATTATGGGCGTTGGAGTTGTGCCGAATACCGATTTTGTTAAAGGCGTTCTTAAACTTGGAGCGAGAAATGGAATTGTGGTTGATGAAAGGATGCGCACATCTGAGCCAGATATTTATGCTGCTGGCGATTGTGTTGAGTTGAAAAGTTTGATAGATGAAAGTATAAGACCTTTCCCTGTTTGGCCAAATGCTCAGGAAACTGGTAGGGTTGCGGGGGCTAATATGGTAGGGATTGACTTGACCTATGAGGGTGGTATAAGGGTTAATTCTTTAAATGTTTTTGACAAGGTTTACTTCTCAATCGGTGATGTTTACGATGAAGGTAAAAGAGCGAAGGAAATCGAACGCAACGGCACGATTGAATTTTATTATTTTAGCAATGGCAGTTTGATCGGGGCTGAAATTATCGGTGATGTCAAATATGCTGGCTTGTTGAAAAACATCATCAGAAGAAAACTTCCTATTGATATAGATAGTTTCAATGGGGTGTATGACTTTATTGAGATTACCGCACCTGCCGTAAAGCATTAAATTATCAAGAAAATCTCACCTAAAATTTGAAGAGGCGACCTTTTGAGAAAATTGAGACGAGAGAATTTACAGTGGAAGATGCGAATCTCATTTTAAAGGTTCAGCAGGAGTTAAAAGAGAAGGGTGGTTTGGATTTATTTTGTGATAAGATGTTTGTTGAGCTTTTAAATGAAATTCAAAGTTCCAGTTCCTTGTTTGGTAGAATTGCTTATATCGGTGATAAACCTGTTGGTTTTGTTTTCGGAGATACTCGACCGAAATGGTATTCCGGTTATGATTGTGGGTGGTTGATTTCGATCTTTGTTTTACCTGAGTATAGAAGGCAAGGTATAGGTAGAAGGCTTATTGTTGAGTTTTTTGAAAAGGTTAGAGAGCTTGGTTTGAAAAAGGTATGCATTGCGGTTGAATTTACAAATGAAGAAACGCTTGCGTTTTTACGGGAGATGGGTTTTAAGCGAAGTAGGTTTGTTCATCTTGAAAAACAAATTTATTAAACAAAGGAGGTTCAAGAGATGCAAAAACAGGAAACATTTTATGAAGCTGTGAGAAGAAACGGGATTTCAAGGCGTGATTTTTTGCGTTTTTGTTTCTTAACCACAGCTTATCTTGGGCTTGAAAGCAGTATGTTTTCTAAGGTTGTTCGTGCGCTTGAGTCAAAACCGCGCCCGCCTGTCTTTTGGCTCAATTTTGCAGCCTGCACTTGTTGCACTGAATCTCTTATAAGGTCCTCGCGTCCATTGATCTCAGATGTAATTCTAACTGCTATATCACTTGATTATATGGAGACGATTCAAGCTGCAGCTGGTCATCAAGCGGAAGAGATTGTATGGGAAGGTATGAAGAAGAATTTCGGCAACTATATACTTGCGGTTGAAGGTTCCGTTCCGACAAAAGATGGCGGAGTTTATTGCACTGTCGGTGGCATGACAGCGATTGAATACCTAAAAAAAGCAGCGCGGGGCGCAAAGGCGATAATTTCGGTTGGTTCTTGCTCATCTTTCGGATGCGTTACCACCGCTTATCCTAATCCTACAGGTGCTAAACCAATCTATAAAATTATCACGGATAAGCCAGTTGTCAATATCCCAGGTTGCCCACCAATTGCTGAGGTTATAGTTGGGACGATAGTTCACCTGATTACATTCGATTCGCTTCCAGAGCTTGATTCATTAAAGAGACCCAAAGTTTTCTATGGTCAGAGGATTCATGATAAATGTTATCGTAGAGCTTTCTTTGACGCTGGAATGTTTGTTGAAAAGTTTGATGATGAAGGTGCAAGAAAGGGATGGTGTTTATATAAAGTTGGTTGCAGAGGACCTGTTACATACAATTCTTGTTCAGTTGTAAAATGGAATGAGGGCACAAGTTTTCCAATTCAATCGGGGCATCCATGTTTGGGTTGTTCAGAGCCTGATTACTGGGATAAAACACCGCTTTATCAACATGTTGCAAATGTTCCTTTGCCTGGGTTTGCGACCGCAGATGAAATTGGCAAGGGGTTTGCTATAGGTGTTGCAATTGCAACAGGTGCTCACCTTGCTGCCTCGATTGTTAAGAAGGTAGCGCAAAAAGCCGAAAAGACGGGAGTTAAAGAAGAAAAGAAACAAAAGGAGGAATAAAAAATGGCACAAAAAGTTGTCGTAGATCCAATGACCCGAATCGAGGGTCATCTTAGGGTTCAAGCAGTTGTTGATGGAAATGTAATTAAAGACGCTTCTTGCACAAGCGCTCTTTTCAGGGGAATTGAGATAATTTTAAAGGGTAGGGACCCAAGAGAAGTTTGGGCTCTTGCTGAGAGAATTTGCGGTGTTTGCACATTGGTGCATGCCGTCACCTCTGTAAGAGCCATTGAAGATGCTCTTAAAATCAAGATACCTAAAAATGCTAATTTGATAAGGAACATAATGATTGCGACTCTTTATGTTCACGATCATGTCATCCATTTTTATCATCTTCATGCGCTTGATTGGGTTGACGTTGTCTCAGCGTTAAAGGCAAATCCCAAAGCCACAGCCGAACTCGCACAAAAGCTCTCAAATTGGCCTAAGTCATCGGTTGGATATTTCACGGATATTCAAAATAGGTTGAAGAAGTTTGTCGAATCAGGTCAGCTTGGAATTTTTGCAAACGCATATTGGGGACACCCTGGTTATAAACTTCCACCTGAAGTAAATCTTCTCGCTGTTGCACATTATATTGAGGCGTTGAACTGGCAAAAGGAAATAGTTAAGATTCATGCTATCTTTGGTGGGAAGAATCCGCATCCTAATCTTCTTGTTGGAGGAATGCCCTGCGCAATTAATTTAAATCACCCTGACGCAATTAATATCGATAAACTTTCGCTTGTAAAATCAAAGATTGAAGAAGCTGAGCAAATTGTCGAGCAACTTTATTATCCTGATCTTCTTGCTATTATGTCATTCTATAAAGAGTGGGCAAAGTGGGGTGGAGGAGTGAGTAAAAAAGGCGTTCTTGACTATGGTGAATTCCCAGAGGATACTGGCGATATAAAAACAATCTTAAGCACAAATAGATGGAAGGGTGGAGTCGTCTTAGATGGTGATCTTAACAAGGTTCATGAAGTTGATCCGACCGATCCTGAACAAATTCAAGAGTATGTCGCTTATTCTTGGTATGAGTATTCAAAAGGTGATAAAATTGCATTTCATCCATGGGATGGAGAGACTAACCCTAAGTATAGTGGTCCTACACCGCCTTGGGAATTTCTTGATATGGATAAAAAATATTCATGGATGAAGGCGCCGCGTTGGCGTGGGAAACCAATGGAGGGCGGACCTCTTGCTAGAACTATTATCGCTTTAGCTCATAAAGATGAAGAAGTAAAAGCTTATGTTGATGAAGCCCTTAAGAAGCTCGGTCTTCCGTTTGATGCGATGTATTCAACGCTTGGTAGAACTATCGCAAGGGGAATTGAAACGAGAAGGTCTATAACAATGCTGAAAAAACTGTTTGATGAACTTATTGCAAATATCAAAGCTGGTGATTATCAAACCGCAAACATGGATAAGTGGGATCCAGACAAATGGCCAAAGGGTGAAATAAAAGGTGTTGGGACATATGCAGCACCTCGCGGTGCTTTGGCACATTGGGTTAAGATTAAAGATGGTAAAATTGCAAATTATCAAGCCGTGGTTGCAACAACTTGGAACGGCTCACCCAGGGATGCTATGGGTCAGCGTGGTCCAATGGAAGAGTCTTTGATCGGCGTCCCAATTCATGATCCACATAAGCCACTTGAAATTTTAAGAGTGATTCACTCTTTCGACCCGTGTCTTGCTTGTTCAACTCATATTTTAGATGTAAATGGGAATGAAATAACGAAAATCGAAATTTTATAAAAACAAATTTGGTGAAAGAAAAATGCAAGCAAATCAAATATATCGGGTTGAATCAGAATGCGTAACAAGATACTATGTTTGGGATAGCGTTGTAAGGGTTAGCCATTGGATAAATGTAATTGCGGTTGGAGTTTTAATTTTCACAGGTTTTTATATCAGTACCCCGTTTTACCGACCTACCGTTGATGAGCCGTTTGGAGCCACTGTTATGGCAACGATGAAAAATTTACATTTTCTCTTTGCGATAATTTTTACATTAAACGGTTTATTCCGCGCCTATTGGTTTTTTGCGGGAAATACATATCGTCAATGGTTTAGATTTCATATTTGGAAGGCTGATTTTTGGAAAGAAGCGTGGTGGAAACTAAAGGATTATATAACATTGCGGTATACGGATTATGAACTTCATACGCTTGGTCACAATACGCTTGCTACTTTAACTTATGTGATACTTTTTCTCGTAGCTTCGGTGCAAGGCTTAACTGGATTTGCTATGGCTGGGAAAATAAATCCTGGTGGATTCTTTGATACTTTGTTTGGGTGGGTGATCCCACTCTTTGGAGGTGAAGCAAACGTTAGGATGATTCACAAGTTGATAATGTGGGGAATAATTGGATTTATGATACACCATATTAGTTTTGTCATCTATCTCGAAGTCTTCAGGGAGAAGGGAATGTTGTCGTCTATGATAACTGGTTTAAAGACGAGACCGTTGGGTTGGGAACCTGTTGAAAAGCCATGGGAGAAAAAGGAAGGGTGAAAATTGGTATTCTTGGCATAGGTAATCCACTGCTCGGTGATGATGGATTTGGCGTTGAAGTTGTTAGAAAGTTAAAAGAAAAAATTGGGGAGTCACCTGATGTTGAGATTATTGATGGTGGCTCCCTTGGTATTTATCTTTTGCCATATCTTGAAGACAAAACTTATCTTATTGTCGTTGATGTTGTGAACTTCGGTGGAAAGCCTGGGGAAATCGTAAGGTTTGAGTTAAGTAAAATTCCAGCCTTTATCGGTTTAAAAGTATCTGAACATCAGATAACTTTTCATGAAGTTATAGCGTTGATGAATCTTCTTGAAATAAAACCTGTTGAAAGCATTTTGATTGGGGTTCAACCAAAAAGGAATGAGTGGGGTGCTGAAATGAGCGATGAAGTTAGAGATGCGATCGATGAAGTTGTTGAAAAAATAAGGGAACAAATAGAAATTTGGAGGCATAGAAATGCAAACTGATTTGATAAACGCGGTTTTTCTTTTAAACGAGATAAGACATGCGTTGGTGGAGCTAAAAAATGAGGGTAAGAAAAGGGTTATAAACTTAAGTAATTTCCCTTTGTCTAATGACGAAGCGAAATTTGTCGACGAGGCGCTTGGTAGAGGAAGTGTTAAAATAATTTACGAGGGGACGGAGTTAACAATTTGGCAAGAGACGAAAATTTCGGGGGTATGGTGGGGAGAATATAGGAATTCAAGTGGCAAGTTAATTTTGCGAACGATTGAGATAACATTTTATCCCGAGCTTGCGATGTCTCAGATCGAAGATATAGAAGATGGGATAAGTAGGTTAGATGAGTTATTAAGCGAATTGAAAATTTAATTTTTAAAGGCGGGTGATTAGTTCACCCGCCTTTTGAGTTTATCTATCAGTAGAAAATTCTAAAGCCAGCCTGTATATACCTTGGTGCGTATGAACCATTTGGTAGACCAAAGTTAGCATAGGGGTTTCCTTGCGCGTCATACATCCTGTTAAAGTAGCTTGAAGCGTTGAACCAGTTAAAAACATTAAACGCATCAAGCATAATGGCAAGTCTTACATTTGCTAACGATATAGTTTTGCTTAAACGGATGTCAACTTGCTTATACCAATTTCTTATCTTTCTCCAGTCAAGTGTTTTAGTTCTCACGCCACCTGGCCAATCATCGCCAAAGAAGTTGTTATCGTTTAAATCTCTACCATCTATGGCGCTATAGGGTCGTGGTGAAGCAAATATTGCGATTCCGGAAAATTGAATACCAAAAGGCAAGTTCGTAATCCAATTAAACACAAATCTGTGTCTTTCATCAGCACTACTTCTTTGTCTGGCATAACTTGAGGCAAATGGATATGGAGGCGGAGTTACACCGTCAAAGTCAGAATACGCCCAAGACAGGGTATAGGAAAGTTGAAACATATACTTATTCGTTTTATATAAAATGTTGGTTAAAAAACCATGATAAAACGCTCTACCATAGCTTCCCCAAAGGTAAATGTCACCGTATTTGTTGGATATTGCTCGCTTTTGCTGGCTTGGAATATAATAGTTAGCGTTTGTTTGAACATAGAGTGCAGTAGCGTGATTATTGATGTAATCAATTGTTACCCCTAAGTTATCTGTTAGCTGTTGACCGATTCCGATTGACCATTGGTAAACAGCCGGGGTCAGCATCTTTTTATGCAGTAGATAAACGGTGGGTCTAATTGTTCCAGCGCCCTGCAAGATTCTTTGTCGCAAGGAGTCTGGGTTAGTGGTTCCGGGATTTATGAAGGTGTAAATTCCCCACTTCGAGTAAAGCTGTTCGAAATATCCGATAAAATTAGGCAATCTATCAAAGAAAATTCCATAACCACCCCTTAGAATTGTTTTACCAGTCCCGAAGACATCCCAGTTAAAACTTATCCTTGGAGCGAAGTTATCCAGGTCATTTTTTCTATCTCCACGATTGAAGTATTCAGGGGGTATCTTGCTCGTCAATTCAGTACTGTCAGCCCATCTAACTTTGAACTTGTTATTTAAGTGATTTATATCGGCGTCCCATCTTAAACCGAAACTTATTGTAAGTTGTGGCATTGGAGTCCACCTATCTTGTATAAAGGCGCCAATAGTCCAACCGCTTAAAGAACCCTCCGCATCGTCCGTTGTGTATGGATTTGTGAATCCAATTCCAACCGTTGCGCTTCTTGGAAGCGAACTTGTGTCGGTATCGAAAACAAATTGACCGTAGTAGTAATATGGAAACCATGGGGCTGAGTTCATTTTTGTAATCTCAATTCCAGCCTTTAAGATATGTTCGCCATAAAATTCAGATATGTTATAAGTAAATTTGTTAACTATTCTATAGTGATCCTCTGCCAACCTTATTGGGAAAGTGCCACGCCCGAGGGCTATACTTGGATAAATATATGCTGGACCTGTTTTGATAAGTGGTTCGTCGTGCCTCCATCTTAAATAATGTAGAGTTAGCTCATTCATTGCCTTCGGTGAGATTATCCAAGTATCCTTAAAGAGAACGGAGTTGATATGATATTTTCCATATATCCCTGCTGTGTATGCAAATGTTTCGCCAAAGAAGAACTTACTATCCATATATCTTGTTGACCAAATTAAATCAAATGTGTGAGCGGGGGAATGTTGATATGTTAATCTAAACACGCCTGTATGATTAGCTGTTGGCGATTCAAAAGTTCCACGATAACTATCCCATATGTTAGGTGCATAAGCTGGACGCCCAGGGACAACATCAATGTAGTTCTTCTCATTATTTAACTCGTATGAACCAAAGAAAAATAATTTGTCTCGGACTAACGGACCTGAAATTGAAAGACCGAGTTGCTGCCTATTATAATCAGGTTTGATGGTTTGAAATGCACCTTTAGCATTCAAACTTTTATGTCTAAATGTTGTAAAAGCAGTTGCCTTGAATTCATTGGTGCCCCTTTGGGTTACAGCCGATATTACATACGAAGTCCCTCTGGTATATTCAGGGTCGAAAGCATTTAAAACAACTCTGAACTCGCGGACAGCTTCTTGAGGTAACGGCGATCCAGTTTGCGGGATCCCAACAATGTTGCCATTAAAATAACTTTTCCACTCAACTCCATCTACATATAACTGTATAAATCTAAGTTGAGGCAATGAGCCAGCTTCTGGTAGTGCTCTACCACCTATTGGGGAATAGTATTTAATGCCAGGGACAAGGGCAGCAAGATTCATAACATTTCTCGTATCAAGCGGTAAATTAATAATTTGTTCTTGTCTCACTGGCATTGAAACATCAGTGCGTTTTAACTCGAAGACTGGAGCAGCAGCTACTACTTCAACCGCCCCAAGTTCTATAGCTTCAGGAATGAGTGTGATATTTACGACACCAGTCTGCCCAACCAAAACTTCAATAGTTTTCGTGGCTTTTCTATACCCTATATGTAAAGCTGAAATCTCATATTTCCCTGGTTGTAATCCACCAAAATAATATGAACCTGATTTTGTAGTTATAGTACCGCGTGTTAACCCAGTTTCAACATTTTTTAGAATGATTTCAGCATATGGAATAGGCTTACCTTCATTATCTACAACCTTGCCTTCGATCTGGCAAGTTGAAACTTGTGCTAATAAATACCCTCCTGCAAATAGACTTAATAGAATTAAAATTAGTGGACGCATGGCATGAACCTTTTGTGTTTTTGATTTTGCTTTAAATTTAGAAATTCGTGATGTTAAAGTCAAGAGAAATTTTTAGAAAGTTAGCCGTTCGAAAAATTTGTTTTATGGCTTCCCAATTTTGATTTTTGAACTTCAATTTTTATATTTATACCTGAAAAAGGCGACGTACCCAAGTGGCTAAGGGGGCGGTCTGCAAAACCGCTATTCCTGGGTTCGAATCCCAGCGTCGCCTCAAAATTCGTAACTAAATAAAAAGTAGAAAAATATGGCAAATATCTGCGCAATCTGTGGCAAGAAACCTATAACCGGACACAAAATAAGTCATGCCCACAATCTTTCTAAAAGAAGATGGCTCCCAAATCTTCAAAGAGTTAGAGCTGTAATCAATGGGGAAGTTAAAAGAGTCAAAGTGTGTGCGACCTGTATTAAGTTGGGTCGAGTTCAAAAACCAGCCTAAAACCTATCCCGACCCTTGTGGTCGGCTTTTATATTTCCCTCTAAGGTGCATAGATTACCTGAAGTTACCCACCAAAGAATAATTAACACTAAATATGTGGGAATTTTGGGTTTGCCTATATTTTTGCTTTTGCTATTTTTAATTTTAGCGATTATATTAAAACAGCAGTGATGCTCGTTTCTTTATCAACTGTTACGCTTAGCGTTTATTTAAACTACGTTTGAATAAGGGCTTTGAATCGAGGTTTTGCCTATTTTAAAATGAAAGGCAGTTTGTTAAAGTGAATAAGGTTGGTTTAATTTATCACGAAGATTATCTAAAACATGACACTGGGTTGGGGCACCCGGAAAGAAAAGAGAGGTTGATAGCTATAATTGAGCATTTGAAGAAAACTGATTTAAATGAGAAGATTAAGTGGATTGTGCCTGAGCTAAAAGAAGATGTTGAGAAGTGGATTTTAAAAGTTCACTCCCCAAGACATCTTGAATTTGTAAAAAGTTCAATTTTATCCGGCGTGAGGTTACTTGATTTCGGGGATACTTATGTCAGCAAAGATTCTTTTGGTTCAGCACTGCTTGCTGTTTCTGGTGTGCTTGAGGGGGTTGATAAAATTTTTACGGAAAATTTTGATAAGATATTCTGTGCTGTAAGACCCCCAGGTCATCATGCGGAAAGTGAAAGGGTGATGGGGTTCTGTATTTTTAATAATGTTGCGGTAGCAGCAAAATATGCTCAGGAAACTTATGGTATCGAAAAGATTGCTATAATTGATTGGGACGTTCATCATGGGAATGGAACACAGGAAATATTTTATGAAGACCCAACTGTTTTTTATATAAGCCTGCATCAGTATCCTTTCTATCCAGGAACAGGTTCAAAAGAGGAAAAAGGAAGGGGGAAAGGATATGGCTTTACGCTGAATTTCCCAATGCCAGCCGGTTCTGATGATGAAGACTACTTGAAAATTTTTGGCAATGAACTTGTTCCTGCGCTTGAGAAATTTGAGCCTGAGCTTATCATTATATCTGCTGGGTTTGACGCGCATCGGGATGACCCGCTCGCGGGTATGAATATCACTGAAAACGCTTTTAAAATGATGACAAAGTTAACGGACGATGTCGCAGTAAAATTTTCAAAAGGTAAAGTTCTATCTGTTCTTGAAGGTGGATATAATCTTGACGCACTTGCGAGATCAGTTGAAGCGCATTTGAGGACATTCCTCGAAATGTGATTTAAGTCACTTTAGAGTTTCAAGTAGTTTTAGTAATTTTTGTAAGAACTTAAAACAAATTAAACGGAACAAAAATGCAAAGGGTAACTTTGATTGCGGTTTTATTTTTTATTTTCTTCTACGGATGTTTTGAAAAACCATCCGAACCTGTAATGCCAACATGGGATGTTGATTTAACCGTTCCAGTATTTGATAGGACATTTACACTTGGTGAGATTGTCGAAAAAGATACAACATACTTTAAAATAGCAAGCAATAATCAAATTTATTACTCTATAACGAATGAACTTGAAGCTACAACCGTTGGTGATAATTTGAAAATTTCAGATGTGTCAACTTCGGCACAAACTAAACTCGGAAATTTTGAGATCAAAGACCCCGGAACGATAAGTGCAAACATCAAAGCATATGAAATTTTCCCGACTTTATCTTCAAATATTCCGCCTGGCTATTACATTATTCCTTCAAATTCCCCTGGTCAAAACGTCTCAGCTAATTTTACGGCGTTTGATAACTTTCAGTCGGTGAAATTTGACGGTGGAGTTTTGAGGGTTACTGTAACCAATGAGCTTCCAGTTCCTTTGATATTTCCTGGAGGGCTTAAAATTTATGCCCAAAGCAATCCCTTAGCCCCAATTTTTGCTTTATTTGACGGGGATACAGTAAATGCGAATTCCACTAAAACAGCAGAGGTAAATCTTGCTGGCAAAACTATACCTGCTGAGCTTGGTTTAACCGCTACGGTTTTGTCTCCAGGTAGTGGGGGTCAAGCTGTGTATCTTGATGTAAATCAGATGTTTCTTAAAGTTTCTGCTTCGCTTGAAAATTTGAGCATCGCTGAGGCAACTGCACGAATTCCAACTCAAACAGAGCCTGTTGTGATTGATAGCTCTTTTGTTCTTGAGTCGAACGAATCCCAACCAAATCTGATAAATGAAGTTGTATTCAAATCAGGTCGAGCGAGGATTAAAATTATAAATAACATCGACCTTGGTTTAAATGGCTCACTAATTCTTTATAACTTTAGGAAAAAATCAGATAATTCACCCTTACAAATTTCTCTAAACATTGGGCGTAAGAATTCACCCAATAACTTTGTTGAGCAAAATATAAACCTTACCGGTTATAAATTTGTTGGTAACCTTTCAAACAAGATATCTTATCGTGTTGAAGTTCGCACAGAAGACACGGGGGATGAATTTAGAACAATAACTAAGGACGATAGTCTCTCCGCTGAAATAAGTCTATCGGACCTTGTCATTGAATCAATATCCGGGAAAGTTAAGCCAACGGAGATTAATTTTGAGGAGCAACGGATAGACCTCGCTGGACTTAAGGATTATAGAGAAAAATTTAAAGGTAGTTTAAGACTTGATGATATCCGAGTTGAGTTAAATTTGTTTAAAACGGCACAATTTACATTTGATATGAATTTAAAGGTAAAGGCTAAAAATGCGAAAACAGGAAAAGTTGACTCTCTCGAAATCCCGCTTAACCAAAGAAGATTTTCCGGAACATCGCATAGAATAGTTCTTGACAAAAGTAATAGCAACATAGTTGACTTCATTAATTCGTTTACAAGTGTGGACGGCGAGCTTCCAGATTCTCTTTTTGTGACGGGTTTTGTTTCTCTTAACCCAAACTATGAGATTGGGCGAGTTTCATCTACTGATTCAGTCTATGGTTCGATTACAGTGAGTTTTCCAGCAAGCTTTGGAATTTCAAATGCTGAATTTAAAGACACAAGTGAGGTTGAAAATCTTTCGGATGAGACAAAAAAGCAAATAGATAAGATGAATTATGGTAAGTTATTTGTTGAGGTTGAGAATGGGCTCGGGGTTGAACTTGGATTTAGAGCGACTTTGTTTGGTTCCGTTATGGATTCACTTTTATCAATTCCCCGAACAAGCGACTTCCTGATAACATCGGCTCCTGTTGATAATAACGGTTTTTCCGTTGGGGTTTCTAAATCTGTAAATGTCATAGAGCTTGGAAGGAATGAAATTCAAAAGTTTAAGGATATGAGGTTCATCCGCTCTTTTATTTCGCTTAAAACGGCTGAAAATGGCAAGGTTGTTAAGTTTAAGACAACGGATTCAATAAAGGTTAAAATTTACGGAAGGCTGAATTATAAAGTTGAAATTTCAAACAAATAAAAAAGGGAATAAAATGAGGTTTGCAACATTAATTTTATTCGTCGCGTTTTTATTCACAATAGTACTTGGTGGGGATGATAAAGCAAATGTTCGTGGACTTGGAATGGCTGGGGCGACGACGGTGACAAGTCGGACAATTGATGCGATTGGGATCAACCCAGCTTTGCTTGCTTATATGGGAATCGCGAGAAGTTCAGAAATCAAAGGAAGAATAATTGATGCTGAAACTAAGCAACCAGTCCCAGGAGCCCAAGTAACCATTAAAGACCTTAATTTAAGCATACGTGCAAATTTCAGCGGTGAATTTTCACTTAAAAACGTTTCACCGGGAAGTTACACAGTTGTCGTGACCCAGAAGGGATACGCAGCACTCGTGATTAAAGGATTTAAGGTAGCACCGAATTCCATAATAAAAGGAACGATCAAAATTTCAAGGAAAGAAACAGCCAAAGAGGCATCGGTTAGTTTTAGTGAACTTAATTTTGAGGTTCAAGAGCAAAAACCCATAATTTACAACGATAATAGTAGCTTTACGATAAGCCTGATACCCCAAATTGGATTTGGAATCGGGATGAACTTTTTAAGTTATAATCTTTATCTCGACTATTTCACAGGGGTTGATAGCGCTGGTAAAAAAGTCCCGAAACATTTAACAGACGGTGATAAGCGCAGAATACTTAATTCATTTAAAGAAAATCCCGGCACATTGATGTCGCAAGTTGATATTAAAGCGTTAAATATTGCGTTTCCAATTAAAGGTGTTGGTATTGCACTTGGTGTGAGGGAAAGAGTTATATCGAAATTCAATATCCCGAGAGAATTTATGGAGTTTGCCTTATATGGTAATCCACCAGGTTCGGTTTATTCGTATAATCTTGGAATCGGTGGAGCTTGGATGAGGGAATATTCATTTTCACTTGGCACTAAAATTCCATTTTCTTTACCCGCAGTTAAAAATATCAATGTCGGTGTTGGCATTAAGTTCTTGCAAGGCTTTGGATATATTGGTAGCGACGAACTTAACTTAACTTTTGAGACTGCTGATTCATCAAGGGGATATGAGATAACAGCGAAAATGAAAGGAGTTATAAAAAGAGCAGGTGTTGATTTCCTTGATCCCGATAAAAAAGCAAACTTTACACCTTTCCCAAGCCCCGCTGGGACTGGTTTGGGCTTTGATGTTGGTGCAAGTGTTGAGGTGTTGGGACTTTTCACTGCGGGATTGAGTATAACCGATATCGGTTCTATCAATTGGACAAAAAATGCGGTGATAGTTTCAGGTGACACGACATTTAAGTTTTCGGGATATTCGACGCAAGAAAAGTTTGATAGTTTAGGGAAAAGTTTTAATAACTATGTTAACAGCTCAGACAGAAAAAAATATGAAAGTTTCTCAACTGGTCTTCCAACAGCGATAAGGTTTGGTGTCGCAACCGATTTAAAAACTTTGTTGCCGTTTTTCCCTGGGAGAATGTTAATCTCAGCTGACTATTTTCAACCAATCGGGAATAAGCATATTAGCTTTAAGAGCCCAAAGTTTGCATTGGGGATTGAGTGGCGTTTAATTAATTTACTGCCTTTGAGGGCTGGGGTTTCGCTTGGTGGATTTGAAGGTTTTGCGCTTTCTGTTGGAGGGGGGATAAATCTACCGTTTATGGAGTTAAATGTGGCAACGGGGAATTTAAATGAGATTATATCTGGTGGTGATTTGAGGCATTTTTCGATCGCCACGGAGTTGAGGTTAAAGTTTTAGGGCGATGAGCAATTTTAAAATTTGATCTTGCGCAGGCTTTATGCCTGCGTTTTTTATTTCTACACTTTTAAAATTCTTCTCAATTCTCTTTCAACGAGACTTGAGTCCTCATCAATGAAGTGCCTTGAGAATTGTCTTGACCTTTTTATTGTGTTAGAGTCAATTTCAGCGAAGATCAGGTCTTCCTCAAAGAATTTTGCCAGTGCGATGACCTCGCCATCTGAGTTTACAACTTCAGAACCACCCCAAAAGTTTACACCATCTTCATATCCAACGCGGTTGCTGAAAAGAAGATAAAGACTTAAAAGGCGAGCATAAGTTTTGTGATGTTCGGAGTTAATTTTATAGTTTGTGAGTTCTTCTGAGTCACTGGATATGCGTGTTGGGCTTGCAGCAAGCCCAGCTATTATGGTTGCCCCATCAACTGCAAGTAAGTAGGGAAGGGAAATGTGCCATAAATCTTCGCATATTAAAACACCAATTCGCCCGATTTTTGTGTTAAACGCTTGAACCTTGTTACCATTGGAAAAGTATCTCATTTCCTCAAACATTCCATAAGTCGGCGGATAAATTTTACGATGTATGTGTTTTATCTCCCCATCCTCAAAAACAAATGCAGAGTTATAAATTCCATAGTCATTTCCTTCTTCAACCCCGCCCGCAATTATTATTATCTCTTTGCTCAATTTTTTAAGGTCATCAAATGTATTTGATTTAAATGGATTGACCGCGACCTCAGGCGTTATATCTCGCAGAGTGTAACCTGTTAAACTAAGTTCTGGGAATAGAATTAACTTAGCCTTTTCTTTTATCGCCAGTTGAATATAATGGATGTGCTTTTCAAGATTTCTTTTCAAGTCCCCCAAAGTACAATCAATCTGGGCAACCGCTATAGTGTGTTTCATAAGAAAAACTGATTTGTTTTTGATTTTAATATAACAAATCGTTTCCAAATTTCAATCCTTGCCCAATCTGACTTTAAAAATTTAACTGAAATTTAAAAAGCGCAAGTTATTTCCCCTCTCGATTAGGAAGGTAAATTAAGAGAAGCAATCCCCCCAACTCTTTTTATTAAGTCGGGGGGATAAAATTAACCATCACTTCACCAAAACCATCTTCTTAACATCAACATATCTATTATTCAAGCTAACCCTGTAAAAATACACACCACTTGGTAAATCAACCGCATCAAACCTTATCACCTTTCCAAAACCAGCACTCATAAACCCATCATAAAGCGTTGTGACTTTTTCTCCAAGCGAATTGAAAATTTCAACTTTAACATTTCCATCTTCTGGCAGATCAAAAACTATATGTGTGGTAGGATTAAACGGATTAGGATAATTTTGATATACTACGAACATTTTCGGAACTTCTCTATCTTCAACCATAGTCGACTTTGGTTCTATATAATCAGCAGCCATCCAACCCGAATAATTCCCAAATCGAACATTATACCATAAGTAATTCCTAGAGCCTAATTTCGCATATTTCGGATTTGATTGTAAGATATAACCCGTAGTGCCATTTGGAATTTTAGTAATAATTGCACCAGCAGGACTTTCTCTTAAATTTACTTCGCTATAACCCTCCCAAGCCGAATTAACAATAATTAAGGAATTAACACTATATGTTCTCCTCAACATTGCAGGATATTGATATCCACCACTGTACGTTCCTTCGTATTCTTTAGGAAGGATAACTTGTGCTTCTATTGTAACAACAGAGGGGTTAGATAAATCCATCGGCGTACCTAAATATGGACTTGATTCTGAATAACCAGATCCTTGAAATACTTGAAAGTGGAGATGTGGAGCCTGAGCTATACCCCAATTGCTAATTGTACCTACTTGAGAACCAGTTGATATATTTCGATTTAAAGAAATAGCTACTCTTCTTGGGGTGCCGGGAGCTGACCTGTTATAAAATTTTCTAACTGCATCTCTAATCTTTTGCTTAACTTGATCAGTAAAAAATGAAGTGTTAATTTGAAGATGAGAATAAATTAATCTATTTTTGTTTGAATTAAAATCAATTACTAACGACATATCAATTCTTCTAAGTGAAGAAAGCGAGTCATACATAGAAAAACAGTGTAATGGTACAGGATCAATTCCTTGGAATACTCTTTTTGCATCAATTAGAGGGAATCGACCACTACTACTACCTTCATAATCTGTAACATCTAATAAATGTATGAAAAGTCTACCATCGATCGCTGCTAAAATAGGTCTTCCGCTATATACTATATCATCGTTTAAATAGGTATCTGGTCGATTTCTGGAACTATAATAAAAATCAGCAGCATAATATCTTCCATAGCTTGAATGGTTATCGTAAGTTCTTGGCTTCCAGTAATCCTGAGGTAACCACATTTTGGACAAGTTTATTACAGCTAAATTTTCATCTTTACCGTCAGACTTTAAGATAACAGAATCGTTTTCATTATCTACGTCTACCCTTCTCAACTCCTGCACATCAGGAACTGCAAAAGACAAGACTAAAAAACAAATAATAACCTTAAAAATAATCCCCCATTTCATGGTTATCCTCCTCCTATTTATTTTTTTACTTTTTTATTTGTTTTACCCATTTAAAACCACCCAAAATCCAACCTCTAGACCATCATCCCGTTTTCCAATATCAAACAGACTTAACCCTAAATGCCTCACTATCACTATTAATTTAAAAATCAAAACTTAATTTGTCAAGAACCCAACCTACTTTTTTGACTCGTTCTGAAAATTAACATTTTTAAACAAAGAAGGCGTAGCAAACGCTACCTCAAAACCAATTGAAAATTTTGTACTTGATCCTCCGCCATCACCACTCTTTACCGCCTTATAATCTGAATAATTCCCCTGCGCATTAAGTGAACCAAATAGCAAAAATAATACTGATAAAATTGTTAAGCACTTCATTGTTAACCTCCATTTTTAATTTTTTAACTTCAAAAATTAACTATTCCCCCACCTAACCATTCAAAGCCAAACCTAACCTATCCATAGTTTTTCCATGCATTTTATTTCCCAAAACAAAAACCTTAATTAAACTTAGGAAAAATCCACATTTTTGTCAAGTCCCTACGGTATGTTCAACTCTACTCCCTCACTTCACCAAAACCATCTTCTTAACACTCATAAAATCACCAGCCTCAAGCCTGTAGAAATAAACACCGCTTGGCAATCCATCCCCTCTAAACTCAACTTTATAACTACCCGCAGGCATCTCCTCATCTACTAATACCTTAACTAATCTCCCAACAACATCATACACGCTAATTCTGACCTTAACTCTCTTCGGCAAATCAAAAGTTATATAAGTGGAAGGATTAAATGGATTCGGATAATTCTGGTGAAGCGCGAAATTATCAGGAATCATACTTCCCTCCTTCTCAACCTCCGTCGGTAATATTGGAATCCAACCTAAAAGATATATGCCCGAGGCTTTGCCTAAATAGAAATATACTCTTCCACGCTCGCTTACAGCAAAAGGTTTGAAATAATCCCAGAATATATCTCCCGGGCTTAAGAAATTAAGTATCCCATAATTTGCAAGATCATATGTTCTAACATTCTGGAAATTATCAAGCGATCGGATATAATATATTTTCTCATTATTCGTTACACCTAACACGTAAATATTCCAATCCTTATCTTGTGCTGTCGTAACAGATTGTGGAGCAGAATCAATCGAGTATGGTCTATTAACTAAAATTACTGAATCTCTTATAACTTTGTATGCGTATCTTAAGTATTGAGGAAAATCGCTCATATCAAAGCAGTGAAGATTACCCTGATAATCAACCTCAAATGAAACCTTATTTCTTCCACCATCATTGTATACAGTTGAGTGAACGAATAAACGTTTTGGATTGGTAAAACCATTTAAATCTCCATAGATAACATTAACTTTAGATTCCGAAGAATTATAGTAAACAATATAAGCTTTACCATCTCGAGTTGCTTTAACCCTGAACCAATTTCCACTTGAACTCCATAAAGTATCGGGAATAACAATTGGCGTTGCAAATGTTCCAGATGAATTGTTCGTATAAACCATTGCAGTTTTGTTATTTCCCAGATATCTAAAATACACAACATGAACCACTCCATTCCCATCAATATCAAAATCTATCGGGGATAGTATATACAATGTATCACTTTCATCCACAACCCTATGCCCCCCCTGCACTTGCCAATCATTTGTTACCTTGTAATAATACCATTGACCGAATTCAGAAGCAGCAGGTCCGTATCTTAAAAATTTGAAAATTAATAAATGGATTTGATTGTTTTTATCAACTTTTGCAAACGGATACATTAATCCAGTAGCATTTTCAACTTGTATTTTTAAAAAGCTTGATTGATCAATGTCGGCACGAAATTCATTGTTTTGTTCTCTAATCTCGAATAAAGGTAAAATCCGGGTCGAGTCGTTTAATTTGGCAAATGTTATCGTTGCATTAAAAAGAAAAAGTCTGTTGTCCTTCAAAGCCAAACTCAATTCTTTCAAAGGATACGGAAAGAAAATTCTACGGGGGATAAATGTTTTATAATTGAAATTGCCTTGCAATTGATGAATAAGATATTCTCCACTGTTAAATAAAAATACAGCGTTATTTCGGTTAAGTGCAGCTATTGATCCATATGCTAAAATATGGGAAGATAAATAGAAATCACCTATTTCGAATGGGAAGAATTTTGATTTATCCACAGTGTGAGATAAACTGCTTCTAGAAAGGTCAAATACCGGAAGATTGTCAAATCGATAATAAGTAACTTGATTATTTGAAAATTTTAGCATGTGAAGTTTATTTTCTCGATCAAGAGTAAAAATGGAATATTTGAGTGGATCACTTGTTATTCTAGGTATATTTTGACCAGTGTAAGTCACTGAAATTCCTGAGATAAGAACATTGCCAGCGTTGTAATCTGCCGTATAGATTGGAAGCCCTACAGTAATGCCCGAGCCTTTTATGATAGATGTGGAATCTACACTCGCAGAATCATTACCCGGATTATCAATATCGTATTTAAGCAAGTTGTAAATCACAAAAAGCGTATCATCATTTGGATATATGGAATAGCTGTATTGATAAAGATTAACAAATAAGTTTTTATTTGCATATACGCTAAAGGTTCTAGAGGAAGCTCTGGAGGGATTCGAAACTGGCATATTAACTTGTCGATATTTGGTTTGAAGATTACTTGCTGAAGGATTAACTAACTGAGTCCATTTTACTGAAATTAATGAATCAGAAATGAATAAATCAGAAATGCTCTCAGGATGCGAATAATGCAAGTAATTTATGACAATTTTGTTATCTGTTGTTCTAAGCACATTAACTTTATTAAAGTATGGACTCCAATAACCTATTGGAGGGAAACTTGTTGTCCCTAAATAAAATGTAGAGTCAACCTGGGAATTCGTATAATACATATAAACTTTAATTGAATCATCGTAACTTTTACCTCCCCTCAGGACTGTAAATGCAATATGTATAACTCCAGATGTATCGATATCAAAATCGTAAAAATTAATGCTAAATAAATTTGGAATTTTACCTTTTGCAATCGGTTTGAAAGAACTAAAGTATCCATCTTTATATGTAACCTCAAAGAACCTTTCGCCATCGTAAGTAATTATACGAACATTTCCTTGAGGGTCATATTTCACCCTAATGTGCGAGTAATCTCTAATATCCTTAGGATCGGGTGATTTATCTTCGACACCTAAGTAATTTATAACTTGTGAGTTAATTGAGAGAGTGAGAATAGATAAAGCTAATAAGGAAAGTATGATGGCTCTCATTGTTTACCTCCGTTTTTGGTTTTTTAATCTTTAGTTCGTTGGGAATAACCTATTGAAATTCCTCCCCACATCTTATTTTCTCCTTTGTCTGGGAAGTTTAAAAGCGGTGTAAATGAAACTCTAAATAAAAACCCGCCCTTCTTGGGTTGATATCTATAGCCAAGAGTTAATGTTTCATAGTGTACTAATTTAGAGCCGTTAATACCACCTATAACTGGAACCGCACCAGCGCCAATTTCAAGATGGTGAGATACTTCCTTTCCATCCGTGAGGAAATTTAACATAACTGGAAAGCCAAACCCAAAAATCATCCAACTCGCGCCAAGTCTAAAACTTAAATTAGGATGAAATCTGTAGTCCAAATTAACTGAACCTATAACTGCATTTCCTAACGCTTCAATGTACCATGCTAACGTAGAAAAATCCGGGGTTTTTACATTCACAACTTCTTTTTTTATCCTATCTTCAACACCAAGTGCCTCCCCAAGGGATAACAAAATTTCATCTTTTTGTTTCAAATCTTTGTATTTTGAGATATAAGTATGTTGATTTTTGTTGTCATCCTTAAAACTTAAACGTATCTCACCACCTTTGTCTTCTAATTTCAAATCTTTAATGCCATTGCGAGAATAAATGCCTACAACTTTAATTTTTTCACCCTTTTCGGAATATAAATCAGATATGATTTTTACGAAGTTCTCTACGCTTGGAGCCTCAATCTTATCAACTTCACTTTGAATTTCCTGTCTCATTTTTTCATACGGATCAGGTAAATTTTTTTCAAGATATTCTGTAAGTGGAAAAAGCAAAATACTTAACAAAATATCGCTTGGTTTTTCTACCTTAACTAATCCAGTTGAAGTATACCCCGGCGTTTGTGAAACCTCTGGCATTTCAATATCAACTATACTTTCGTCAGTTATAAGCAATATGTGTCTTACATATCCTCCGCCCAAAGTTTTCCAGCCGAAGTGATATTTCCAAGCATCAAACAAGAACTTAACTTTTTGCTCTTTTACCTCTGAAAACTTTTGAGGATCGACCAAAATTTGTGCCCGAACGATCGAGCAAAGGACGAACAAAAATGTTATAATAGTTTTCATCGTTTACCTTTATTCGTTGTTCTAAATTGCCTTTAAATAACCTAAACAAGCTTTAGTGCTATTGTTTAAATCATGCTCTTGTTCCATGCTAAATTAAAAATTTATTGCCAAAAGTAAACGATACTTTACAAAGCCAAACCCTCACTTCACCAAAACCATCTTCTTAACATCAACATATCTATTGTTCAAACTAATCCTATAAAAATACACACCACTTGGCACCCCAACTGCATCCCACCTTACCACCTTGCCAAAACCAGCGCTCATAAATCCATCATAAACAACCTCAACCCTTTCACCAAGAACATTGTAGACCTCCACCTTAACATTCCCAGCCTCTGGCAAATCAAACTTTATCTGAGTCCCGGGATTAAATGGATTTGGATAATTCTGATACACCACAAACGCTTTTGGAATCTCTATATCTTCAACCGCAGTCGCCTCTCCACCCTCAAACTTTAAAATAAAAGCATCTAAATTTCCAGCCTTACTTCCCTGATAGTAAACACCTCCACCTGGATCTAAGGTTGGAAAGTCAGTTGAATTTGTCTCCCCCGTCACAAACACATTACCCTGTGCATCTGCTGTGATGGAATAGCTCACATCCTCAAGACCTCCTCCATAACAAGTAGCCCATAATCTCACGCCTGAATTGTTAAATTTTAAAATGAAAACATCCCAAAGTCCTGCGTTACTTCCCTGAAAATAAGCACCTCCGCCAGGGTCTTGGGTTGGTAAGTCGGCTGAAACTGTCTTTCCTGTCACAAATACATTACCTTGTGCATCTGTTGCGATGGAATAACCCCGATCCTCAAGACCTCCCCCGTAATAAGTAGCCCATAATCTCACACCTGAATTGTTAAATTTTAAAATAAAAGCATCAGAATATCCTGCGTTACTTCCCTGATAATAAGCACCTCCACCAGGATTTAAGGTTGGAAAGTCAGGTGAAAATGTATATCCCGTCACAAATATATTACCCTGTGCATCTGTTGTGATGGAATAACCAAAATCATAATCACTTCCCCCATAATAAGTAGCCCATAATCTTACACCTAAATTGGAAAACTTTAAAATGAAAGCATCTTCCACGTTTCCTGCTTTACTTCCCTGATAATAAGCCCCTCCTCCGGGATCTTGAGTTGGAAAGTTAGTTGAATATGTCCATCCAGTCATAAACATATTACCTTGTGCATCTGTTGTGATGGAATAACTATAATCCCAATACTTCCCTCCATAATACGTAGCCCATAATCTAACTCCTAAATTGTTGAATTTTAAAATGAAAACATCCCAACCTCCTGCATTATTTCCCTGATAATAAGCACCCCCACCAGGATCATAGGTTGGAAAGTCACTTGAACTTGTCCATCCAGTCACAAATACATTACCTTGTGCATCTGTTGCGATAGAGGAACCAACATCATCACCGCTACTTCCCCCATAATACGTAGCCCATTGCCTCACACCTAAATTGGAAAATTTTAAAATGAAAGCATCAAAACCTAGTGGGTCCTTACTTCCTCGATAATAAGCACCTCCGCCAGGGTCTTGGGTTGGTAAGTCGGCTGAAACTGTCTTTCCTGTCACAAATACATTACCTTGTGCATCTGTTGCGATGGAATAACCCCGATCCTCAAGACCTCCCCCGTAAT
>CALJEK010000026.1 GCA_938074445.1 Candidatus Kryptoniota bacterium | reverse complement strand
GCAAAACGTAAAGCCTTGAGGTAGGTAAGCAAACCTCAGAGAAGTTGAAATTTTAAACATTGTGAAAAAGTGCCACATAATATTTGTGTGTCATCTTTGTTGGTTGTTAATTTTTTTTATTGATTTTCAATTTGTTAGGTTATGTTGAAACTTTTAGGCACAATATTTGGGTAAATTTTTATCCAAAAAAATAATTGAGGTAGAAAATGAAACTGAAATTAAAACGAAGGGATTTCTTAAAGGGAGCAGTTGCTCTACTGGGTACCCTATCCCTTTTCAGGGGTGTAAAAATTTATGCAAAGGTTAAAGACTCGAAGGAAGGTGTTCTTGATCAAAATGTTAGAATGTTAAAGGATTTAGAAAGGGCATTGGCAAAACCTGTTGAAGAAAGGAAATGGGGTATGGTTATTGACGTTCAAAAGTGTATAGGTTGCCGTGCATGCGTTGTAGCCTGTATAGCAGAAAACAATTTACCGCCAGGAGTCACCCTAAGGCAGGTTTTTGAAGTTGAAGACGGTGAGTATCCTGAAGTTAAAAGGTATTTTAAGCCTACAAATTGTATGCAGTGCGACGACCCACCTTGTGTGAAAGAAGTTGAAAAAGTTGCACCAGGTGCAATGTACAAGAGGGCTGACGGAATAGTAGCGGTTAATTATAGTAAATTTAAAGATAAAAAAGCGTTTGAGGTGGCTCAAAAAGCCTGTCCATTTCATGCACTTTATTGGGACACTGGTGATTTTTACACTAAAGGAACACCATCTGTTCAACCATATGAAAATAGGAAGGTTACCGAGTTTAATCATGAGATTAAAAAGGGCAGGAAAGAGGCATTCGGACGTAAATGCCATTTCTGTCTTCACAGAATTGAAAACGGATTATTACCAGCCTGTGTTTCAACATGCACCGGGGGTGCAATGTATTTTGGAGACTTAAATGATCCTGATAGCCTTGTTTCAAAATTAGTCAAAGAGCGAAAAACTTATCGGCTTGAGATGTTAAGTGTAAAGCCAAGAATTTACTATCTACACGGAAAGCAGGAAGATGTCGAAGAGCTTTGTGGTCAATGTCATGGTTAAAAACAAAAAAAGGGGTTTACAATGACGCAAGAAAAAAATTTTAACAAGTCAAGGCGAGAATTTATAAAAACATCCGCTTTGCTTGGAGGTTCTACTTTGATTTTATCAAAAGTTGAAAAGGTTCAAAAACTTTTTGAAAGTGAATTTGAGCAGGGTAATCCCAAGATTCAAAGTGAGGCTGTGAAACCCGAGAATATGATTTATACTGTTTGCTTACAATGTAATACAGGTTGCGGTATAAAAGTAAAACTTTATGATGGTGTTGCGGTTAAAATTGAAGGAAATCCGTACTCTCCATGGACGCTTTTGCCTTCAATTGATTATAAGACGCCGATAAAAGATGCAGCTAAAATTGAAGGTGCTCTTTGTCCAAAGGGTCAAGCTGGCATTCAAACTCTTTATGACCCATACAGAATAAGGAAAGTTTTAAAGAGAGCTGGGAAAAGGGGAGAAAACAAGTGGATTACAATTCCATTTGAGCAGGCAATAAAAGAAATAGTTGATGGTGGTAAACTTTTTGCACATGTAAAGGGAGAAGAAAACAGAGTTGTGCCAGGTCTCAAGGATATCTGGGCTTTGCGCGATCCCAAGTTGGCTTCTGATATGGCTAAGGAAATAGAGAATATCAAAAAGGCGAGGACCCCAGAAGATAAAAAGAAAGCAGTTGAAGAATTTAAAAAGAAATTTGCGGAGCATCTTGATAAACTTATTGACCCTGATCATCCTGATCTTGGACCAAAGAACAATCAATTTGTTTTTATGTGGGGTAGAGTAAAAGCAGGGAGAGGTAATTTAATAAGGAGATTTACTAATGATTCCTTGGGTAGTATAAATACGCACGGACATACAACTGTTTGTCAGGGTTCTCTTTACTTTACAGGTAAAGCAATGAGTGAGCAGTTTCAGGAGGGGAAATGGACGGGTGGCGCAAAATTCTACTGGCAAGCAGATACCGCAAATGTTAAATTCCTTTTAGCCGTTGGAACGGGGTATATTGAAGGAGGTTATGGTCCAACGCATCATGCAAGAAAATTGATGGATAGTATAGTCGAGGGAAGAACAAAGGTCTGCGTTGTTGACCCAAGATTCTCAAAAATCGCATCTAAAGCTTGGAAGTGGCTTCCAATAAAACCTGGAACCGAAGGGGCACTCGCTCTTGCTATGATAAGGTGGATAATAGAGAATAAAAGATATGATGAAAAGTTTCTTAAGAATGCAAATAAGGCTGCAGCTGATCAAACTGGTGAGCAAAGTTGGACAAATGCTTCTTGGCTTGTCAAGATTGAAGATGGCGAACCCAGAAAGTTTTTAAGAGCAAGTGAAATTGGAATAGCTCAAAAAGAAATAAGAAAAGGTGCTGATGGGAAAGAATGGGAATTTGATCCATTTGTTGTTTTTGTAAATGGTAAACCTACACCCTTTGATCCCAATGATGATAAAAACCCAGTCTATGGCGATTTATTTGTTGACACAAAGATAGGAAATTTCAAAGTAAAATCGGTTCTTCAGATTATTTATGAATCCTCAGCTGAAAAAACAATTGAAGAATGGGCGGAGATATGTGATTTATCACCTGATGATATAATTGAAGTTGCAAAAGAATTCACATCTTATGGAAAGCAAGCTGTTGCCGATGTTCATAGGGGTGTATCTCAGCATACAAATGGATTTTACAATGTTTTAGCTTTTTACACGCTCAATGCTCTGGTTGGCAATTTTGATTGGCAAGGGGGGTTGATAAAGCCGACAACTTATGATGTTATGGGAACAAAGAAGGGGCAACCCTTTGACCTTGATAAGATGCACCCAGCAAAGATAAAACCTTTTGGTATAAGCATTATAAGGCATGAGGTAAAGTATGAAGAAACTACGCTCTTTAATGGTTATCCAGCAAAAAGACCGTGGTATCCTCTTTCAAGCGATATTTATCAAGAGATAATACCTTCAATCGGTGATGCTTATCCCTATCCAGTTAAAATCCTTTTTATGTATATGGCTTCACCGGTTTATGCTTTGCCCGGTGGACATACTAACATTGAAATTTTATCTGATGTGAATAAGATACCGTTGGTTGTTGCGTGTGATATAACCGTAGGTGAAACATCAATGTATGCAGATTATATCTTCCCTGATTTAAGTTATCTTGAGAGATGGGAATTTCATGGTAGCCATCCGACAATTCCACAAAAAGTTCAGCCAGTTAGGAATCCTGCTGTGGCACCTATTCCAGAAACAGTGAAGGTGTTTGGTGAGGAGATGCCAATATCGCTTGAGGCATTGATTTTGGCAATAGCAGAAAAGATGAATTTGCCAGGGTTTGGCAAAAATGGGTTTGGCAATGGGATGGATTTTACAAGGGATGTGGATTACTATCTTAAAATGGTTGCGAATATCGCTCTTGAAGATGAGCCTGTTCCAGATGCAACACCTGAGGAAATTGATATATTTGTGAAATCAAGAAGACACCTTCCAAAATCAGTTTTTGATCCTGAAAGATGGAAAAAATCATTTGGTGAGGAGCTATGGCCAAAGGTAGTTTATGTTCTTAACAGGGGTGGCAGGTTCCAGGATTATTATCTCCCCTTTGATTCCGCTGGAAGATTTAAGAACAAGTATGGTAAACTCATAAATATTTATTCAGAAAAGGTTGCCACTGTTAAAGATTCTATGACCGGTCATTACCTTAAAGGATATGCCCATTACTTGCCTATTATGAATCTTTTAGGTGAGGTAATAAAAGATGAAGAGGAAGGTTACGAATTTAATTTGATAACATTTAGGGAAGTTTATCATACAAAGACAAGGACCGTTGCTGATTACTGGCTTCTTGCTATCCAGCCCGAGAATTTTGTTCTTATAAATCGCAGAGATGCGAAAAGGTTGGGATTGAAAGAGGGAGACTATGTTAAAATAGTTTCAAAAACAAATCCTGATGGGGTTTGGAATTTAGGAAATGGTGGTAAAAAGGATGTTGTGGGTAAAGTTCATATAATTGAAGGTATTAGACCAGGTGTTGTTGCTTTTTCACTTGGCTTTGGGCATTGGGCTTATGGTTCAAGGGATATAATCATAAATAGAAAAGTGATAAAAGGAGATGCCCGCAGAGGCACAGGAATCCATGCTAATGCGGTAATGAGACTTGATGATTACCTTAAAAATACCTGTATGCTTGATAAAGTTGGTGGTAGTGTTAGTTTCTATGATACTAAGGTGAAACTTGTGAAAATTTAAACGATTCTAACTTGGTTACATTTTAAACCTTTAAAAACAAAAATTGAATGAGGTTAAACAATGAAGCACTTAAAATCCGTTTGCTTTGTTCTTTTTGCTTTCTTAACCCTATCTAACTTCCTTTTCTCCCAGATTAAAATAAGTGGCTTCTTACAGTATATGTATTATGTTGAATATGGGGAAAAGATGAAAGAAACATTTATGCCGGGGACGATTAATCTTAAGTTCACTGGGACTTTGAGCAAGAATGTAAAGTGGGAGGTTCAATTTGGTGTTAAAGAGATGAACTTTAATAAGTTTTTAAAAGATTATTACATTGAGCTTGGAGACCCGATACCGAATGTTGAAGGACTTGAGGTAAAGTTTGGGCAGTTTAAACATTATTGGTCAATTGAGAGAAAGGAAAGCTCTTCAGATAGGAAGACCATTCATCGCTCTCAAGTTGTTTTAGCACTTGTGGCTGACAGAGACCGTGGACTTGAAATTTCTTATACTGGCTTGAAGAACTTGCGTTTAGCTTTGGGATTCTGGAATGGGGAGATCGTTTATAAAAACCCAGGGACAATCTATGAAACGATTGATTATACAAGAAACCTTGATGACTCTGGAGCGAAAAAAGATATAACCGGATTTGCAGGCTATAAATTTGAAATTGACAAGAATAACGTTTTAAATTTGAGCGCTGCTTTCCTTGCGGGTTCAAACGATAGAATGAACATAAACGATAAAAAGAGATATGGTTTGGGTTTGGATGCATTTCTCGTAGACAAAAATCTCAATTTGAGGGGTGAATTTATAGGTGGCAATGATGGTGATGTTAAAAAGCGGGGCTACTATTTGCAACTAAGTTATAAGTTCTTTGACTATCTTGAGCCGGTTGTGAAGTATGAATCGTGGGATAATAACATCAATGTTGAAGGTGAATCTAATTGGTTAACATTGGGGCTTTTTTCAAAAGTTCTTGACCATGTTGTTTTCAGATTGAACTATGTGATGAAAACCGAAAAGCCAAACAACGTTAAAAATGACGAGTTAATGTTTATGGTTCAAGTGAAGTTTTAAAAATTGAGGTTTTTTAGTTATAATTTTCTACGGGCACGCCCTTTAAGTTCTCGGGGGCGTGCTCATTTTTTAAATTTAAGTTTTATACCTATGGATCTTTACGATGGATACAATAGAAAAGTAAGCTATCTTAGAGTTTCCCTTACAGATAGATGCAATTTACAATGCTTTTACTGCAGAAGGGATAATTTAGTTCTTTATGAGAGAGAAGAGATTCTCACGATTGAAGAGATAAAGTTTTTGATTTCGGTTTTTTACAGAAATTTTGGGATTAACAAAGTTCGCTTTACTGGCGGGGAACCGCTTATCAGGCGGGGTATCGAGTCTCTTATTGAAGGATTGAGGGACTTTAATTTGTCAGTGAATATAACTACAAATGGAATATTGCTTAAAGAATTTGCTCGTTTTTTATCTGAGAATAATATCGGTGTAAATGTGAGCCTTGATACATTAATTCCGGAAAAGTTCAAAAAGATTTCAGGGGGTTATGACCTAGATAGAATAATAGAAGGGATTGATACTGCTTTGCATTTGGGGATTAAGTTGAAAATTAATACTGTGCTGTTGCGCAGTGTAAATGATGATGAAATATTTGACCTGATTGATTTTGCATTTTCAAGAGGGGTTGAGATAAGATTTATTGAGTTTATGCCGTTTGTAAATGAATTTATTTGGAGGAAATATTTTATATCGGAGGACGAAATAAGAGATAAGATAGAGCAAAGGCATAAGCTTTATGAAATTGGGGAAGACAGCTCGATTGCGCGTTATTATACACTTGAAAACGGTGCTAAGATTGGATTTATATCTACGGTTTCCAAGCCATTTTGTCATAACTGTTCAAGGGTTAGGATAACTTCGGATGGTCATTTGGTTTTATGTATGTTTGATAAGTTTTCTTATCCGTTAAAGCAATTTTTAAGACCGAAGATCAAAGAAAATGAGCTTGTGGAGTATATTTGTTCAGTTGTTAAATTAAAGCCCAAAGGTTATATTGAACTTAGAGAAAAGCAAGCTAGTTTCCCAATGATAAAGCTTGGAGGATAATGAAAGTTTTATTTTTCGGTAGATTTAAAGATATTACGGGAACAGGAGAGGTAGAAGTAGAAGGATTCAAGAATTTATCAGATTTAAAAGCATACCTTTTTGAGAAATATCCAAAATTAAGGGGCGAAACCTTTGCAATAGCAGTTAATTTTGAAATCGTTCACAGTGATGTTGAATTAAATGATAATGATGAAATAGCATTACTACCACCAATAGCAGGAGGATAAATTGTATCTATGGTTAAAAACATTAAAAATACAGCAAAAATAGTAATTGGTGATAGTAGAATAATGAAGGAAGTAAATAATGAGGAGGTAGATTTGATCATA
>CALJEK010000025.1 GCA_938074445.1 Candidatus Kryptoniota bacterium | reverse complement strand
TGTTGAGAACGAAAATTTGTTGCAGAACTTGACTAAATATATAAAAAGTGCTGTAGAATGTCAAGAGGGATTTTGGTTATGTGCGCGGTCGTAAAGTTTTTGAAGACAAACAAATTATTTTTAAATTTTGAATGTCAAACGGAAATCAAACTTAAGTTAAATGCCAGAGTTTAGACAAAATAGGGCAACTAAGAACTGGGTTATTGTTGCAACGGAGCGAGCAAAAAGACCACACGATTTTTTTGTCAAAGAAGATGTTAAACAACTCCCCGAATTTGACCCTGATTGCCCCTTTTGCCCTGGGAACGAGAATATGACCCCGCCATCTGTTTTAACTGTTGAAGGAGATGGAAAATGGAATATAAGAGTTATTCCCAATAAATATCCAGCCCTTGTGCCAGATGTTGAGTTGAAAAGAGAAACAAAATTTCAATTTTTAAGAAAGATCACAGGTTATGGATTTCATTATGTCATAATTGAATCTCCGAAACACAACCTAACAATCGCAACGATGGGGATAGATGATGTTTGCGAAGTTTTTAAAGTGTATCTTAAACTCTATAAAGATTTTATGTCTTATAGTGGGATTAACACTGTAATAATTTTCAGAAATAACGGGAAGAGGGCAGGGACTTCGCTTGAGCATCCACATTCGCAACTAATAGCCAGTCCGATTGTGCCAACGCACATTAGACATTTATTGGAAGAAGCAACAAGATATTATGACGATCACGGTAGTTGCGTATTCTGTGATATGATAAGAATTGAGGCGTATTCGGGGGAAAGGGTTGTTTATGAGGATGATGATTTTATAGTTATCGAGCCGTTTGCGTCAACTTCGCCGTTTGAAACATGGGTTATGCCCAAAAAACACAATGCTTGTTTTGCAAACATAGATTATGAAGATGCGTGTAAAACTGCAAAAGTCGTTCGCTTGGTTTTAAAACAACTTTATGAAAAACTTAACAATCCAGATTATAACTACGTAATTCACTCTTCACCCTTTAAAGATGCAAATGAAGAATTTTACCATTGGTATATTCAAATCCTGCCCCGCCTTACAATCCCGGCTGGTTTTGAACTCGGTTCGGGGATTTACATTACAACTGCTTTGCCGGAGGAAACAGCAAAATTTTTAAAAATAAATGAGGGTAAAATTTAAATGCGTCTTGATGTATGTCCGCATTGTGGTAAAATAGGAACATTGCACAGGTCGAGATCGAGAAGTTTTTACGAAAGAGCTGTTAAGTTCCTATTGCCATATAAAATTTACAGATGTAGCAATTGTGGATGGAGAGGTTTTAGATATACAGGTTGGGTTGATAAACTTTTTGGGAAATCTAAAAGACAAAAGAAAATTGCGAAGTGGAAACTTTATTTTTTATTGTTTTTAATTTTTGCTCTACTGATTTTAACTCGTGTTTACTTTGAGAAAATTGGCACAGCCCTTGCTCCGATTGTAAAAGAAATATTGCAGAAGTAATATGAGTTATAAAATGCAGGTTGAATCTGCGAAGTCAATGCGTGATCTCGCAATTGAGCTTGGTTTGACATCGGAGGAGTACGATAGGATAATTGATCTCATCGGGAGAGAGCCTACGTTTGAGGAACTTGGAATGTTTAGCGTGATGTGGAGTGAACATTGCAGTTATAAGAACTCAATTGCGCTCTTAAAAACTTTGCCAAGAAGCGGTGGGAGATTGCTTGTTTCAGCAGGCGAAGAAAACGCTGGACTTGTTGATATAGGCGATGGGCTTGCGGTGGCTTTCAAAATTGAATCACATAATCATCCGTCTGCAATTGAACCATATCAGGGAGCTGCGACTGGAGTTGGAGGGATTTTAAGGGATATTTTTACGATGGGTGCGAGACCAATTGCCATACTTGATTCTTTAAGATTTGGGGATTTAGCGGAACCACGGGTTAAGTATCTTTTCAATGGAGTTGTTAAAGGCATAGCCGATTACGGAAATAGCTTTGGATGTCCGACAGTG
Source organism: Candidatus Kryptoniota bacterium (assembly GCA_938074445.1). GTDB lineage: Bacteria > Bacteroidota > Ignavibacteria > Kryptoniales > Kryptoniaceae > Kryptonium. The sequence continues at coordinate 84,467 of CALJEK010000025.1, read as the reverse complement.
GGTGGCGAAGTTTATTTTGATAGAAGCTATACTCAAAATCCGCTTGTTAATGCAATGGCAGTTGGAATTGTAAAGCATAATGAAGTAGTTCGCGCAGTTGCAAGGGGCAAAGGGAATCCCGTTTTAATAGTTGGATCAAGCACGGGAAGAGATGGAATTCATGGGGCGACGTTCGCTTCTGAGGAGATAAGTGAAGAGTCGGAATCAAAAAGACCTTCTGTTCAAGTTGGAGACCCGTTTGCTGAAAAACTCCTTCTTGAGGCAACGCTCGAGGCGATAAAGACAGGCTATGTTGTAGGAATTCAAGATATGGGCGCAGCTGGGATAACATGTTCTACAAGTGAAATGAGCGCTCGTGGAAAAAGTGGAATGGAAATAGACCTTGACCTTGTCCCGGTTCGCGAAAAAGGAATGAGCGCATATGAAATTTTGCTTTCCGAGTCGCAAGAGCGAATGTTAATGGTGGTGAAAAAAGGTTTTGAGGATAAAATAATTGAAATTTTCAAAAAATGGGATTTAAACGCTGTTGTTATAGGCTATGTCACGGATGATGGGTTATTAAAGTTTAAAAAGGATGGAAAATTAGTTGTTAATATTCCTGCTGATTCACTCGTTGTTGGTGGCGGTGCACCTGTTTATTATAGGGAGGCTAAAGAACCAGAATATTTAAATGAGGTCAGAAAATTTAACCCCTATGAAATTCCAAAACCTGATGATTTGAATGAGATATTTCTAAAATTAATTTCTTCGCCAAATATCGCAAGTAAGGAATGGGTTTATCAGCAATATGATACGATGGTTGGAACAAATACAGTTGTTTTACCAGGTGGTGATGCAGTTGTCGTAAGAATAAAAGAAACAAATAAAGCAATTTCGCTAAAAACTGATTGCAATGCGAGATATGTTTATCTTAATCCTTATCGTGGGACAATGATAGCGGTGGCTGAATCTGCAAGGAATGTGGTTTGCACAGGAGCAGAGCCAGTTGCGATCACAAATTGCTTAAACTTTGGAAATCCATATAAACCCGAGGTCTTCTGGCAGTTTAAAGAAGCGGTTCGTGGAATGGGGGATGCTTGTAGGTTCTTTAATACGCCTGTAACTGGTGGGAATGTCAGCTTTTACAACGAAAGTCCGGAGGGAGCAGTTTACCCAACGCCAGTTATTGGAATGTTGGGAATAATAGATGACTTAAAATATGTCACGACTGCAAATTTTAAATCACCGGGTGATTTGGTAGTTCTTCTTGGCAAAAACACTGATGAAATTGGGGGAAGTGAATATCTCGCGCAAATTCATAATAAAGTTTTGGGTGATGCCCCAGAGATTGACCTTGAACTTGAAAAGCGCGTCCAGCAGACCTGTCTTGAAGGGATAAGACTTGGATTGATAAAATCGGCTCATGATGTATCCGATGGCGGGATTGCAGTTGCACTTGCGGAATCTTGCATAATTGATAAGGAAAACTTTCTGGGATGTGAGATCGAACTTAAAGATAAACTTCGCCCAGATTTTTTGTTATTCGGGGAGGGACAGTCGAGAATAATAGTTACAGTTGAAGAGAAAAATTTGAAAAATCTTGAGGAAATTTGTCTTAAAAATGAGATTCCTTATGGTGTGATTGGTATTGTGAGCAGGGAAAAGAGGATAAGGATAAACGACTGGATTGACCTTGATGTTGAAAGGGTGGCTGATTTATATTATAACGCGATCAAGCGAATTATGGATGTTATATAAAAAATTCGTGGGCCCTGGAGGACTCGAACCTCCGACCCGCTGATTATGAGTCAGCTGCTCTGACCAACTGAGCTAAGGGCCCTTTTAAATTCACTTATTAATTTAAAAAATTGAAACAAAAAAGTCAAGCAAAGAATGACTCCAAGGTTGCGCTCCATAGATTGGGTAGGGGATAAAGTGAGATTTATCGACCAAACGAAATTGCCCAATGACCTTAGTTTAATTGAGACCGACGATTATAAAGTTGTAGTTGAAGCGATAAAGAAATTAAAAATTCGCGGTGCCCCAGCAATTGGCATTGCAGCTGGATTTGGGATTTATCTTGGAATAAAAAATTTTTCTGGGGATGATAAGGAACTTTTAAAGGGAAAATTCGAGGAAGTTTGTAGTGAGTTTGCAAAGACAAGACCAACTGCGGTAAATTTATTTTGGGCAATTGAAAGGATGAAAAAGGTTTTTTATGAGAGTTCACATCTTGGAGTAGATGAATTGAAGAAAAGGTTGCTTGAAGAAGCTCTTGCTATTCAGAGCGAGGATATTCAAATGTGTAAGCAAATTGGTCTACATGGTTCAAAACTTATTCCGGATAAAGCAAATATATTGACGCATTGCAATACGGGTTGGCTCGCAACTGGTGATTATGGAACAGCGCTTGGAGTTATTTACACAGCTTTTGAACAAGGGAAAAAGATAAAAGTCTATGTTGATGAGACAAGACCGCTTCTTCAAGGGGCTCGGCTTACAACTTGGGAATTGATGCAAAGGGGAATTGAAACAATTTTAATAACTGATAATATGTCGGCTTATCTTATGAAGCTTGGAAAGATCGATTGTGTGATCGTTGGTGCGGATAGAGTTACTTTGAATGGAGACACCGCAAATAAAATTGGGACTTATAATCTTGCGATAGTTGCAAAGTATCATAATATACCGTTTTATGTTGCTTGCCCAACTTCATCTATTGATTTTAGCATAAAAACAGGCGATGAAATCCCGATTGAGGAAAGAGGGGGTGAAGAGATAGTTGAAATAATGGGGCGTAGGGTAGCCCCAGAGGGTGTTAAAACATTTTCTCCCGCTTTCGATGTCACACCGAATAGTTTGATAACCGCGATTATAACAGAGCTTGGGGTAATTTATCCGCCTTTTGAGGAAAACATTCAAGAAATTAAAAGAAAGATTTACGCTAATGATTAAATGCTAACCAAAACGGAAGCGGTTGTGTTGAGGTCGTTGAGGTATAGGGAGACAAGCAAGATTGTGACGCTTTACACCAAGAAGTTTGGGAAGTTAAATGTAGTTGCTAAAGGTGCTATGCTTCCAACGAGCAAGTTCGGCGCGTCACTTGAACCGATGTCGTATATTCTTGCAGTTCTATATAAAAAAGAAACGAGGGAAATCCAGTTTCTTTCTCAGGCGGATTTAATTAAACCGTTTTTGAATCTTTATTCTAACTTTGAGAAGATGGCACTTGGGCTTTCGATATGTGAGATCGTTTATAAACTTATAAAGTTTGAAGAAGAAAACCCAAGAATATTTAAGTTGATTGTTGACACGCTCGATAAGTTAAATGTTGCGGAGAAAAACGAGATAAACCTCTTATGGTTTTTTATCATTCATATACTTGAAGAGAGCGGATTTAAGATTAATTTTGTCTCGTGCATTTTATGCGGGGAGAAGCTCGGTGACGAAAACTTATCAGAGAAGATAATTTTTTCAAGCGACAGAGGAGGGTTTTTGTGTTCTAAATGCGGAGCTGGTGCGGAAGCTAAGATATATTATTCTATCGTAACCTTTAAAAGTTTAGTTTGGTTGGAGAGGGCAAAAGTTGAAAGTGTAACAAATTTGAAGATTCCGAGTAATATAAATAATGAGATACACAACTTGCTTATGGAGTATATGAGAAGGCATTTGGATGAGCCGATTAATTTGAAATCGCTTGAGGTTTTTATAAATTCAGGTAGAACGAAATAAATTGAACGTTTGTTATATTACTTTTGAAAATTTAAAAACAAAATCTTTAGTAGGAGGCAGGTTAACTATGGCGAAAAAGCAGGTGATTGGAGCAATTGCACTTATACTTGCTGGAATGTTATTTGGAGTTATACTTGTATCTGGATTTAATGCTGTTAAGCCCACATCTGCGATTGATATTCCAGTTATTGGGGCACAGGACAAACCCGTGAACACCCGATTTGACATACTTGCAACTCAAAATGCCTTCGTTCAAGTTGCAAAGGAAGTTGTTCCAACCGTTGTTTCGATCAAAGTTGTTACAAAGAGCGAAGGTAGAGCTCGTCCGTTTGACTTCTTCCATTTCTTTGGACCTGATTTTGAATTTAAGATACCTGAGCCAAGACCTCAAGAGGGTATGGGTTCGGGAGTTATAATAACAAAAGATGGTTACATCCTCACAAATAATCATGTTGTTGAAGGCGGGGAGAAAGGGAGTATAACGGTTACGCTTTGGGATGGGAGAGAATTTAAGGGCAAGCTCATTGGTAGGGATAAATTAACCGATCTTGCTGTCGTGAAAATAGACGCAAATGATTTGCCAGTTGCTCGGTTTGGTAATTCTGACGAATTGCAAGTTGGGCAGTGGGTTCTTGCGGTTGGTAACCCACTTGGTTTAAATCTCACGGTCACTGCTGGGATTGTGAGCGCATTGAGTCGCAACATAGGTATAATTAGGGACTCTTATGGTGTTGAAAACTTTATACAAACTGATGCAGCAATTAACCCGGGTAATAGTGGTGGTCCTCTTGTTAACTTGAATGGTGAAGTAGTTGGTATAAATACGGCGATAGCTTCAAGAACCGGATATTATCAAGGATACGGTTTTGCCATTCCGATAAATCTTGCAAGGAAAGTAGCGGAGGATATAATAAAATACGGGAAGGTGAGACGTGGGGTCCTTGGCGTGCAAATTTCCCAATTGGATGAGTCAACAGCAAAGGGGCTTGGTCTTGATAAACCGCGTGGGATTTTGGTTCAAGATGTTATATCTGGTAGTGCAGCTGAAGAAGCTGGGGTTAAAGCAGGTGATGTTATACTTGAGTGTGAAGGCAAACAAGTAAACAGACCTGGCGAACTTCAGGAAATCGTTGCGCGCAAGAGACCCGGGGATAAAGTTAAATTGAAAATTTATCGCGATGGGAAGACAATAGAATTAACAGCCACATTGAAACCGAGGAAAGAAGATGAAGATGTAGCTGAAGCTAAAAATGTGGAACCACCAGCGAAGGAAATTGAACCTGGAGTTGTAAATTTTGAAAAGCTTGGGTTGACAGTGTCAAATCTTGATGAGGAAGCAAGGAGCAAATATAAGGTTAAAAACGGTGTTATAATTACAAAGGTTGAGCCGTATTCAGAGGCTTTTGATAAGGGAATTAGGGAGAATGATATAATCATCGAAGCTGATAGAAAGCCAGTTCGAAATGTAGATGAATTGAAAAAGATAATTCAAAGCCGTAAGTCAGGTGAAGTTGTTCTTTTGAGAATTAGAAGTTCAGCTGGCAATAGATTTGTTGGGTTAAGGATTCCGTAAGATAGAAGGCGTGGCCAAAAGCCACGCCTTTTTGTTTTTGCAATTGACAAGATGTTAAATTTTTGTTATCTTTAGGTGTGATTTAAAATTCAAGGAGTTAGAGGGATGAAAAGAGTGTTGATTTTATTTCTTTTTGTTTTATTCCCAGTTTATCTGCTTTCTCAGGGATCAGCTGGAAGCGGTGCAACTTTCGAGCAAAGATTTATCGTTGATATGCCGACGGCGGGAATTTTAAAGTCAAACAGCGTTTCACTTGATGCTGATTTCTTTGCAGATGGAGGGCTTATGCTTCGACTTACAGCTTCTGCCTTCAATCGTCTAAATTTTGGAATTTCATACGGCGGTAGCAAAATAATTGGGAACGGAAGTGTTAACTGGTATAGACTTCCAGGGGTAAATTTAAAAATTAGAATAATCGACGAAAGTAAAAATTTTCCAGCAGTTACGATTGGATTTGATTCTCAAGGAAGGGAAGCATACATCGATAGTTTAAAAAGATATGATTTTAAATCCCCCGGGTTTTTTGCGGTTGGAAGCAAAGCATTCAAGTTTTTAGGTTATCTGTCAGTACATGGGGGCATTAATTATTCTCTTGAAAAGGATGATGGCGACGCATCACTGAATTATTACATGGGATTTGAAAAAACAATAGGGAATGACTTAACATTTTCAGTTGAATATAATTTTGCTATAAATGATAATTCTGCAAAAGCGCTTGGAAGGGGGAAAGGTTATTTAAATGCTGGGATAAGATGGTCGCTTGGGAGTGGGTTTACAATTGAGTTTAATTGGAAAGATATTTTGCAAAATAATGAGCCCGGAAATTCAAGAGTTGTGAAACTTGAGTATATCCAATCTTTGTGAAGAGAATTTTTTGAGCGTGGAAGTTGTTAGAGCTATTGAAATAGAAATTTAACGCCATCAGGAGGTGTGAGAAATGAAAAAAATAATTTTAGTGGCGCTTATCGGAATTTTGTTTGGAGGGTGTTATACGCAAATCGGAACCTTGAAGGAAGATGAAGGTTATTCGACATCGGGGTCGGGAAAGGGATATAGCTATTATTATGAAAATAACTATGACACGTGGTATTACTCAAAATATGTTTATCGGTATTATCTGCCTTACCCAAGATATTCTCTATTTTTTAGATATTACACGCCTGGCTTTGCAATCGGTTGGGGTGAATGGTGGTATTATGATCCATATTGGTTTGATTACTATTGGTGGGATTGGTACTGGTGGGATAGATACTATTGGTATTCATACTGGTATCTTCCTATGGGGTATTATTACCCATGGTGGTATAGGTCACCGGTGATCGTGGTAATTAATAATTATCCGTATTACTCTGGCGGTAGTAGAGAAGTTATAATAAAACCCAGAAATTTTGGTTTGACACGAAGTGGAATATACGATGAAAGAGTGAATACAACTTCTGGAACTGTGAGTCCACCTTCAAGAAACACGCCTTCAGGGCAGACCAGCGGAAGCTTGCAAAGCACTTCTAATGAGGGAAGTTTTAAAAAGCGATCTGGCTCGGAAAGAGAAGCGCCATCGGTTGAAAGAAATAGAAGCAATGAAAGAACGCGAGAGACGGGATCGGTTAGAACACCATCAACCCCGAGAGTTGTCCCGAGATCAAACGATGGGAACTCAGGGGCACCGAACCAAGATTCAGCGCCACCACGTAGAACGGAACAACCAAGAAAGACGGGGACAAATAGGAATTCGATTCAAATTTATAGAAATTATGACACGGGAAGAAGTACTTTGATTGAATTGCCTCGTCATAATTCTCAGAGTGAAAACATTACAAGCAATCCATCGCCTCAGTTTCAGTTTAATAATAATCAAACTCAACCTGAGCAAAACCAGTCTCGCCAAAGACATTTGGGAAATAGAAGATGAAAAAATTACTTATTTTTGTTTTTATCTTGCTATCTGGTTGCTATACAATTGTAAGACATCCCGATGTAAATTTTGTTAGTTCATCTGGTGAGGTTTACAGTTCCCATGTTTCTTATAAAAGCAACTGTGCTGAATGCCATTCTAGGTCAGATATGATTTATTTTTATAGTTTAGTCCCGACACATAGTTTATCTCCGTGGGTTTACTATAATACTCCATGGTGGCTTTGGTGGTCGAGTGGTTCCTTGGATACCGTTCAAGCTGGGGGTGTTGCGTCGCCTGAAAGGTTGAGGGAATTCGGCTCGCATAGGGCAACTTCAGATAATAATTCATTTACGCCACCGCCACCAACAAGAACACCACCAAAATCCGAAGCAAATTCAAAAGATAGTGTCTCATCAACGGTTGAAAAAGGTGATAAATCAAATTTAGGCGAGAGGAAGAACACCACCAACATTCGTTCTCCAGATGAGAGTTCAGGTGATCAAGCTAAAGGGGCAAAACAAGATAGCAATGATAATAGAAGAAACATTGGGTCAAGAAGAAGATGAAGAAGTTAATTTTGCTTTTGCTTTTATCTTTTAATTTTGTTTTTTCACAATTTCCTGATGACGCTCTTAGATATTCAATGTTAAATTCAGGGGTTGGTGCAAGAGCCATTGGATTAGGTTTGGCGTATATCGGTGTTTCGGATGATTATTCGGCAGTCTTTTGGAATCCAGCGGGACTAGCTCAGATAAGAAGATTTGAATTTGCGGGTGGTTTGAATTATTTGGCGCTTACCAATTCAGCAAGGATTTTTGAATATTCAAATTCGTTTAAAAATACAACGACAAGCTTAAATACCGTAGCGCTTGTCCTTCCTGTTCCAACTATTCGTGGTAGTTTGGTTTTTGCTGGTGGTTATATTCGAGTTTCTGATTTTACAGGCACACTTTCAATTTCACTTTTCAATTCACAAAGTTCGATTATACCATCCCTTTACGATCCCGATCCAGATTTTGACCTTGCATGGAAACTTGGACTTGAGGATTCAACGGGTAAAACTAAAATTTTAAATAATGTCCATCAGAAGTTAACACTTTACGAAAGCGGGGGATTGAATAATTGGTTTGTTTCAGGAGCAATTGACATAGCTGAAAATTTATCTGTCGGACTTACGCTATCAATTGTGACGGGGAATTACAAGTATGATAGACGATTTGTCGAAAGCGATATAAGGAATTTTTATCAAGATTTCCCCTGGGATTTTAGTCAGTTAATAGTTTCAGACATAATCGACGCTACGATAAGTGGTTTTTCAGCGAATGCCGGATTAATGTATAGAAGTGCCTATTTTAGATTTGGGTTGATGACAAGATTACCATCATCTTTAAGTGTAAAGGAAAATTACTCAAGAAGTGGTGAAAGTTCGTTTGATAACGGGGATTCTTATTCATATTCTTATTCTGGGATTTCAAGGTATGATGTGCTCACTCCGTTTTATTTTGGAAGCGGAGTATCGTTTAACATTAAAGATTTTGTTCTCATAGCTGGTGATGTTGTTTATGTTGATTGGCGTCAGATGGAGTTTAAAAATAATCCTGATTTAGTTAGCCTTAACAGAGATATAAAAGAAATGTTTACTGAAACGGTGAGTTTAGGTGCCGGAGTTGAACTTATGCTTCCATTTTTACCGCAGGTTAAAGTTAGAACAGGATATAGTTATAGACCTTCACCTTATTTAGAAGATAGGGGGATTTCAAGCAGGGCGATGAAGTTATTGACCTTTGGATTTAGCGTTCTTTTACAAAAGACTCTTTTGATTGATTTCGCTTATATAAATGGCAAGTGGAATACAATCCATACGCAGTATAGCTATACTCTTGACAACAATTACTACAGATTAATCACAAATGAAGAAAACATCACGAAGAATTTCGTCCTGACATTGCGGTATAGATTTTAAAAAAATTCGGTGGCGAAATGAAAAGATACTTTCTCTTTCTAATCATCTTTTTTATAGGTTGTGGTGGCTCAAAGCAAGCCCTGAAGGAAGGCGTTGCTTCCAAAATCCCCCCAAAGAATGATTTAAATTTTCCTTCTGGTAAAAAGTATGAATATGTTTACAAACTCGTTAAGCCGATTGAGAAGGATAAACTTTACTTTTCTGATTTGAACATATTTGTTGAATTTGTGATTGACGAATCATTTATTCATCTGCGGTTAAAAAACAAGAAAAATGAAAAAATATTTCTTCCCCTAAATGATGCGCAGATTTTAATCGATGCCCGTGCGTCAAAAGTTTTAAATTTTAATTATTTGAATGAGGTTAACTATTCGCCTGCTCGTTTCTTTGATGTGATTGATGTTTTCCCAAATGCCTTTGTTGAGCTCCATCTCGCTCCCTCCGATCATGTTTTGACTAATTTGGGTGAATTCGAGGTAACTGCTCTTTACCCTTGCGTTGACTTTAACGATGAGAAAAAAATGCAGGAAATTTATGGAAACATCGGGAAAAAACTCGGACTTTATTTACCAGTTGAAACGGAAAGTGAGATTTACGATTATTATTTTGAATTTCAAATTGTGAATGTCAAGGAAGCTGGCGCGTATTATCCCAAGAGAAGGCAAGTTGCTGCGCAAATGCAGCTTCCCTCTGAAATTGTTGTGAAAGGCGAGGGTTTAAACCCTTCTGAAAGTTTCATAGCTTCGACATTGATTTCTTTCTTTGTTCTAATTTCGGCTTATTTTATATTCGCACGAGAGAAAGGAAAGATTTAACATGCGAGATGAGGCGATCTATGTTAAGTTAAAGAAAATTTATAATGATAAAACTTCAGGGGCTTCAATTCTCGCTGGGAGGCTGTTTAGTGTTCTCAAAGAGAAAGCACGAAGGTCAAGGAATAGAAACGAGTTTTTGCGTTTTCTTAAAGATTTAAAGGGGGATTTAAAAAAGTATCATCCACTCTTATTTCAACTTCAAAATCTGATCGATATAGTTCAATCTACTTTAACCCGGAGGGTTGATATAGGTGAAACCATTGTGATGATTGAGAAAAGATTTAGAATGAGTAATGAAAAGGTGGCGAGTAATTTCTTGGAGTGGCTTGAAGCAAGAGGTTTAAATAAAGTTTCAGTTGCTACATTAAGTTATAGCGGGACAGTTTTCAACGCCTTTTTGTATGCTAAGGATAAAATATCAAGTGTTTATATTTTTCGCTCTTGCCCTAAGTGTGAGGGTGATAAAATGGCGAGAAAACTTCAAAATAAAGGGTTTGACGTCTTTTTAGCAAATGATTTTGCTCTCGATTATGTTTTGGAAAAGGTTGAGGTTGTTGTGTCTGGATGTGATGCGGTGTTTAAAAATGGGAATATTTTGAACAAAGCTGGAACTTCAGCAGTTTTTAAAATAGCTAAATTAGCTGGAAAGGAAACTTTGGTTCTTTGTGACTTTTCAAAATTTGTGCGCTTAAAACCCACAAGAAATTTCAAACAATTATTTATGATGGGAAAAAGTGGCAATGTTAAGACTATTGATGTTGTTTTTGAGATTGTTGATTCTAATCTAATAACGGGCTATATAACAGATGTTGGAATCATTGTAAACAGAGATAGAGAAAGAAGTGAGGTCGTTTATAACTTATCTAAAATGTTCGGTTTGTGGAAAGATTTTTGATCATCGGCAGGTGCAAAGATTTTGTCAGGATTGTAATGAGCCGTTGATAGCGATTTATGACCTTGATGGGATGAGAAAAAATGTCAACAAAGATAGTTTTAAGAGCAGGGTTTCAAGCATGTGGAGATATTTTGAGTTTTTGCCTGTCATCGACGAAAGAAACATTGTAAGTTTGGGTGAGGGATGGACGCCACTTTTAAAGTTGGAAAAATTCGGGGATATGCTTGGGATAAAGAATTTGTTTTTGAAGGATGAATCTTTCAATCCGACGCTTTCATTTAAAGCTCGTGGTTTATCGTGTGCAGTTTCAAAGGCTGTTGAACTTGGGATTGATAAACTTGCCCTGCCAACCGCTGGGAATGCTGGGAGCGCTTTAAGTGCTTATTGCGCAAAAGCTGGGATTAAATGTTTTGTGAGTGCTCCTAAGGATACGCCATCTTTAATTCTGAAGGAGTGCGAGTTTTACGGAGCTGAGATCGAGCTTGTTGATGGTTTAATTTCAGATGCTGTGAAGATTGTTCAAAGTCGGAATGATTTTTTTGATATTTCAACGATGAAAGAACCATATCGCTTACAAGGGAAAAAGACACTTGGGTTTGAAATTATTGAACAGCTTGGGTGGGTTGTCCCCGATTGGATAATTTACCCGACGGGAGGTGGAACTGGTCTTATTGGAATTTGGCTTGCTGTTAGTGAATTGATCGAGGTAGGTTTGATTGACGGTAAATTTCCAAAAATGGTTGCGGTTCAGTCTTCTGGTTGTGCTCCAGTTGTTAGGGCGTATAAGGAAGGCAAAGAGCAAGTTGAATACTGGCAGGGAGCAAAAACAATTGCTTACGGTTTGCGTGTGCCTAAACCATTCGCTGGCAGATTAATTCTTGAGGTTATTCGTAAAAGTGGAGGTCTTGCGATAGAAGTTGAAGATGAAGATATAGTTAAGATGATGAGGAAAATAGCCGAAGTTGAGGGAATTATGCTTTGTCCGGAGGGCTCTGCTACAGTGGTAGCACTCGAAAGACTTGTTTTTGGTGGGGTTATAAAAGGGGATGATGTTGTTGTTATTTTTAATACAGCTTCTGGAGTTAAGTATCTTTAAAAACATAATCAAGTAAAAACATGTTCAACGATAAAAATGTTGTTGTAACGGGTTCAACTGGAGGACTTGGTTCTGTAGTTGTGAGACATTTTCTTGATAACGGCGCAAGGGTTTACGCGGTGTATAGGAGTGGGAAAAAGTTTAGGGAGGTTTTTAAAGATGTTTTGAAAAATAAAAATTTATATGGCATTAAAGCGAATTTAATCAAAGAAGGTGATGTTCAGAAAATTTTTAAATTTGTCAGAAGACATGGCGGGGTTGATTTTTTGATAAATTGTGTTGGTGGATATTTTGAAGGGAAGATGATTTTTGAGATCAAGGAGAGCGAATTTGATGAGATGCTTGATTTAAATTTGCGGAGCGCTTTTTTATGTTCAAAGTGGGCTTTGCGGGATATGATTTTAAAAAGAAGTGGGCGAATTGTTAACATTTCTTCACTCCTTGCATTAAAACCTTCGCCGGGGAAGGGTGCGTATATTGTTTCAAAGGCGGGGTTAATTGCGCTTACCGAGGTCATCGCGGAGGAGGTTAAGGATTTTAACGTGACATGCAATGTTATTTTGCCAAGTATAATTGCAACTGAAGAAAATAAAAAAAATATGCCCGGGGTTGATTACTCAAACTGGGTTGATCCGCATGATTTGGCAAAGTTTATAAGTTACTTATGTTCTGAAGAGGCAAGCGGGATAAATGGGGCGGTAATAAAGTTCCCGGGGAAAATTTAGTTTTTGTGAATTTTTAACGATTTGTTTTTTTGTCTTTGTTTTCTTATATTTAAAACCTGAAAATTAAATTTTCTACCTGATGATATTTCCAAGGTCAGGTTTTAGGCGTAGGAAGCGGAATTTCTATACTATTTTATTTTTTTCTGATAAGAACGAGAAGCCTAAAGGTGTAAAGTTGAGCAAGGAGGCTTTGATTGCTTCTATCGCGCTTCTTATTCTTTTTATTTCTGCTGTTGCCCTTGTAATAGTTATACATACGCCTGTTAAATATATTGTCTTCCCCGAAACATTCGCTGAAAGCAGGGAGAGAGCGAAGAAAATGCAAGAATTGTATCGACGACTTGAAAATTTCGCTTACGAACTTGAAAAGGTTAAACTTTATAATAATCTCTTGCGTCAGGCGCTTGGGGAAAAGGTTAGCGATAGTATAGCTGTTAACATAAGTAAGTTGGAGAATATGTCTCAAAGGAGGCAGATGGCAGTAAGCGAAGATTTCGATGTCTTACAGGTAGTTGATGTTGAGGGTGTGAAACCGAGGTTTATTTCTCCAGTTTTCAATGGATTTTTAACTCGTGGGTTTGAGCCAGAAATTCAACATTTTGGAATTGATATTGCAGCAAGAGAAGGAGATGTGATAAGGGCGATTGATGATGGTTATATTATTTTTTCAGATTGGACTTATAGAAATGGATATGTGATTATGATTTTACACAGCGGTGGCTATATAAGTGTATATAAACATGCTCAGATGAATTTAAAGGCGAGAAATGTTTTTGTTCGGCAGGGTGAAGCAATAGCCCTTGTTGGAAAAACGGGGAAAACAGGATATGAACCGCATTTACATTTTGAACTTTGGAGGAATGGAAAGCCGTTAAATCCAAAATATTATATACCAAATTAAAGATTGGATAGAAATCGATGGCTTTAATCGGTGGGAACAAGGAGGGAAAAGGTTCAAATGTTGAGATCAACATCATTGCACACGGAACCGTGGTTGAAGGCAAGATTGTAAGTCAAGGCAGTATGCGAATTGATGGTAAAGTAAACGGTAATATTCATGTTAATGGCAATTTGACAATTGGAGCAACTGGGGAGGTGCATGGAGATATTGAGGCTAAAAGTGCTATCATAGGTGGAAAGGTAAATGGAACAATCGTTGTTGCCGAAAAACTTGTATTTGAAAGCAAAGCTGTTATAAAGGGTGATATCAAAGCCTCGAAACTTGTGGTCGATGAGGGAGCGATATTTGATGGTAAGTGTGTGATGACAAGCGTTTCAACAGTTAATAAAATTTCCTAAAATGTCGGATGAGGGAAAAAAGGAACGGATGTTCCATGGTATAGGTCGCGCCGTAAAGGAGATGGCTCCTTATAGCGGGCTTGGTTTACAGCTTGCAGTGACCGTTGTGGTATTTTGGTTCATAGGAAAACTAATTGATGACAATTACGGAACGGGACCTCTTTGGATGATTGTTGGTGCAACGCTTGGCATAGTTGTGGGTATGTATAATTTTATAAAGGCTGTGCTCGAACTTTCAAAGAGAAAGGAAAAACGAAATGCAAATTGATGTTAAAAGATTTCTGATGTATGCTTTAGTTGCTGTTGTGTTTGTATGGTTGTTAATTTCGTATCCTCTTTTTAAATTTGCAAATGCGGAATTCATAAAGTCGTTTATTGTCGGCTCTTTGATAAGCATTATTAATTCAATTATTGGTATAATTATTTTGAAGCGAGGCATGGCGAAGCCCAATAAAGAATTTTTGAAGCTAACGATAGGAGGAATGGGAGTTAGATTATTTGTGATCGCTGGAGTAATTTTGGTCTTGTTGAAAATTTTAAATTTTGAAATCTATGGGCTTGTTATATCTTTGCTTTTATTTTACTTTGTTTTTCTCGGTGTTGAGGTTTTCTTTTTAGGTAAATTGACAACAAAAAGGGAGTTTTGAGGGAGGTGTGGATTAATAATTTAGTTGTGATGGCTGATACATTGAAGCATCCCGAAGCCTCTCATGGTAATGGAGAGAGTTCAAGTTGGTTACTTCATCACATAGCTGATTCAAGGACGATCGATTTAGAACCATTTGGACATATAACTCTTCCACAATTTCCACCGATTCATATTGGGGGTATTACAATAGACCTTTCGATTACAAAGCATGTTTTCTTTATGTGGCTTGTTTCAATTATTCTTATTGTAGTTCTGTCTTTGGTTGCCAGAAGCTATAAAAAAAGCGTTGTTCCACATGGGTTAGCAAATTTAGTTGAGGTTTTCGTTGTTTTCATTCGAGATGAAATAATTTTGTCTGTGATCGGTAAGGAAGGGTTAAAATATCTTCATTATTTTTTGACCCTTTTCTTTTTCATTCTTTTGTGTAATCTTTTTGGTTTAGTTCCATATGGAGCAACTGCAACTGGGAATCTTGCTGTTACGGGTGGGCTTGCATTTTTATCTTTTATTTTAATTCAGCTTGCTGGAATAAAAAAGCATGGTTTAATTGGGTATTATAAAGGTCTTGTTCCGCACGGTGTTCCGGCGTTTGTTGCGCCGGTTATGTTCGTGGTTGAGTTTCTTGGGCTTTTTGCTAAAGCTTTTGCCTTGACCATCCGTTTGTTCGCGAATATGACGGCTGGACATATTGTCATTTTGGCTTTGATCGGCTTGATATTCGTTTTCAAAAGTGTCTTTGTGGCTCCAATTTCAATTGCATTTGCGATTTTCATAAATCTTCTCGAGATATTGGTTGCATTTATACAAGCGTATATTTTTACAATGCTTACAGCATTATTTGTGGGTCTTTCTATACATCAACATTAAACCAAATAAAAATCAAAAACAAAAGGAGGAAAAAATGCCAGAATTAGCACACATTGCAGGTGGTTTCGGAGCAGCCTTATCAGTTATAGGTGCTGCATATGGAATAAGCAAACTTGCAGCTGCAACAATGGAAGCAAGTGGGCGTCAACCTGAAGTTGCGGGTGAAGTTAGAACATCAATGATAATTTCGGCAGCTTTGATAGAAGGTGTTACTCTTTTTGCTGAAGTTATATGCATTATTCTCGCATTAAAATAAAAAATTTTTGAAATATGCTTGAGGTAAATCCTGGCGTTGCGATATGGACGATAATTACTTTTTTGATCCTTGTCGTGGTTTTAAAAAAGGTGGCTTGGGGACCGATAATTGAAGCATTGACGAGGCGTGAGGAGAACATAAGGAAGGCGCTCGAGGATGCTCAAAGGGCAAAGGAGGAAGCGGAGAGATTAATGGAAGAGAACAAGCGTAATCTTGCGCGTGCCGAGGAAGAGGTTCAAAAAATAATCCGCGATGGTAAGGAAACAGCGGAAAGAATACGCGCTGAGATATTGGAGAGAGCAAGGAAGGAAGCGGATATGATGATCGAAAGAGCAAAAGAAGAGATTGAAAGACATCGGGAACAGGCAATGTTGCAGCTGAGAGCTCAAGTAGTTGATCTTGCGATTCAGATAGCGTCAAAATTGCTTGGGGAGACATTAAGTGAGCAAAGGCATAAGAAACTTGTTGAAAGGTATCTTCAGGAAATTTCCTCTGAAAAAAGAGCTTGAGGTGATAGATGGCGAATATAAGGGTAGCTAAAAGATATGCGAAGGCGTTGATTGAAATTGCAGAGGAGCTTAAAAAACTTGATCGGATTACACAAGATGTTCAGTTGATCGATTCAATGATAAAAAGTTCACGTGATCTTCAGCTTTTTTTGAAAAGTCCGATAATTAAAGAGGACAAAAAGAAGGAAATAGTTCAAGAAATTTTT
This sequence comes from Candidatus Kryptoniota bacterium, assembly GCA_938074445.1. Taxonomy (GTDB): domain Bacteria; phylum Bacteroidota; class Ignavibacteria; order Kryptoniales; family Kryptoniaceae; genus Kryptonium. The sequence goes on along the minus strand of CALJEK010000025.1, from coordinate 68,009 downwards.
GCTGATAGTCGCGTTGATCCGATAATTTTGAAATTTATACTTCTTTTGGTTGAAAAGAAACGAGAAGATTTGCTTCATGATATCGTCAGGGTGTATCAGGAACTATATGACGAGAAAGTTGGGGCTGTGACTGCAGAGATTGTGACTGCGGTGGAGCTTGACAGCGCTGAGAAAAAAGATGTTGAGAAGAAGGTTCTTAAGTTGACGGGAGCGAAAAAAGTTAAAGCAATTTATAAAGTTGATCCGTCGATAATCGGTGGGATTATAATAAGAATTGGAGATACCGTTTACGATGCGAGCATAAAAAGAAAAATTCAGCTTTTGCGTGAGCAATTGATTTATGGAAGTTAAAAAAGAAAACAAAGGTAAAAAGTTATGGCAGTAGTTGAAATTAGACCGGATGAAATATCCGCTATATTAAGAAAACAGTTGACTGGATTCGAGAAAGAAGTTGATATTTATGATGTCGGAACTGTGCTTCAAGTTGGGGATGGAATAGCGCGCGTTTATGGGTTGTCAAAGGTTATGATGAGTGAATTGCTTGAATTTCCAAATGGAGTTATGGGAGTTGCGATGAATCTTGAGGAAGATAATGTTGGTTGCATTTTGTTTGGAGATGATACTCTTATTAAGGAAGGTGATATTGTTCGCAGAACGGGCAGAGTTCTTTCGGTTCCAGTTGGTGAAAAACTTCTCGGCAGGGTGATAAATCCGCTTGGTCAACCGCTCGATGGAAAGGGTCCAGTTGAATTTGAGAAATACATGCCAGTTGAAAGAAAGGCGCTCGGCGTCATTTATCGCCAACCTGTAAAGGAGCCGTTGCAAACGGGTATAAAAGCGATTGACGCGATGATCCCAATAGGGCGCGGACAAAGAGAACTAATAATTGGAGATAGACAAACTGGTAAAACAGCAATTGCAATTGATACGATAATAAATCAAAGGTTTACTCATACCGAAAGGGCAAAACAATTGGGTATAAAGCCAGTTTACTGTATCTATGTTGCTATTGGTCAAAAGATGTCAACAGTTGCTCAAGTTGTCGCAAAGCTTGAAGAGGAAGGAGCGATGGATTATACGATTGTTGTAGTTGCATCCGCAAGTGATCCAGCGCCGTTACAGTATATAGCTCCTTATGCTGGATGCACGATGGGAGAATATTTCCGCGATTCAGGTAGACATGCTCTTATAGTTTATGATGATTTAAGTAAGCATGCGTGGGCTTATAGGCAGGTTTCACTTCTTTTAAGACGTCCGCCAGGGAGAGAAGCATACCCCGGAGATATATTTTATTTACATTCTCGTCTTCTTGAAAGGGCTTCAAAACTAAGTGATGAACTTGGTGGTGGAAGTTTAACGGCACTTCCAATAATTGAAACCCAAGCTGGCGATGTCGCTGCATATATCCCAACCAATGTTATTTCAATTACAGATGGACAAATTTACCTTGAGCCCGGGCTTTTCAATGCTGGTGTGAGACCCGCTATCAACGTAGGTATTTCTGTCTCACGAGTTGGTGGGAATGCGCAGATAAAAGCGATGAAAAAAGTTGCCGGAAGACTACGGCTTGAACTTGCACAGTATAGGGAACTTGAAGCATTTGCAAAGTTTGCATCTGATCTCGATAAAACAACCCAAGCGCAGTTGAGGAGAGGACAAAGACTCGTTGAATTGTTGAAACAAGATCAATATCAACCAATGCCCGTTGAGGAACAAGTTGTTTTAATTTTTGCTGGGACTCAAGGGTATCTTGACGAATTACCTGTTGAATCCGTGAGAAGGTTTGAGAGTGAGTTTCTTGCTTTTATGAGGGCAAGGCACAAAGATATTCTTGATAAAATTGCCGAAACAAAAGACCTTGATGATGAAACAATCCAAAATCTTCATTCAATTTTGAAGGATTTTGTCTCAGCATTTAAATCAACATTAAAGTGAATTTTGCTATTTTGTATCCTTCCCCGCAATTGACGGGGAAGGTTTGTTTTTAAAATAAACTCTGAATAGTTGATGCCTGCTTTAAGAGACATCAGACGTCGGATCAACGCTGTGCGAAGTATACAGAAGATCACCAAGGCAATGAAAATGGTTGCAGCTGCTCGTTTGAGAAGGGCGCAAGATAGAATTATCTCTGCAAGACCTTATGCTAAAAAGATTGAGCAATTGGTGCAGGATTTTATATCTACATTTGAAAGTGTTTTCGATAGCCCATTTTTGAAGGAAAGAGAGATTAGGAATATCGCGCTTGTTGTTGTAACCGCAGATAGGGGACTTTGTGGCTCCTTCAATACAAATATAATAAGAAAAGCATCATCCTTGATCGAAGAAAGACGGAGTGAATACCCAAATGCGAAGATTAAGTTGATTTGCGTTGGGAAGAAAGGTTATGATTATTTCAGCAAGCGAGGAAAAGACCTGGAAATAGTTGGAAGTTTTACGGGGCTTTTCAAAAAGACAATTGAATATTTTTGGGTTGAGGAAATAACGAAAAGAATAGTTGACGGTTTTTTAAGAGAAGAGTTTGATAGGGTGGAGATAATTTATAATGAATTTAAATCGATAGTTCAGCAGAGAATAGTTATAGAACAATTTTTGCCCATAGTTTCAAAAGTTGAAACTGTGAAACCATCCAAAGGGTTGAAGGTTCCACTCGTTGAATATATTTATGAGCCAAACGCTGAAGATATTTTGAAAAATTTGCTTCCGAAATATCTCGAAACCTATATTTTGCGAGTTCTTTTAGAATCTAATGCAGCCGAACAAGCTGCGCGGATGACAGCTATGGACAACGCTACAGAGAATGCGAATGAGTTGTTGCGAGACTTGCAACTTCTTTTCAATAAGACACGCCAAGCTATGATAACTAAAGAGATGCTCGAAATCGCAAGCGGTGCTGAGGCTTTGAGGAAAGCAGGCATAGCGTGATTTACCAAGCCATTGTGGAAAGGTCAATTTCAATCCTGTTTAATTCGTTGACATAGATAATATCGCCTTCATTCTCGGTTATCTGAATTTCCCAATCACCGCGTTGGTTTTTCAAAGCTGAGCCGAAAAGTTTACGTTTTTTAGTTTCTGTGAAAATCTCCCAAAAAACCCAGCCGAAAAATGCTATATGATTTTTTAAATAAAAAGCCGGGACGCGAAGTCCCGGTTCAACTTTAACATCTCTGACTTTTTTAGGGATGAAATTCAATTCTCTAAGCTTCTTAATGAAAGTTTGGGTTAAATCAATGCCATCATATACAAGTTCAACTTTTAAGATATCAAATTTCCTGCTTATAATCTCCACGAAAATTTCTTCTATCTCTTTTAACTTTTGCTCAATCAACCCAGTCCGCGATAAATATATTTGTTTCGCCTCGTTTTTTGCTATTTCTGTTTGAAGCCCAAACAAGCTTTTTTCCATCTTTGCTGAACATCGGGAAACCATCAAAGTCGGGGAAATAAGTTATTCTTTCAATCTCACCTGTTTCGATATTTACCATATAAAGATCAAAATCTCTTCCTTTTGGATCATGCATATTTGACGAGAAAATTATTCGCTTTCCATCGGGATGAAAGAAGGGGGCAAAATTTGCAGCGTTGTTGTTTGTTATCTGTCGTTTGTTCTTTCCATCTGCGTCCATCACAAAAATTTGTAGCTTCATAGGTTTAATATATCCATCCCTAAGAAGTTGCTCATACTCCGCGATTTCTGCTGAATCCTTTGGATGATATGCACGATAGCAGATTTTTTTACCATCCCAAGAGAAGAAAGCACCACCATCATAGCCTTTTTCAAAGGTGAGTCGTTTAACGTTTTTACCGTTAAGGTCCATCGTGTAAATTTCAAGATCTCCATCTCTAATTGAAGTAAAAACAATTTTGTCCCCTTTTGGTGAAACAGTTGCCTCTGCGTCGTATCCGGGTGTCGTTGTGAGTTGTCTTAAATTTGAACCGTCGGCTTTTGCCTTAAATATATCATAATTATCAAGACCCCATACATAACCCTTTGTATAATCGGGTTTCGGTGGACATTTTTCACTTATGTGATGTGTTGATGAATAGATGATTTCGGTATCCCCAGGTAAAAAATAAGAGCATGTTGTTTTACCTTTTCCCGTGCTTACAAGTCTTAAATTACCTCCATCGATGTCCATAATGAAGATTTGATCGCACTCAAAACTATCACGTGTGGATTGAAAAATTAATTTCGTCCCATCAAACGAAAAATATGCCTCAGCGTTTTCTCCGCCAAACGTAAGCTGGCGTATGTTTTTTAGATGCTTCTCGAGCGGATGTTTTAAGGGGTCTTCTTGTGCAATGAAGGAAGAAAACAAAAGTGAAATCGCTGTAAGAATAAAAAGATTAAATGTCTTGATGAGTGTATCTTTCATAGGAGTTTTTAATTTTTTTTTAGAACTGAACTTTGGGTGCTTGCTGTGCTTGTTCAACTGCTCTAAAGTAAGGTCTTTCTCTGAAACCAAACATTCCCGCAATTATATTTACGGGAAATCTTCTTATGTAAGTGTTGTATCTTTGAACCACCTCATTATATCTTCTTCGTTCAACTGATATTCTATTTTCAGTTCCTTCCAGTTGGGCTTGAAGTTGAAGGAAATTTTCGTTTGCCTTGAGTTGAGGGTAATTCTCGGCTACAGCAAGCAATCTTGAGAGAGCCGAACCGAGAGCATCTTGCGCCTGTTGGAATTTTGCAAAAGCCTGTGGATCTTTCAAAACCTCTGGGGTTATGTTTATTTGTCCAACTTTTGCTCTCGCCTCAGTGACTTGAATAAAAACTTCCCTTTCATGCTTCGCATAGCCTTTAACTGTTTCGACAAGATTTGGGATCAGATCATATCTTCTTTGGTATTGATTTTCAACTTGTGCCCACGCTTGATTAGTCATTTCATCAAGTTGAACAAGTTGATTGTATATTGAAGTTATCCATCCAACGATTAACAGTGCTATAATGAGTATAAAACCGATGACTCCAAGCACTGCAATTAAAGTTTTTGACATATTTCAAACCTCAATTTTCATTTTACTTGCTAAAAATGTAGCGAATTTTGAGCTTATTTTCAAATAGTATGGCGGGTTTCCTTTTGATTTTGATGTTTTACTGATGATGGTGAAGGGGGAAAAACATTGCTTGATTTCAGTTGTGGTTAAGGCGTGAGCAATTTAAAAGAGGGCGTGGAAGGATTTCCACGCCCTGTAGAATTTTTATAAAATTATTTTCGTCGTTAGGGCAAACCCAATGTCTCTTGAATTCGCAAGCCCCTTTGCTATTTCGTTTTGCAAATAAATTCTGCTCCCTATTTTAGCGCCGAAGAATATGCTTGCCGAGTATTCGCTTCTTGTCAGCCTTTGACCAGCGTAACTGCTAGCATGAACGCTTGCATACTCAAAGCCAGCACCGATTAGGTTGGATTCAAATATATAAAATACCCCAGCGTGTCCACCAATTGTAAAATCTTTGCTCTCAAGCCCATAGCTTACAGTTGGGTGGATTACATAAGTTAAATTTGAAAGATTGAAAATATTGGGGAATGAAATTTCAACTTCGTTATTCTTTTCGTTCAACTTGCCCCTGTGCTCAAATATGATATCAAGCGTGTATCTGTTCATAGATGTTGAGTAAACATTGTAAACACCTCTTATGCCGTAATAGTCAATTTTAAATTCATTTCGCGCTTTTTCATCTGATCCAATGGTAAATTGAATCGAAAAATTTTTCCAAAGCCCGTAGTAGATACTTCCCATAGATAAAAATGAGTCATCTTGTAAATCTCTCAAGCTGTTGATGGAATACTCCCCATTTAGCTCAATTACAAGAGATTTAAACGGGTAAACCATTGAACCGCGTTTCAGGAAAAGATAAGTGTCAAAGCAAGGATAGGCAGTAGAAGTTAAGAAAAGAATTAGCGTTAGAAGGATGATCGTTCTTTTCATGATAGCACCCGATGTTTTGTTTTTGATGCTATTTTCATTGTAAAGATAACACCGAAAAGTTTAAAAGTCAAGAGCAGGTAGGCTTTCCCGAGTTTCAAAACTTGATTTTTTCAAAAAGATTTTATATTTATTTGCAAAAAGGAAATTCGCATGAGCTCCCGGAGAAAAAATATGTTTGAAACTTTGGTCGTTAACATAATAGAACCATTAAATTTGGAGGGAACTTAGAGAAAATGGAAGAGTTGGCATCGTTTTCATCTCAAGCCCTGGTTGAGATAAAGGGCATAAGTAAATCTTTTAATAACATCAAGGTTCTTAACAATATTGATCTTACCGTAAATAAGGGGGAGTTCTTCTCGTTGCTTGGTCCAAGTGGGTGCGGTAAGACGACACTTCTTAGAATAATAGCTGGATTTGAAATTCCAGATTCAGGAAAGGTTATAATTGATGGGATTGATTACACTGATGTCCCACCTTATAAGCGACCTGTTAATATGGTTTTTCAAAATTATGCTCTTTTTCCACATTTAAATGTCTTTGAAAATATTGCTTTTGGTTTGAGGTATCAAAATCTCGGGAAGATTGAAATCAGACGAAGGGTTTTTGAAGCGCTTGAGCTTGTTCAGCTGGTAGGGTTTGAAAACAGAAAGCCGTCGGAATTAAGCGGTGGGCAAAAACAGAGGGTTGCGCTCGCAAGAGCCCTTGTGCTTAAACCGAAAGTTTTACTCCTTGACGAACCGTTAAATGCTCTTGATCCAAAGTTAAGAAAAGAAATGCAGATAGAGCTTAAAAAACTTCAACATGAGGTCAAGGTCACATTTATTTTCGTAACGCATGATCAAGAAGAAGCGCTTTCAATTTCAGATAGAATTGCCGTTATTAACAGGGGAGAAATTGAGCAGGTTGGCACTGGATATGAAATATTTGAAAAGCCAAGGACTGAATTTGTAGCCAACTTTATGGGGGCAAGGAATTTATTTACAGGAGTTTTGCATAGATTGGATAAACACATGGTTGAAATTGAGCTCCCCAACCTTGTGAGGTTTAAAGTTTTTAACAATAAGAATTTAAAGTTGAATAGTGGCGAGTTCAAATTTGTCGTCAGACCTGAAAAAATATTTATAAGAAAGACACCTGTGAAAAACCAAGCCTTTGTATCCATTCCTGCGATCGTTGAGTCAAAACTTTATTATGGGGCTTCAACGAGATGGATTTTAAAGGCAAACGGTTTTTCGATCTTTGTCGAGGAACAAAACAGAGGTATAAAACTTAAGAATGAATTTTCCCCTGGTGAGGAAGTTTATGCGGTTTGGGAGAAAAGAAATATGGTATTTCTTGAGGCATGAGGAATAAAATTTACTGGGTTTTTCTCATTCCCTCGGTTGTGATCCTTGTTTTTTTCTTTCTCTTTCCACTTCTAATTATGCTTTACTATAGCTTTTTACAACGTGGAATTTATGGGGGATTTGAGCCAATTGAGGATGTAAGAGAATACATATTTTCATTTGCTTGGGTGAAAAACTATATCAGGGTTTTTGATTCGCTTTACGTTCCAATTTATCTTCGCTCCATTTACATAGCTTTTTTAACAACGATCATATGTTTATTTATCGGGTATCCGGTCGCATATTTTATCGCGTTAAAGGTTAAACCTGAAAACAAAATTTTATATTTATTCTTCATAATCGTTCCCCTATGGACGAGTTTTTTGATAAGGACTTATGCTTGGATTTTAATTCTACGGGATGAGGGCTTAATAAATTTGGTTTTGCTAAAAATTGGATTAATAAACAAACCTTTGCCTTTGCTTTACAACGAGTTCTCCGTTTTGCTCGGTCTTGTTTATGGGGAGTTGCCTTTTATGATTTTGCCGATTTACGCGTCGCTTGAAAAAATTGATATAGGTTTGATCGAAGCGTCGAAAGACCTTGGTGCTGATGAGTTGGGAACTTTTAAGCGGGTGATCTTACCGCTTACTTTGCCTGGGATAGTTGTTGGGGTTACTATCGTTTTTATCCCAACGCTTGGTTCGTTTATAGTATCTGATTTGCTCGGTGGAGCGAAAAGTATTCTTGTGGGTAATTTAATACAAAATCAATTCGTTGTTGCAAGGGATAAGCCTTTCGGTTCTGCGATAGCGTTTGTGTTAAGTTCGTTTGTGCTTATTTTGCTTTACATTTATAGAAAAATTTGGGGTAAGGAGATCGAAGTTTTATGATTTTTCAAGTGTGAATTGATATTCTTCGGTTACGGGGTTTGATAGAATTTTACGGCAAATTTCATCAATGATTGATTTAGCTTTTTCTTCGTTATCTATGTTTAAATTTATCTCGAAAAATTTCCCCGATCTCAAACTTTCTATATCTTTATATCCAAGCGTTTCAAGCGCATGTTGAATTGTTTTTCCCTGTGGGTCAAGGATTGTGTCTTTTAGCTTGACTATTACTTTGGCTTTTATCATTTCCCGATCTGTCTTTAAATGTCAAAGTTTTGAAAATCCTCAACTTCCTCTGTTGAGGTGGTGCCGGCTAACCCGATGATTGGTTTAAATGTGTTAATTAAGGATCTTATCGCGCCAAATAGAATAAATATAACAAACCATGGGAATATAGTTTTACCTCGCGTTAAGATTCCGAGGATTAAGCCAAGGTAAAAATAAAAGAATTTAACAGGGGATGATTTCATTGATTTGATGGAGAATTTTGGGATTGTATCGTATTTGATTGAGCTCACCATAAGCAAAGAAAGGGCGATCACCATTGGAATCAAAGTGTATTTCCCGATCTTTAGCGTTCCTGTTTCGTTATCGTAGAATAAAATTATGTAGGAAGCAATAGTTGAAGCGGAAGATGGGATTGGGAGACCTTTAAAGAATTCTTTATCAAATCCGACGAGTTCAACATTAAATCTTGCGAGCCTGAGCGCGCCAAATATCATGGGGAGCGAACTAAGGAATAAGCCGATTTCCCCAAGCTCGTGAAAGTAGAACTTATAAACTAAAACAGATGGTGCAACGCCAAATGAGATCACATCAGCGAGGGAGTCAAGCTCAACTCCGAATTCAGTTGCTGACTTTGTTAATCTTGCTACTGTTCCATCGAGCGAGTCAAATATAGCAGCAAGGATTATAAACCACGCCGATTGGATGAAAGCTCCGTTCATCGCATTCAAAATTGCAAGGAAGCCCGAAAACATATTTAAAATTGTAAACAAACTTGGGACAAATATAAACTTGTTCTTTTTCATTTAAATCACCTCTTGACTTTTGCTATTATAGTTTCACCTGCTTTCACTTTCTGTCCTATTGAAACAAGGATTTCAACTTTATTCTTTGGCATAATGACATCAACTCTTGAGCCAAATTTAATCATACCATATCTTTGTCCGGCTTTAACCTTATCTCCTTTTTTAACTTCGCATACGATTCTCCTCGCTATAAATCCAGCGATTTGTTTGACCATTATTTTCAGCCCATCCTCTGTTTCTATTCCGATTATTTTTCTTTCATTATTTTCGGAAGATTTTTCGTCAAATGCAACAATATACTTGCCCGGGATGTATTTTAAAAATTTTACCTCTCCACTTATGGGAATTCTATTTACATGGACATTTAATGGGGACATAAAGATGCTAATTTGAACTGCGTCGTCGAAGATAAATTCATTTTCAAAAAATTCACGTTTCAAAAACACTTTTCCATCCGCTGGTGAAATTATAATGTTATCTCCATTTGGTGTTTTTCGCTCTGGGTCCCTAAAGAAGAAAAGTGTAAACCCGCTTATAAGTATGGCGAGGGAAAATAATATCGCTTTTAAAGCGACTGGTTTTATTAAAAACGAAATTGTTAGTAAAATTAGAGAGAAAGCAATTACCCATATAACTGTGGAAACTCCATATTTAGCTATCAAATCTCCTTATCCCGTTTAAATTGAGATTCGCCTTAAAATTTCCGTATAGCTTTCGCGAATATTACCCATATTTAGACGAACCCTTTCAAAATCTAAAGGTTCGTTTGTCTCCCCATCCCAAATCCTACATGTCCTTGGGGATATTTCATCTCCAAGCACGATGTCGTCCCCAAGTATTCCAAATTCAAATCTTGCGTCGACAAATTTTAAATTTCTTCGCTCAAAGAATGATCTTAAAATTGCATTTATCTTTGATGCAGTTCGTGTTATCATTGCTATCTCCTCGGGCGTTGAGATGTGTAGGGCGTAAATATGATACTCATTTACGAAAGGATATTGCGAACTGTTATTTTTGTAGTAAAGTTCGATGACTGGTTGATCGAGCAATGTTCCTTTTTCGATCCCAAATCTATCGCAAAAGTTTCCAGCTGCTATGTTTCTTACAACGACTTTTATTGGAATCATGTTAAGTTTTCTCACAAGCATTGAAGTTTCGTCAATGGGCTTTATGTAGTGGGTAAGTATATTGAAATTTCTGAGATATTCGAATAAAATTGTCGAGATTTTATTTCGCAGTTCGCCGTGTCCTTTCATCTTAAAGACGGTTCCGTTTCTCAGGACGATCGAGTCTTTGAATTTCATTATTAAGCAATTTTCCTCTTCAGAGGTGTAAAACTTTTTGTTATTCCCTTCTAAAACAAGTTCAGGGGTGAAAGTCTGAATTTTGCATTTCTTTAGCATCTCGCTCTTGACATCAAAATTTTATCAAAAATAATAATAAGAAAATCGAGGTTAAAAAACAAATTCGTTGTTACATGATGTTCATCTTAAATTTGCCTGATTTTAGTTTTGTTTGTAAATTAGATGCGGAAAACTGAAAAATGCGCTTGTTATGCTTGGGCAGGATGAGAAAATGATCGTTGCGATGTTGAAATTTCTCTTTCCCGGTGAACCTTTGCCGACCGCTTTTGAGAAAGCAGAAGGCATAATTGATGTTCGTAAGAGAGTGAAAAAACATGTTCTCTCACTTATAAAGAAGTCGAAGTTAGATTGGTATGGGTATGCGATACCATATGAATTTGGCGGTGAATTTGAAGAGAAAAGGTTTGCCGGGGGATTTGAGGATTAGAAAATTTTTTAAATTGCTGTGATGATTTTAACTTTCCAATAGGGGGTGTGCGAATGAATTTGAATTCTTGCTTGATAATTTTAAAACAAGTGATTATATTTTTTCAGATGCTTAAACAAAAACAAAATAAGGTGATTTTCAAATGGCAGAAACACTTGATGCACTTGGAATGATTGAAACGAAGGGTTTAGTTGGGGCAATTGAAGCAGCTGATGCTATGTGTAAAGCTGCTAAAGTTACTCTCATTGGTAAAGAGGTTATAGGTGGTGGTTATGTGACGGTGATGGTTCGGGGTGATGTTGGCGCTGTTAAGGCAGCTGTTGATGCTGGTGCAGCAGCTGCTCAAAGAGTCGGGGAACTTGTCTCCGTCCATGTGATACCAAGACCCCATGCCGATGTTGAGCTTATTCTACCGAAGCGACCCGAAGGAAAATAAAATTTAAAAAACTTAACTTGGGTTTTAAATTATGATTGAATATGCCCTTGGAATGATAGAAACAAAGGGGCTTGTAGCTGCGATTGAGGCAGCAGATGCAGCTTGCAAGGCTGCGAATGTTAAACTTGTAGGGAAGGAATATATCGGGGGTGGTTATGTGACAATTAAGGTAATTGGGGAAGTAGCGGCTGTTAAAGCAGCTGTTGATGCGGGCGCAGCAGCTGCTCAAAGAGTTGGGGAACTTGTATCAGTTCATGTGATACCAAGACCGATTGACGAGCTTGAAATGTTGATTTATCCAGAAAAATACGAAGTCCCGCCCGGTAAGCCGCAAGTTGATCCTGATGAGTTGCACGAGGCAAAATCTCCAGATGAACTTCGTTCGTATCTTGAGGGTTTAAGTGTTATGAGACTTCGTTCTATTGCGAGGAAAATTAAGGAGATCGGGCTTACTGGGAGAGAGATTTCAAAGGCAGCAAAGGAAGAGTTGATCGATAAAATTATAAAAGCGAAGTTTGGCTGAGCCTAAATGAAGAATTATGTTTCATTTATTCTTTCAATTTTATTTGCTTTTTTCCTTTGGTTTGCTGTGAATCTTAATGGAGAATACGAAGAGAATTTTAAAGCGAGGATAGTAATAAAAAATCTCCATCCTGAAAAAGCCATTAAGGTTGATTATCCCGAATTTGTGGATTTAAAAGTAAAGGGGCAGGGGTGGAAAATCCTGCCCTTTTATTTTTTTTCTCGACCGCATATGACAATTGATCTTTCCAATGTTCAATCGAGATTGCACATCAACCTGTTAAATGATCGCCGAGTTCATATCTCACTTCCTCAAAATGTTTATTTAATTCAAGTTGAACCAGAATCTTTGAAACTTGAGTTTGATCGTAGGGTTGAAAAAAAGGTTCCAGTTGTATTTTCGTATGAGACGAAAAGTAGTAATGGTGACTTTGCATATCCACCGCGGATTTTTCCCGATAGCGTTGTGATTTCGGGAGCTGAATCCATAGTGTCAAGGATTGAAAGTATATCTACTAAGAAACTTTTAATTGAAAAGTTAGGGCAAGAGATTGAGACAAATGTTGAACTTTTGAAGCCGAATGATAAGTTGATCGAGTTAAGTCAGGATTTTGTTCGAGTAAAATTTTTGGTCGAACAAGTTGCAGAGCGCGAGTTTACTATCCCTGTGGAGGTGACAGAAGTTCCAGCAGATAAAGAAGTTATACTTTTCCCGCCGGATATCAGAGTTGTTGTGAGAGGAACTTTATCAAGGCTTGTTTCGGCGGAAACGAATGTGGACACGACGATAAAGGCTTTGATAAGTTATCGAGACGTGGTTAACGATAAAACAGGTCTTGTGAGACCGCAGATAATTTTGCCGGAATATCTCGAGCTTGTAAGCGTTAGTCCAGAAGGACTTGAATATATACTAAGACAAAAGTAAAGATATGTTGCTGCAGTTAATTTTATCTTTGATTTTGATTTTAAATCCCGAAGGATTCCCTAAATCTCGAGCCGAGATAAGCGATTATAGGGAAACGTCAACTTATTTTGATGTCATTAACTTCATAGAGCAAATCACGAAGTCAAGTTCAATTGCGACTTTAAATATTTTTGGCAGAAGTTATGAGGGCAAGGAGCTACCTTTGGTGATCCTTTCAAATCCAAAAATTTTGACACCCAATGATAAAGGTATTGAGGGGAAGTTTTTGGTTTTGATAATTGGAAACATACATGGGGGTGAAGTTGAAGGGAAGGAGGCAATTTTACATCTGTTAAGGAGGTTTCACAGTGATGATGAGTTTAAAAAGATGCTTGATAAAATTGTAGTTCTCGCTGTTCCAATTTTGAATGCCGATGGAAATGAGAAGATAAGTAAAGAAAACAGACCTCATCAAAATGGTCCGGAAGGTGGCGTCGGGGTGCGAGAAAATTCGCAAGGGCTTGATTTAAATCGGGATTTCACAAAACTTGAAACCCCAGAGATAAAATCGCTCGTTGAAAATGTAATCAATAAATGGAAACCACATTTAGTGATCGATTGCCATACTACGAATGGTTCGTATCATGGATATGTTTTAACTTATGCGATTGGTTTAAATCCAAATGGGAATTTAAAGATAGCAGATTTTTCAAGGAATAGATTATTGGTAGAAGTGACTAAAAATATGTGGGAAAAGTATGGCTATAGGACTTATTATTATGGGAACTTTATCGACCCGCTCGACCCGTCAAAGGGATGGATAACTTTTGATCATAGACCGAGATTTGGGACAAATTATATTGGTTTGATAAATCGTTTTGCAATTTTAAGTGAGGCATATGTTTACGCGGATTTTAAAACAAGAATCGATGCAACTGAAAAATTTATTGAAGAAATTTTAAAATTTGTTGTGGCTAATCGAGATGAAATGCTTGATTTAATTAATGAGGCTGATCGTATTGCACTTTCAGGTGATGTTGATTCATTGGGGATAAAGTTTCAGATAAAGGAATTTGATGGCATTGAAAAAATTTATGGTTACAGAGTGATTGAATACGTTGATCCATCGACTGGCGAGAAGAGGAGGAAGGTAAGCGATAGGCTTGAGGTTTTCGAAACAAAAAATTTTGGAGAGTTTAGAATCTCTGAGAAAAGAAAAGTTCCATTTGCGTATGTTTTCAGCGATGAGTTTGAAAATGTTGTGAAAAAGTTGATTGAGCATGGAATAAAAGTTGAGCGTAGGAATGAAAATTTTAAGGGAGCAGTTGAGGTTTTTGTGGTTGATAGTTTAAAGCGCTCCGCGCAGAAGTTTCAAGGGCATAACGAAACGAAGTTGTTTGGACATTATGAGGTCAGGGAGATTAAGATTGACAATTCTTATTATTATGTTTCAACGAGGCAGGAAAAGTTAAATTTAATTTTTTACCTTCTTGAGCCCGAAAGTGACGATGGACTTGTTAACTGGAATTTTTTTGATGATTTTTTAATTCGTGAGATAAGCAAAAATGGAAGGGCGGTTTTTCCTGTTTTCAAAATTATAAAGTGATAAACAAAAGGGAGGTTGTCAAGATGAGGTTAGTTTTAATTTTTGTGGTCTCATTTTTTGTTTTGTTGTTTGTTAATTTTTCGGCTGAATTTATCGGACCAAAGATAAGCGCGACATTTTCAATTGTTGCGTTTGATCCCGAAGCAAATGAGGCAGGTGTAGCTGTTCAATCAAAATTTCCAAATGTCAGACCAATTGTTCCGTGGGCGAAGGCGAATGTTGGGGCGATAGCCACGCAAAGTTTCGCAAATGTTGGGTATGGTCCAGTTGGGCTTGCACTTCTTGAAAATGGTGCAACAGCTGAGCAGGCACTTCAAATTCTTTTGCAAAATGACCCCAAAAGAGAGATGAGGCAGGTTGGGATTGTGGATTTTAAAGGTAACGCTGCAAGTTGGACTGGGAGTGAGTGTTTTGATTGGGCAGGGGGAATTGTTGGATATGGAAATGAGAAAAAATATGGTGGCAAGGGGCAGATTATAGTTGGTAAATACTATGCTGTGCAAGGGAACATACTTGTTGATCAGAGGACTGTTGAATCTATGGCGAGGACATTTGAGGAAACCAAGGGAACTCTCGCGGATAAACTTGTTGCAGCACTTGTCGCTGGTGGAAAGGCGGGTGGAGACAAGCGTGGGGAGCAATCCGCTGCCCTTCTCGTTGTTAAAAAAGGAGCTGGATATGACAGCACAATGGACAATTATATCGACATAAGCGTTTACGACCACCCGAAGCCATTAGAGGAACTTCAAAGGCTTTATCAACTTCATAAGCTTTACTTTTTCAAAACTGATCCGAAAAATCTTGTTAAAATAGACAACAAGATATGCAAGGAACTGCAACAAATTATGAAAGACCGGGGCTTTTATGATGGTCCAGTAAATGGTATTTTTGACGAGAAGACGAAAAAATCTTTACAAGACTTTATGGGTTGGGAGAATTACGATGTGAGGATAAGGGACGATGATATGATTGATATTGAGGTTTTGCAGGATATAAGAAGAAATTATGAGGCGTGGAAATTGCAGTTCAGGAAGAAGTAAGAAATTTTGTTTTTGATATCGTATTTTTTAAATTTTGGAAAACTGGTGCCCGGGTGGCGGAAATGGTAGACGCACAGGACTTAAAATCCTGTGTCCCGAAAGGGACGTACCGGTTCGAGTCCGGTCCCGGGCACTAAAGTTTTGCCCAGTGTTTGGGCAAGGTCCTGCGCAACGAGATGTTGCTGAACCCCGCCAGGCCCGGAAGGGAGCAACGGTAGGCAATTAAATCTCGTGTGACGCAGGGGTGCCTGCCCATCACTGGGCTTTGTTTTTCAAGTTTACCACAATGGACTCATCTTTAGGCCATTTCTCGATCGCCTTATGGTCTTCGTAAACATGTATATGAAACTTAACCTTCAAGGTTTCATCACTTGCACATAATGTTTTTCTGTTTATCGCAAATTCAAATATCTCCTCGAAAGCATATTTAATCTCAAAAATTTCCTGTTTTTTTATCTTCCCGATTTTTCTTACCGAGAAACCCTCGTGGTTGAATTCAATTCTTATCTCGCATGGTTCAATAAAGTGAATTTCAATTCTGTGTTTCTCAGTTAAATTTCTTGATGTGTCAACTCTGATGAAAAATTTCTCTTCGTTGAAGCCAAAGTAAATTCTCTTTACCATCGCTGATACTTGATGCATGGCTGTCCCTATTTGAGCGGTATCGTAATAACCTGCCCCTTCCCACTCGAAGTTGCGCGTCCTTGATCCATCGATTACTGGATAGATAAACTTTTTGGGTTCAACGATAAAGAACTTAACGAATTTGCGTTTAATTGGATGTAGGAGTTCGATCGGCGGTTCTGTTTCAAGAATCTCATAGACCCTTATCAAATGTTTTCTAAATAGCAAATCAAATTCATCAGCCTGTGCTGTGATATGTTCATCACCAAACCACCAACACCAATCACTCCCCTCAGCTATGTAAATTTCCTCCCATGCTCTTTTGATCTTTTCTTCGCTATGTTTCCCTTTCAGGCTCTCGCGGACGAGGAAATCGCGCGTTTGTTTTAATAGATCCCATGCTCTATTATCCTCTTCATGACCTATCCAAATGTTGAAGTTTGCGTTTATCCATGAGCCGGGATGAATTTTTTTCAAGTCAATTGTTTTCGTGTTTTCAAGGAAGTCGTTTAATTTTACTGTTTCAATTCTCTCGTCATTTGAGATAATCCAGTAGAGTGTTCTCAAGAAATCTTTGCCATCGCTTTGATAGTATTCCCAACAATTTTCCCCATCAAGAATTACGCTTATAAGAGAGTGTTTCAGGGCTTCCTCACCTTCATTTTTTATTATTTCATCCCGAATTTTTAGAATTCTATTCACAAAATCATACGCTGAATCGTCCGGGCTCCAGCTTGAATATACAAAGCCGATTAAGTCTGATAGAATTCTGTCTCTGAAAACAATTTTAATCTCGCCGAAAGGTGTTTTAAATCTATATGGTTTATAAATTTTGATGCGATTGATGTTTTTCATATCGTCGTTTTCAAAGGCAAGTGATTTTAGCAGGACTTCTTCATCTGAAGCTGTCCATTTGATTTCATTTTCGCTCATAAGGTTTAGAACTTCCTCGCTTATAGAACCTTCGCTTGGCCACATTCCGTTTGGCTTTTTTCCAAAGATTTCTGTGTAGAGTTCAATAGCTTTTTTTATCTGGGCGTCGGCATCTTCGGGGTGTGTGAATTTTCTGGCTGGAAGTTTTATGTTTGGTGATGAAATTTTAGCAACAGAGCTATCGCAAAGCAGTGGTAAAATTGGGTGATAAAACGGGCTCACGCTAACTTCAATCTGTCCTCGCTCTTGGGCTTCGATATGTTTTGGAATTATCCTTGATAAAATTTCGTAATG
The DNA here is from genome assembly GCA_938074445.1 of Candidatus Kryptoniota bacterium. Classification (GTDB taxonomy): domain Bacteria; phylum Bacteroidota; class Ignavibacteria; order Kryptoniales; family Kryptoniaceae; genus Kryptonium. The sequence continues at coordinate 50,682 of CALJEK010000025.1, read as the reverse complement.
ACCTTTGATTAAGATTTCTTTTTCCTCTTCTGTAAAATTTCTGCCTTTTTCGAAAAATTTTTTGAACGGTTCATCGTATTTGCTGTATTCACCAACCCAGACGAGATTATACCAAACTTGAAGGTCAAGCCAATCTTGTTCTGTAAAGTTGGAGCTTATCTCTTCATATTTTTCAGCGGTATATGAGAAACCACTGCGCTTGTTAAAAAGCTCAAGATACCTCGGGTATGGTTTTATCATCCTATCAAAATTCGCCATGAAAAAGTTCTTTAGAATTTCGAATTTGTCATCCTCGGTGAGCTCTTCGACTTTCTTTTTGGTGAGTTTTAGGATTTTATCTTCTGCTTTGTTCTCGACATAATCCATAATTTGAAGTATAAGTGAAGGAGCGAGGTTGAATGTTTGTTTTATTTTGGGGTAGTCGTCAAGTATTCTTACCATGTCCCAATAATCTTTAACACCGTGAAGTCTAACCCATGGCAAAAGATATTCGCCGTTTTCTTTGTAATAGGGTTGGTGCTGATGCCACAAAAAAGCAACCCTTATCGGTTCCATTTGTCATCCTTTTTATTTTGTGTCGTTGGAACGAATTTAAATTAAAAAATTAAGCGCATTGCTCAAAATTGGTTTGATTCATTTGAGGGGGTTTTGAATTTAAGTTGATTTTAAGTCTTTAATTGCTTAACTTATCAAAAAGTTTTTGATGAAAAAATTGATATTTTATGAGCGAAGTTTACATGAAAGATGTGGAAGCTCGGAAAGATTCCGAAGTTTATGAGAAGGAGATGACATTTTGGGAGCATCTTGAGGAGTTAAGGGAAAGGATTATAAAGGCATTGCTTGGAATTGTAGTGGGAGTTATAGTTTGCGCTTTTTTTAGCGATGTCATAGTCAATGGTATTTTAATTGTGCCAGCCAAGAAGGCGGGGTTTGAGCTCCAAAATCTTAAGCCCTATGGTCAGTTTATGCTCTATATGCAGGTAGTTGTCATTTCTGGTTTTGTTTTGAGTTTGCCGTTTACGCTTTACCAGTTTTGGAAGTTTGTTGAACCGGGTTTATTGCCACGTGAAAAAAAATATGTTTTATGGATAGTAGCTTTTTCATCTTTGTGTTTTTTTGCGGGGATAATTTTTGCATACTTTATCCTTCTTCCCGTTTCTTTGAAATTTTTTGCTGGGTTTGGGAGCAAGGAAATTCAAAATATAATTGCTATAAATGAATACATGAGTTTTGTTATCGGGCTTATACTTGCTTCTGGGATTGTGTTTGAACTCCCGATGCTTTCTTTTTTTCTCGGCAGAATTGGGATTTTGACCCCTGCTTTTATGAGACATTATAGAAAGCATGCGATTGTTGTGATTTTGATATTGGCTGCAGTTTTGACCCCGGGACCTGACATCGCAAGTCAAGCAACACTTGCGATCCCTCTTTATCTGCTTTATGAACTTAGCATATTTGTTGTTCAACTTACAGGTAAAAAACCAAAATTTTAAAACAAAAACAGTTGAAGTTGTGAATTTAAATGAGATAATACAACCTATAAAAACAGAACTGCTGGAATTCGAGCATTCTTTTAAAAAGGCGATGTTTTCAAAGGTTAAACTTCTTAACATAATTTCCCACTATATTTTAAGGCAAAAGGGCAAGAGGATAAGACCGACGCTTGTTTTTTTAAGTGCGAAGCTTGTTGGCGATATAAATGAATCCACATTTCACGCAGCCACCCTTGTTGAGCTTCTTCACACAGCAACGCTTATTCATGATGATGTTGTCGATGAATCGGATATGAGGCGTGGTTTCCCATCGTTAAATGCAATTTGGGGGAATAAAGTTGCTGTTCTCGTTGGTGATTTTTTTCTCGCCCAAGGTTTGCTTTTGTCCTTGAGACATAAGGAATATAGGTTTCTTCATATAACGAGCGAAGCGGTGCGGAGAATGAGCGAAGGGGAGCTGCTTGAGATTCAAAGCGCTGCGTCAAACAGCTTTGACGAAGGTATATATTTTGAGATAATTTCGAATAAAACTGCCTCTTTAATTTCGGCATGTTGTGAACTTGGCGCAGCAAGCACAACAGATGATGAAATTGTGTTGCATAAACTTAAAAATTTTGGTGAAAATCTTGGGGTTGCTTTTCAATTGCGCGACGATTTGCTTGATTATATGGGTGAGACCAGCCTCACTGGCAAGCCAATTGGTTCGGATATAAAGGATGGGAAAATAACCCTGCCTTTAATCTATGCTTTGAAAAATTCATCTCGTAAGGAATCCCGTCGTGTGATGAAGATCATAAAAAATAATCCGAGAAGTAAAGATATTTTTTATGTGATTGATTTTGTTAAGAGTTATGGAGGCATCGACTACACATTGAAGGTTGCTGAAGAATATCTTGAGAAAGCAAAATATTTAATATCTGATTTTTCGGATTCGCCGGCGAAGACGGCTTTACTTAAACTTGCTGATTTTGTTCTTGAAAGGGTAAGTTAAAAACATAAATAAGGAGACAAAAATGAGAAAATTAGTTATTTTGGTCGGAATTCTTTTCGTTTTTTCGAGCATCGCTTTTTCACAAGTCGATCAAAATCTTATGAAATTCCCGGAATCCGCTGTTAAAGGTTATATTCAACCGCTTGTTGATGTGATGGGGGCGAATTTAAATTCCGGGCTTTATCATACTGCATCTATGAGCAAATTTTTTGGATTTTATATCGGCGTTAAGGGGATGGCTGTTTTCGTCCCATCGTCGATGAAAAGTTTTACAGCTGAACTCGGCTCGGATTATAATCCTTCAAGAGTTGTAACTGCGACAGTTTTTGGCGACAAAGATGGTGGAGCGAGGACGAAATATAAAAATCTTCAAGATGTCAATTTACCAGGTGGAATTGGTTTAAAACTTGTTCCACTCGCTGTTCCCCAAGTTGCTATATCAACTATGAATTCGGAACTTCTCGTTAGATTTGTTCCATCGATTAAAATTAATGATGACGTTGGGAGTGTGAATCTGCTTGGTGTTGGTTTGGGACATAGTATAAGTCAATATATACCGATGTTTCCAATAAATGTTGCGATTCAGGGTACGTATCAGCAATTAAAGGTTGGAAATTATCTTAAAGCGACTGCTTTAAGTGCTAACGTTCATATCAGTAAAAGTTTTATCTTCTTTACACTTTATGGAGGCGCTGGTTACGAAACGTTTTCGGCGGATATAAATTATTCGTATAAACCACCAATTGGAACGGCTCAAGAAATAAGTTTGAGTTTGAAGGGTAAAAATAATTTTAGAGCGACTGCTGGGGTTAAATTAGGGTTTGCAATTTTTGACTTGAACGTTGATTATTCCGTTGGGAGCGTCAATGTTCTTTCGGCAGGTTTTGGTCTCTCATTTTAAATTTTAAAGTGGAGCGCTTCTTGAGATTGCGTTGGCTCAAGAAGCGTTGAGAATTCCTTGATAAAAAAGGTTCACTTAGCTATGCGAATTGTTTTGTTGTTTTCCTTTTGCTTATTTACAATTTTGGTTACCCCAATTTTTTATCACGATAGAGATGATTTTACTCTTGCTGGACTTACGATAAACAAGATTTATTACCAGCGCAACGATAAAGAGCGTTTGTTTATCCCTGGAATCGCCATTGTTAAGTTTAAGCCTGAATATAAGAATCGGCTCGCTTTAAACAAAGTTGAAATAGATGAATTCAACGATGTCTCGGTCAAACTTGGGATAAAGTCTATCGAAAAAATGTTTCCAAATCATGAGGGTGGTCTATTAAAAAGGGGCGAGCCGGATTTAAGTTTATTTTATATTGTTCGTTTTCCGGAAATGATGAGCGTTGATTTCGTCGTTTCAAAGCTATCCCAACTTAAGTATATTGAATACGCAGAGCCTCACTATATTCATAGACCACATTTCATCCCGAACGATCCGTATTTCGACATAAAGCAGTGGTATCTTAGAAAAGTTGAGATACCGCTTGCGTGGGATTTATCTCAGGGTGATACAAATGTTGTAATTGGAATAGTTGATACAGGAGTCGACCTTGATCATCCAGACCTCGCTGAGAATATATGGCGGAATTGGAAGGAAATCCCGGGCAACGGGATTGACGATGATGGCAACGGTTATATCGATGATTTTATCGGTTGGGACTTTGGTGGGAAAGATAATTTTAACAATCAAAGATCGAAGCAGGATAACGATCCAAGTGAGAAAAAGCCCGTTCATGGCACTCATGTTGCGGGCATTGCTTCCGCTGTGACAAATAATGGAATAGGAGTTGCAGGCGCTGGTTTTAAATGTAAAATTATGGCTGTTAAGGCTTCTATAGATGATGATCCGAATAATTTGATCTACTATGGGTATCAGGGAATTGTTTATGCGGTTGACAATGGTGCGAAAATTATAAATTGCAGTTGGGGAAGCGGTGGAGCCTCAATGTTTGAGCAGGAAATAATAAATTATGCAACTTCAAAAGGAGCACTTGTGGTAGCAGCAGCGGGAAACAGTAGAAGTGATGAGTTTCATGCTCCATCTGGATATAAGCATGTTTTAAGTGTTGCTTCTGTTGATTCAAACGATGTTAAAGCTGGATATTCAAATTTTGGTGAAACAGTAGATGTATGTGCTCCCGGTGGAGTTTTCTTCATCGATGGAGGAATCTTCAATACTTGGTATGACAACACTTATACAAATTTGACGGGGACATCGATGGCAAGTCCCCTTGTTGCTGGTATTGCTGGACTTGTTAGAGCTAAATTCCCAAATTTAACTCCAGATCAAGTTGCTGAAAAAATAAGGGTTACAGCTGATCCAATTGACAATAAAAATCCAAATTACCGTTACAAGCTTGGCTATGGTCGTGTTAATGCATATAGGGCTTTGACGGTTAATTCCCCAGCGGTTAGATTCGAAGATTTTACTGTTGACGATTCACTTGGAAATAAAGATGGTGCAATTGATCCCGGAGAAGTAATTCAGGTTAAAGGAATTTTTAAAAATTATCTTGAGCCCGCTTCAAATCTCATTGCCCGATTTGAAACTTCTGATCCTTATGTTCAGATAATAAATGGAACTTTTACAATCGGTTATCTTGGAACTTTGCAGTCAAAGAGCAATTTGGACGAGCCATTTAAATTTCAAATTTTGCCCAATACGCCTGAGAACTACACAGTTGAATTTATCATTAAAATTTCCGCCGGTTCATATAATGATTTTGTATATTTCAAAGTCTTTGTCAGACCTACATTCAGGGAGCATAATGCGAATTTTATAACTTTGACAATAACAAGTCGTGGAAATTTTGGCTTTAACGATTACCCGTCGAATACACAGGGGAAGGGTTTAATCTACCGAGGCGGGAACAACTTGCTTTTTGAGGGGGCTTTCATGGCGGGTATAAGCAGTTCTAAAATTGTTGATGTTGCGAGAGATGAAACGGGTCATAAGCAAAGAAATGATTTTTCAGTGAGGAAATCTTTTTATCTTAAAACCCCTGGTATAATCTCGGCACAGGATGGTTTTTCGGTTTTTACTGATTCTCTTGCGCCAGCGCAAAACTTACTTGGGATTGAAGTTTTGTTAAATAGTTTTGCTTTCGATCAAACCTTTGATGATATGAATTTCGTGCTGTTAAAGTATTCAATAGTCAACAGGTCGGGTGTAGATTATCAAAACTTCAGGGCTGGATTGTTTCTTGATTTTGATCTTGGGAGCGCATATGATAATGTAATTTTATATGATGCAATTGGAAATTTTGTCTACGTATACGATGCTGATCCAAATGGTGAAAAGACGCTCACGGGTATAGCACTTGTTAGCGGGAATGAACAAGGAATATGGTTCATAAATAATGCTGGGGATAATTTTTGGGGCATATATGATGGCTTTACCAAATCTGAGAAATGGGAAGCGTTAAGTTTTAAAGGTGTTAAGAGAAATTCAGCGGGTGCTGGGGATGTATCTGTGGTGATTTCTGGTGGCTCTTCATCTCTAAGAAATGGAGACACGCTAAAGCTTGGTTTTGCAATTATTTGTGGGGATAGCTTGCGAGTCTTAAGAAGTGCAGTTTTGAGGGCAAGAGAAAGATGGGAACAAATTATAAATGATACCGGCATCGGTGGTTTAATTCCAGATAAATTTGTTTTGTATCAAAATTATCCAAATCCATTCAATATTGAAACGAACATAAAATTTGCTCTGCCGAGGTCAGCGAATGTAACGGTTGAGGTTTTCGACTTGCTTGGTAGAAAAGTTAAGACACTTGTTCAAGGTGAAAGATTTGAAGCAGGTGAAAAGGTGGTTAAATTCAAAGCGGATGGGCTTCCAAGTGGAGTTTATATTTATAGGGTTAGAGCTGATGAGTTTCAGGATAGTAAAAAAATGGTTCTAATAAAGTAAACTTATCTTCTCAGCAGAAACAGGGATATTTCTGGAATGTAAGTTATCAAAAGCAGTGCAATGAAGAGTATCAAGATAAATGGTAGTGTCGAAAGGTAAATTTTAATTATTGGCTTCTCAAATCTGAAACTTGATATAAAAAGGTTCAATCCGACTGGTGGGGTGAGATAGCCTATCTCAAGGTTTGTCAGAAAAATTATTCCAAGATGAATTGGGTCAATGCCAAATTCACGAGCGATTGGAGTTATAATTGGGACGACAACGATTATCGCCGAAAAGATGTCCATAAGCATTCCAACTATAAGTAGAAAAAGGTTGAGCAAAAGTAAAAAAGCGTATTTATTTGAAATGTATTTTTGAATAAATGCGAAAATTTTCATCGGGACTTGTTCATCTATCAAATAACTTGTTAAGCCGAGGGCAGAGGCGAGAATTATCAGTATTCCCCCTACAAGGATCATACTTTCTTTCACTATTCTGGGGATGTCTTTTTTGATGTTTAAATCTTTGTAGATAAAGAACTCAACTATGAAAACATAGACAGCAGTTATTGCAGCTGCTTCTATCACGGTGAAGAACCCCGCATAGATTCCACCAATTATCAAAATTGGCAAAGGGATTTCCCAAATCGCATCGATTGTTGCATGCCACAAGTTTTGGAGCGAGAACTTTTGAGTTTGAATTATTTTGTAGTTTTTTGCAACGCTGTATATTGAAAGCAGAAATATGAGCAAAATTCCGGGTAAAATTCCAGCGATGAAAAGTTTGTCAACATCAACTTGTGCTACCAAAGCGTATAGAATTAACGGCAAGCTGGGTGGAAAAAGCAATCCCAAACTTCCAGATGTTGTTACAAGTCCAAGCGAGAATTTCTCGGAGTAATTTCCCTTTATAAGTGCTGGGAGGACAAGTCCTCCTAATGCGACGATTGTAATTCCAGAGGCGCCGGTAAAGGCAGTAAATATAGCGCACGATATCAAGACGACAATCGCAAGTCCTCCGGGAATCCACCCAAATACCGCTTGTGTGAAATTGACAAGTCGTCTTGGCGTATTGCTTTCGGCAAGGATATATCCGGCAAATGTAAAGAGTGGTATGGCGATCAACGTTGAAGTGTTCGCAAGGCGAAGCATTTCAATTATAATTGCAGATAGATCTGTCCCTATAGAAAGAAAACTTAAAATTGCGATTGCGGATATAACGGCGAAAAGAGGCGTTCTGAAAAGAGCGAAGAGAATGAAAAGAAGGAGCAAGAAAAAGTTGAGCATTTGCCATTCAAAAAATGTTTTTAACAAAGATTAGTTTCGCAATGTTGAACAAAAATCTTAAACTCATCATGGAAAATCCTATAGGTATGATCATTTCAAGCATCCAATTTTTGAATCCCAAGAAGATTTCGCGCTGGAATTCCATCTCTATTTTTATGAAGTCGATTGAGGATTTAAGTAAAATTAAGCAAACTGAAAGAGCAAAGAAATTAGTTAAAATGGATGCTATCTTTTTCAGCTTTGGGGGAAGCAATCGTGTTAGAACATCGATATTGATATGTCTGTTCTCTTGTGTTGCCACTGATGCTCCAATGAAGGCAAGCCATAAAACGGCATATCTTAGCATTGGATCAGCCCATGATATTCCTGTTTCAAATATATTTCTTAGCACAACTTGAGCGAAGCTGATAATTACCATCAAAGAGAGAAGCACCATCAAAGCGATCAGTTCGATTTTTGCGATAATTTTATCAATCAAGTTTAAAAATTTCATCTAATTTGATGTTTTTGGGTTTGTTTGCCGATATTCTTCGAGTGCTTTTTCGATTTTGTTGAGCCATTCTTCACTGAATAATTTTCCGACAAGCATTCTTCTTGCTTTTTTTCCTATTTCGTCATATTCCTCGAGAAGTTTTTTAGAAGGTGGATTTGTGATGATTATGCCGTTTTTCTTTAGCGTTTCAATTGCTTTTTGATTTTCTTCTCTTGATAGTTCAACAAGTTTTCTCATATATTTTCTGCCATTTCGCAGGAGGATTTCTTGTAAATCTTTCGGAAGCGAATCAAAATATCTTTTGGAAATTAAGAGCGCACCTGAGGCATCTGTTAGGGGGACATTGTGCATATATTTGACCTTTGTAAACCATTGTGTTGCAAGAATTGCAAGTGGGGAACCGTAAACGCCTTCGATTAAACCTGTTTGAAGTGAGGTCAAAACCTCGGTGATGGATAGTGGAATAGGTGTTACACCTATGACTTTATATGCAGCTTCTGCGATTGGGTCGCCTTGCCATGCCCACATTTTAATTTTCTTTAAATCTTCAATCCCATAGATCGGGGTTTTTGTGAACGTATAAACGAAGCCGACCTCAGCCCATCCAAGCAGGACGAAGCCACCTTTTTCAATTTCTCTTTCAAGTTCATCGTTGAATTTTTTATATATGTAGTCAACCTCATCATAATTTTTAAAAAGGAATGGAGAATCAAGGATTCTAACATTTGGTGCGATTTCGCCGATGCCAACCCCAGTGAACCCGCCAGCGTGATATTGTCCTATTCGAATTTTCCTTAAAACATCGATTTCATCCCCAGCCACGCCACCAGCGTAGATTTTAAATCCAATTCTTCCATTGCTTTCTTTTCTTATTTGAGCATCATATTCACGCAGAACATTCACCCAGGTGCTTCCATCTGGAGCAATAGTTGCAATTTTTATGAGATATTCTTGTGATAAGGCAAAATTAAGGGACAGGAGAATAAGCAAAATTTTTTTCATCCTACTTGTTCTTTTTGTTTAAAATAATTCATCGATTATGCCTTTAAATTTTTCTGCTTTTTTCTTGGCGATTACATTGAGAAGTTCTGCGTCCTTTAGAAACTCAACTGGTGAGTCGATCACATAGTTTAAAAGTTTTTCAAACAACTCTTTGTCTTGGACTTGAACAGCATAGTATCTCGCGTAGAAGACATAGGGTAAGAGATATTTGCCTTCGGAAATTTTTATACATTTTTCAAAATATTCCTTCCCTTTTTCTGGGTCACCGCCGAACATTTTAGGTCTTGCAGAAAGCATTACACCAAGGAACATACTTCCAGAGCCATAGAAGTAATTTTCGTCAAGTTCGATTGTTCGTTTAACCATTGTTTCAATCTTCGGGATTTGTCCGATTGCATCGGGGTCATCTCTGCTTAAGTTGACATAGCTTCCCCATGCCATCGCTGTCCAGAGTAAAATTGGGACGTCTTTCTTGGTGAAATCATTTTTTAACACTTTTTCAAATTTTTCGAACTCAGCGTCAAAGTTTTCAGCGAATTTTTTATTTTTCACTTTAAGATAATTTAACCCAAATTCAAAAGCTCTTTTGTAAAGTAATTTTGCTCTCTGTGGGTTTTCATCCTCGACAAATCCCATGGCATATCCAGTGTATCCCTGTATCAATAAGATCACGATTTTTTCATTTTTGGGGTCGACATTGTAAATTGCCTCAAGAAGCTTGAGGTTTGCCGGTATGCTTGATTTTGCAATTTCGTAGTCCGTTTCACTAAATATTGCTTTTACCCCGGCATCGAATATACCTGAAGCATATTTTATCGCCATTCTTTGAACACTGCAAGCGTTAAGTAAAAGAGAGATTAGAAGCATCGAAATCTTGACTTTTTCAACTTGCAATCTTCGCATGACGAAAAAATTTCTATTTTTTCCTGTGTGAAAAATTTAATCAAGCGAGTTCACAAAAGCAAAATCTTTCGGGTGAACTCTTGACAAATTGCTTTAAATTCATTATCTTCAGTGTAGATATCTAAAATATAGCAAGAGATGCACATGGGAAAAAAGTTTTTCTACCTCGATACCGAAAATTTAAGTTTTAACGAGATCAAAAATATACGGTTGAAGGTTTTCGTATTTGTTTTGCTTATTGTTGTATTCAGTTTGGGATTTTTATTTGCGTTGAACTATTTTACGGGTGATATTCTTGGCTTCGGCAAGGTTAGGGCAGAGAAGTTGCAGTCGGAGAACAACCTTTTGAAAAAGCAATTGGAGGTTTTAAGGGAAAAATTTAATCAAGTTGAAAGTATTGTTGCGAAGTTGCTTGAGCAGGATAGGGAATTACGTCTTGCTGTGGATTTAAAACCAATCGATGAGGATATAAAGAAAGTTGGTGTTGGTGGGGTTGAGAAAAAATACGAGTTTAATTTTTCAGATAAGGAGGTTGGGGAATTGCTTGCCGAGTCTTTTTCAAAAATTGAGAGGCTTGAAAGGGAGTTAAGATTACAGCAGAAAAGTTATGAGGAAATTTACAGGCAGTATAAGACCAATCAGGAAAAGTTTAAACGGATTCCAGCTATTTTGCCCCTGAAAGGTAGTTTAACCTCAAAATTTGGGTATAGGAAACATCCGATACTTGGGGTTTGGGCTATGCATGAAGGGGTTGATCTTGTTGTTGATGTCGGAACACCTGTTTATGCAACTGGTGATGGTGTTGTAAGTTATGTTGGATATAGAGGAAGATATGGTTTATTGGTTGAAATTGATCATGGTTTTGGTTATGTAACTTTGTATGCGCATCTTTCAAAGGCATTTGTTAAAGAGGGGCAGAAGGTAAAGCGCGGTGATAAAATTGCTTTAAGTGGGGCAACCGGTCTTGTTACTGCTCCTCATTTGCACTACGAAGTATGGAAAGACGGTGTTCCGCAAAATCCATTGAACTATTTCTTTGAAGATATTGAACCAGATAAATATAAAGAACTTGTGCAGGAAGCAAGCAATAATTAAACTAATGGAGGTGGATAAAATATGTTGTGGACACCTGAATTAATCCGATATCTTGAAGGTGCGCCATGGCCAGCGACAAAGCGAGAGTTAATTGAATATGCAAAAAGAATCGGGGCTCCACCTGAAGTAATTCAAAACCTTGAAGAGCTTGAGGATACAGACGAAGAATACAATGGAATTGAAGATATCTGGCCGGATTATTCTCCTGAAGACGAAGACGATTATTTGTTTGGTGAAGAAGATGAGTATTAAACAATGTTTTGCCCGTCCTTTGGACGGGTTTTTAAGTTTTTAATTAAGTTAAATAGAGATGAAAAGATTAATTTTCGTTCTTTTGGTTTTCGGGTTTGTAATTCTTGATGCGCAGGAGCAAAACTTTGAGCTGAGTAAGATAAGGTTTCAGGGGAATAGAACTTTATCCAGAAAAGAATTATATTCAATTCTTGTTTCAAGGGAAAGTCCCTCTAAATTTTGGCAAGCGCTTTATAAGGTTAGTGAACGACTTGGGGATAAACCTCAATATCTTGATAAAATCAAGGTTGCTAATGACATCGTAAATCTGCAGAATCATTATTTTGATAACGGCTTTTTCGATGTGAAAATTGACACGTCAATTTACTACAACTATGATGATAAAAAAGCGGTTTTAACTTTCCTGATAGATGAAGGACCACCGTATTCAGTTGAAAAAGTTAATTTTATCGGGCTTGAGCGAATTCCCGACTCTTTAAGGAGAATCTCTATGAATTTTTCTTTCCTCAAAGTTGGGGGCAGATATAGAAGAATTGATGTTGAGGCGGAGATTCAAAGGATATTAAATTTACTCTATGACAATGGTTATCAAAATGCATATGTTGAAAAGGCAGGAATTCGTGTTTTGGTTGATTCTACAAAAAAATCTGTTTCAATCTTTGTTCCTTTTGATCCGGATGGAAGATATTTGATAGAAGACATAAAAATTTCGATTGAGAGGACTGGCAGGATGAAAGTTTCGGAGGAGCTTGTGAGGCGTGAGCTCGAATTTAAAAAGGGTGAATTTTACAGCAGGAGTTTAATTTTGAAAAGTGAAGCTAATTTATCTCAAACTGGTTTGTTTGAAAATGTGCGAATTGATCTTGAGCCGACGGGGGTAAGTGATACTATTAATTTTGTCAATGTTAATGTTTTAGTCGCTCCAAGGAATAAGCATGATATTTTTCCTTCAATCTATTTCAGCGATGAGAGAAACGCTTTTAATGTCGGAGTTTCCCTTGACTATCAAAACAGAAATTTTTTAGGTGGTGGCAGAAATCTTTCCTCAAGCACGAGATTGCAAATTCAAAGTTTAAGTTTTAAAAGGGCGCCAAGCTTAGGGGATACTACAACTGCTGGGTTGATTGAGGCAAATGTGAGGTTAAATCAACCATATTTATTTGGTAGAAGTGTTCCGGGGGAATTTAGTTTAGCTTTGATGATAGATAAGCAAAAGAATTATTTGTTAAATATAGCGAGAAACAGGGTGAGGATTATTCATAGACCAAACGGGGCATATTCAGGTTTTTTAGATTGGGATATAGAAGGCGTGAACATAAAATTTAGGGGAACGGTTGATCCAAAACTTGAGAAACTTTACCAAAGACAGCTTAACTCGATTTTATCGATAACATTTCAAATTGATAGAACGGATGATTTAATTTATCCGAGGTCTGGTTATGCTCATATGATTTCGGTTGAAGAGGGTGGATTTTTTCCATTTCTTTTAGGTCAGATGGGATTAAATGTTTTGCCATTTTCGCAATATTATAAATTTGGGTGGCTTTACAGGCGTTTTTTCGGTTTGAATAATTCGGTTTTTGCGTTTAAATTTAAATTAGGCATAGCGAATGAGTTTTATATAAAATCATCGAAGAAGTTTGAATTGCAGCCGATTCCGATAAATAGAAGATTTTTCGCAGGAGGAAGTGCGAGCGTGCGTGGGTGGAGAGTTAGAGAGCTTGGGAATGTTTCAAATCCATCGCTTGGGGGTAATGTTTTGATAGAGGCGAATTTTGAAAATAGGATGATTTTTTGGAGAAACTTTGGGGGTGTGATTTTTATTGATTTAGGCAATTTATGGGACGATTTGAGGCATATTAAATTAAATCAGTTTGCTGTTGCAGGTGGATTTGGTTTTAGGTATTTAACGTTTTTTGGTGGTTTAAGGTTTGATTTTGGGTTCAAAGTTTATGATCCAGGCTCTCCTACGAAAGTAATTTTTAAGAGGACAGCTGGACAAATTTTAAAAGGATTGGTTTTTCACATTGGTGTGGGTCAAACTTTCTAAGAAAACTGTGTAATCTAATGGCTTGGTCAAACGTAATAGGTCAGGATAGGGTAAAGCAAATTTTGATCAATGCGATTTTAAATGAAAAGGTAGCACATGCATATTTGTTCTATGGTCCAGAGGGCGTGGGGAAGGATGCTATGGCGATTGAGTTTGCGAAAGCATTAAATTGCGAGCGTGGGAAAGGAGAAGCGTGCGATGAATGCAGAACTTGTAAAGGGATTTCTGAACTTTCGCATCCAAATGTGAAATTAGTTTTCAAACTTCCACTTGGGAAAAATGAGACTAAAGATAGCTCGCCGATTGAAAAACTTGACGAGTCAGAGATAAAAATTATACAGGAGCAAGTAAAGTTAAAGGCGCAAAATCCCTATCATAAGATTACAATTCCGAGGGCAAACAGCATAAAGATCAATAGCATTAGAGAAATTAAAATGGAAATTTCGCATAGCACTTTTATTCCGGGCTGGCGAGTGGTGATTGTTTCTGAGGCTGATGCGATGACGGAGCAAGCAGCAAATGCGTTTTTGAAAACTCTTGAGGAGCCAACCCCTAAGACCGTTATAATTTTGACCACCGCAAACAAGGATAGACTTTTACCAACAATCATATCAAGGTGTCAGCTTGTTAGGTTTTCTTATCTCTCGGATGATGAGATAGTGAGGGCATTGGTTGAGAGATATGGATTAAACGAAGCACGGGCTCGGCTTATCGCACGGCTTTCGAATGGAAGTTTTGGTAAGGCGTTGGAACTTCTTGATGTTGCAATTGAGGATAAGAGAATTAGACCCATTGATTTTCTTGCTACAATCGCATCTGGGAAGATTGTGAAGTTGTTGATTGAAGTTGAAAAAATCGTGGCGGATTATGAAAGAAGTGAAATTGAGAATTTTTTGCAGATTATTTTGACATGGTTTAGGGATGCGCTGATGCTTAAGGTTGGCATGAGCGATAAAATCATAAACATTAATATGATTGAGAGACTGAAAAAGTTTGTTGAAAATTATGGTGAATTTGAATATCAGAGTGCAATTTCGCTTGTGGAAAAAGCGATCGATCAAGTTGAAAAAAATGTTCAATTGAATTTGATTTTGATAAATCTTTCGCTCGAACTTTCGGAGTTGATGAAGAAGGCTTATCAAAAAACAAAACAAATAGGTAAGGTGCAATGGATAGAAAGATAGATTCACCTTTTTGGCTTGAGGAGGACTGGGAATCATTTGGAAGTGGTTGGGAACAGTTGGACAAAACATTTATCGCTGGGATTGAAGCTGAAGGACTTGAGATTGAAGAAGCTAAATTGCCGTGCGAGTCTTGTTTTAAGAAACCTTTTGATCCTGAACTTGCCAAGATTGAGCATACTTTAAGCCTTGTTGAAGTTGAATTTAAAAGCCTGCGTCGTGATTTCTTTATAAACGATCAAAATCTTGAACTCGAACCCGGTGATTATGTTTTAGTTGAAGCAATTCGTGGCGTTGACCTTGGGCGTGTTCATTTGGTTGGGGAAAAAGTTCATTATAAAAGAAACTTTCTCGGTATAGTTGGTCAGTTGATGAGGAGAGTGATACGCCTTGCGAGTGAGGAAGATTTAAGGAAATTAAAGAAAAACAGAGATGATGAAGTTAAGGCATATCATATTTTCAAGGAAAGAGTGAAAGCATTTAACCTCGAGATGAAGTTGATAGATGTTGAGTATCAGTTTGATAGAAATCGTCTCACTTTTTATTTCACTGCTAACGGAAGGATTGATTTCAGGGCTTTTGTTCGTGATCTTGCCAAAATTTTTAAAACAAGGATTGAACTTTGGCAAATTGGCGTAAGGGATGAGGCGAGAAAAATAGGTGGAATTGGAAGTTGTGGGCGACCTTTATGTTGTAATACTTGGCTTGAGAAATTTAATAAAGTTACCCTTGCCCACGCAAGGTTTCAAAATCTGCCGTTGAACCCGATAAAATTATCGGGGCAATGTGGGAGGCTGAAGTGTTGTTTGTTATTTGAGATGGAGATGTATATTGAAGCATTGAAAAAATTCCCTCCGATTGACTACGAAATCCAGACAGAAAGAGGTGTTGGTAGGATTGAAAAATTTGACATTTTCAAAAATTATGTTTATGTGCACTATGGTAATGATCTTTGGGAGAGATATACGCTCGATGAGATAACGAAAATCATCCCGCCGGAGGCGTTTGAGCGGAGTAAAGAATTCTTTTCTAACGGTTTGGGTTAGTTGTTTCAAAAAATTTATTTTACTAAATTCTTAACAAAGCTTGCCAACAAAATTTTTATGCTACCTTGAGCAAAGATTTTAAAAGAATACTTGTAACGGCTGCACTCCCTTATGCAAACGGACCTATTCATTTAGGGCACTTGGCTGGGGCTTATCTTCCTGCCGATATTTATGTTCGCTATCAAAGGTTAAAGGGCAGAGATGTTATATATATTTGTGGTTCGGATGAACACGGTGTTCCGATAACAATCACGGCGGAGAAGGAAGGTATAACACCCCAACAGGTTGTTGATAAATATCATTATATGAATAAAGAGAGTTTTGAAAAATTCGGGATGAGTTTTGATAATTATTCAAGGACTTCGCTTCCCATACATCATCAAACTGCGCAGGAATTTTTTCTTGAGCTTTACAAGAAGGGAGTTTTAAAGGAGAAAACAACCAAGCAATTGTATTGCGAAAAGGACAAAATGTTTCTTGCTGATAGATATGTTGAAGGGACTTGTCCAGTGTGTGGTTCACCTGGTGCGAGAGGGGATCAATGTGAAAAATGCGGAAGTTGGCTTGAGCAAACGGATTTAATCGAGCCAAAGTGTAAGATCTGTGGTTCAACTCCCGTGATTAAAGATACATCGCATTGGTATTTGCCACTTGGTGATTTTCAAAAACGGCTTGAAGAATGGATAAGCACAAAGACAGATTGGAAGGAGAATGTTAAGCAATATGTTTATTCTTGGTTCAAGGAAGGATTGCAGGATAGGGCGGTTACGAGAGATTTGCATTGGGGGGTAAAAGTTCCAATTTCAGGGGCGGAGGGTAAAGTAATATATGTTTGGTTTGATGCTTTGCTCGGGTATATTTCATCAACGAAGGAGTGGGCTCAAAAAATTGGTCAACCAGAGAAATGGCGTGAGTATTGGCAGGATTCAAACACGAGATTGATACATTTCATCGGAAAAGATAACATTGTTTTTCATTGTATTGTCTTCCCGGCGATGTTAATGGCATGGAATGACGGTAGAAGCGATGAAATTTATGTGCTTCCGGATAATGTTCCAGCGAATGAATTTTTAAATCTCGAGGGGAAAAAACTTTCGACGAGTCGGAATTATGCTGTTTGGCTGAATGAGTATCTTGAGAAATTTGAGCCAGATCCATTACGTTATGCTATTGCAAGCATTTTGCCTGAGACGAAGGACACGGATTTTTCATGGAAGGAATTTCAAGCGAGAAACAATAATGAGCTGGCAGATATACTTGGCAACTTTGTTAATAGGACATTAACGTTTGTGAAAAAGAATTTTGAGAATAAAGTTCCCGAACGATTTGAGCTTGAGGACATTGATAGAGAGTTGATGGCGAAATTAAAAGAGTATGTTGATAAGATAGCGAGTAATTACGAGAATTTTAGAATAAGGGACGGGGTTTTTGAAACGATGAATCTTGCGAGATTTGCGAACAAATATTTTAATGATACGGAGCCGTGGAGGATGATCAAAGAAAATCCACGCAGGGCGTCAACGACGATAAATTTGTGTTTGCAATTGGTGAGGTCACTTGCGATCTTGTTTGAGCCGGTTTTGCCGTTTTCGGCGAGGAAAATTTGGGAGATGTTGAATTTGAAAGATGATATTGTTAAGGCTGGCTGGGATAGCGCTGCTGAACCCTTACTTACCGTAGGTCATCAGCTTGGTGAGCCGAAAATTTTGTTTAGGAAAATAGAAGATTCTGAAATTGAATCCGAAATAAGAAAGTTAAAAGTTGCATCCGGTGAAACTGTGGATGAAGGGATAGAGTTTAAGCCCCAGATAAGCATTGAAGATTTTGAAAAACTTGACCTTAGGGTTGCTGAGGTTGTCGAATGTGAAAGGGTAAAGAATTCCGAAAAACTTTTAAAGTTGATGGTAAAGATTGGGAATGAAAAAAGGCAGATCGTGGCAGGGATTGGAAAGCATTATAAACCTGAAGAAATTATCGGTAAGCGCGTTGTCGTAGTGGCGAATTTAAAACCTGTTAAGTTGATGGGGGTAGAATCCCAAGGTATGCTTCTTGCAGCTGTTAAGGATGAAAAATTGACAATTATAACAACGCTTGACGAAATTGAAACAGGAAGCCAGGTTAGGTAAATCCCGAACTTAACAGTTCGGGATTTTTTTAATAAAAAATAAAAAAGGAGAAAAGACATGACAATCGAGAAGGAAAAAGCACTTAGGAATGGGGCGAGGTCAGTTTATGATATGGCTCTTGAGACATTTGACAAAGCAGCCGACCTTTTAAATCTTGAGGAAGATATTCGTGAGCACATTAAATACCCAGAGCGGATTTTAATAGTTAACTTTCCTGTTCGAATGGATGATGGCAGAGTTAAAAGTTTTGAGGGTTATCGCGTTCAACATAGCACTGCTCGAGGTCCAGCAAAAGGTGGAATAAGGTATCATCCCAATGTTACTCTTGACGAAGTTAAAGCTCTTGCTTTTTGGATGACTTGGAAGTGTGCAATTGTCAATATTCCATTTGGAGGTGGGAAAGGTGGTGTTGTTTGCAACCCAAAGGAGATGTCGCGTGGAGAACTTGAAAGATTAACGAGGCGTTATACTGCGGAGATCCTTCCATTGATCGGTCCTGAAAGGGATATTCCAGCTCCGGATGTTTATACGAATCCGCAAGTTATGGCTTGGATAATGGATACATACAGTATGATGAAAGGTTACGCAGTTCCAGGGGTCGTGACTGGGAAGCCTATTTCACTTGGTGGCTCTGTTGGCAGAGATCAAGCTACGGGTCGCGGTGTGTTTTATACAGCGCAAAAAGCGCTCGAGCATCTTGGTATAAAGTTGGAAGGTGCAACTGTTGTAGTACAAGGGTTTGGAAATGCTGGTTCTGTTGCAGCGATGCTTTTTGAAAATGCCGGCGCAAAAGTTATAGCGGTGAATGACTCAAAAGGTGGAGTTTTTAATGATAACGGTCTTGATGTAATGAAGCTCATTGAGCACAAAAATAAAACAGGTTCGGTTGTTGGATTCCCTAATTCTGAACCCATAAGTGCAGATGAACTCCTTGCTTTGAAATGTGATATTCTTGTGCCAGCAGCACTTGAAAACGCAATCCATGAAGGAAATGCTGGAAAGATAAATGCGAGAATAATTGCCGAAGCTGCGAATGGTCCAACCACTCCTGAAGCAGATGCAATTCTTGAAGATAAAGGTGTTTTTGTGATCCCTGATATATTGTGTAATGCTGGTGGCGTGACCGTATCTTATTTTGAGTGGGTTCAAGATGAGCAACATTTGTTCTGGGACGAGGAGCAAGTTTATGGTATGCTTGAAAAAATTATGAAGCGCGCTTTCGATGAGGTTATTGACATTCATTTGAAAAATAAGGTATCGATGAGGATGGCAGCTTATATGCTTGGGATCAGCAGGGTTGCTGAGGCAGTTAGGCTTCGTGGGCTTTATCCATAAATTTAAAACAGCGGGGGATTGTTCCCCCGCCCGCTTGCGACAATAAAAATGTTAACAAGAGTGAAGGTAATAAAAGTATTAGCACCTTTTTTTGTTTTCTTTTATAATTGCGTTGCGCAGGATTTGATTCTATTCGCATATCTTGGTAAAAGTTTTCCAGCCTCAACATATCTTAAGGTTTCTCAGGACATAAATCAAACTTTTCTAAGGTTTGACGGTGTTAAATTATCCGATAAATCATTTGAATTCCCGCTTTATTATGGGCTCAGGATTACATATAGACTGAAATTTGTAAATCCTCGAACTTTTGTCGAGTTTGAGTTTATTCATTCAAAGGTTTATTCTGATCCGGAGCAAGCGGTAAAAGTTGCTGGGATTTACAGAGATTCTTTGATCAACTCAGTTATAAGGTTTGGGGATATAGTTCAAAATTTTTCCATCTCACATGGTTTAAATTACGGAATTTTAAATTTTGGTTACAAGTTCGATTTAAAGCCTTATATTTCTCCTTTTTTGAAATTTGGTTTTGGGGTTTCGATACCACACTTTGAGACAACGATTGATTCGTTAAGTTTTGAGCGATACGAGGTAAATGATTTTGTGGTTCAACTTTCGTGCGGGATTGATTTTAGGGTCTATAGGGGAATATTTGGGATGGTTGAGCTAAAATATACATCTGGTGAGATTGTGAATGCTGGTATATATGGTGGGACAGCTGAAACATTTATAAAAATGTTCCATTTCGTTTTTGGGTTTGGATATTCTTTTTAAAACTGATTTCAATTTATTTGAGTCGAAGTGCAGATTTGGAAGAAAAATCTTTACATTGTTTGGTTCGCGCAGTTTATCGCTATGATGGGAATGAGTATGGTTATACCATTTCTTCCATTTTTCATTCGAGAGCTCGGGGTGAGAAATGAAGCGGATGTCGCAAGGTGGAGTGGGATTGTTTTTTCAGGTCCTTTCATAGTTTCGTTTTTTATAACACCAATATGGGGGACGCTTGGAGATAGATTTGGACGGAAGTTGATTATGGTTAGAGCGATATTTGGTTTAGGCGTAGCACAGTTTTTGACAGGTTTATCGCAAAATGTTTATCAACTTTTTATATTCAGAGTGATTCAAGGAGCTATAAGTGGCTTTATACCTTCGGCACTTGCTTTTATCTCTGCGGAAACTCCGTATGAAAGAAAGGGATATGCAATTGGAACTCTTCAAACTGCAACATCAACTGGTCAACTTTTGGGTCCGCTGTTTGGAGGAGTGCTTGCGGATTTGATTGGCTATAGACACATTTTTTATTTGACGGGAATACTATGTTTCATCTCGGGCTTTCTTTTAATATTTGGAGCTGTTGAGTCAAGAAGAAATAATTCGGAGAACGGAAACGAATTAAAAAATTTGCTCGAAAACTACCGTTTCGCGTTTAGAAGTAGGAATATAAGCATTGCTTTGATTCTAATATTTTTATCTCAAATGACAGTTATGATAGTTCAACCCATTTTTGCTTTGTTTGTTGAGTATGTAGCTAGAGAGGCAAAGCATATTTCAACTTTAACTGGTGTTGCTTTTTCGATTGCTGGGGCGTTTACAATTTTATCGTCTCCGCTATGGGGGAGGAAGAACGATAGCGATTTTAGAAAATTAGGTTTTAAAGGATATAGAAAAAATTTGGTTTTCTCTTTTTCAGGCGCTGGTGTTGCTTTTATGGTTCAGGGGTTTTCGAATTCAATTTTTGTTGTGATTTTATCAAGGGCATTGTTCGGTTTTTTTCTTGGTGGGATGCTTCCGGTTTTGTATTCCTTTGTGAGTAGAAATGTAAATGAGGAGAAACAAGGTGGGATTATGGGGATTGCTTCAAGTTTTACGACGCTTTCAAATGTGATTGGTCCGGGGCTTGGTGGAATAATTGCTGGATTCTGGGGATTAAGGGTCGGATTTTATTTAAGTGGGTTTCTCGCTTTTATTTCTATACCATTTATTCTCAAAATCGCTGAGGGGAATTAGTTTTTGTGTTTAGGTTTTAAATTTTTAAATTAATTTTAGCTCTTGCCCGGGTGGCGGAATTGGGAGACGCGCTACATTCAGGGTGTAGTGGGCTTAAAGCCCGTGCGGGTTCGAATCCCGCCCCGGGCACTGATAATTTTCGACTTGTTTATTTAGCCTTATTTTTTTAAGTTTTTAAGAAGTTAAAGCAAAGAGAAAGGTTTAAATGAACGAGAATCACGCTGAGAGAACAGACGGAAAGCGGGCAGAAGTTGGGATTTGGGATTATTTTTATGTTCTTTACAAGTGGAGAAAGTTTATCGTTATTAATGTTTTCATAGTCACTTTGGTTGCAGTTGTTGTTGCTCTTTTATTGCCAGTTCAATATAAAGCAACCGCCACTGTAGTCGCTCCGAGAAAGACTGACATCTTGGGTGGGCTTGGAAGTTTTGGGCAATCAATTCGCGAGTTTGCGCCATTTTTAAGAGGATTGGGTGGAGGACAAATTCCGCTTTTCACATACCTTGCGATTTTAAACAGCAGAACCGCAATGGAAAAAGTGGTAGAAAAATTTGATCTTATCAAGGTCTACGGGATAAAAGATTCATCGATGGAAAAAGCGGTGAAAGAGTTGAGGGGTAATACAGATTTTGAAATTGATGAGAATGGGATTTTAGTGATAAATGTTTATGACAGGGATCGCCAAAGGGCAGCTGATATGGCTAATTATTTTGTCGATGTTTTAAATGAGATAAACATAAAACTTAACACCGAAGAGGCGAGGAATAATAGAATTGTGATAGAGAGACGTTATTTGCAAAACCTTGCTGACCTCAAGGCTGCTGAAGATACACTCAAGAAATTTCAACAAAAGTATGGTATTTATTATTTGCCTGAGCAAACTAAAGCAGCTGTTCAAGCAGCAGCTGAACTTGAGGCTCAAATAATAGCTGAGGAAGTTAAACTTGGAATTTTACAGAGACGGTTTGGGGAAGACGCCCCTGAAGTTAAAAGTGCTATGATTCAAATTGAGGAAATGAAAAAAAGATTAAACCAGATGAAAGAAGGTAGTGAAAAATCTAAAAGTGATATGAGTTTATTTGTGCCTTTTAAAGATGTTCCTGAGTTGGGTTTGCAATATCTTCGACTTTATCGCGATTACGAGATTCAGAATAAACTTCTTGAGTTTATCGTTCCATTGTATGAGCAGGCAAAAATCGAGGAGCAGAAAAATGTTCCAGTTGTCCAAGTTCTTGATTATGCTGTTCCGCCCGAGAAAAAGGCAAGACCATTTAGGACATTGATAGTTTTATCAGTTTTTGCATCTGCGTTGGTTTTATTCGTTATAATTTCGTTTGCCAATGAATCGTTACTTAACAGAAAACAGTTTTTAAACTCGCTTGACTTGAAGGCTTATAATTTCGCCCGAAAGGTTGCTAATATTTACAAGATATCTTAATGCCCCATCTTTATGCAAGAAGAGCGTTTAACTTCTGATTCTTCTATAAGGAAGTTAGTTGTCAAAAATACATTTTTTAATTTTATTGGTCAAATCCTTCCAATCATCGCTGCAATTTTCGGGGTTCCAATTTTGATAAAGTATCTTGGTAATGAAAGGTTTGGTATACTTTCAATCCTTTGGCTTTTGATGTGGTATTCAACGATGCTTGACCTTGGTCTCGGGAGAGCAACAACGAAATTTGTGTCCAGTGCCTTGGCGCGGGGAGAGTTAAAAGATGTTCCAAAAATAGTTTGGACATCGGTTTTAGTGCAAGCGACGGTTGGGGTTTTATTGGCAATGGTTTTTCTATCTTTAACTCCGCTTATGGTTGAAAAAGTGTTGAAGATAACCCCAGAGTTAATCCCTGAGGCGAAAACATCGTTTTATTTTATTTCAATCTCCATTCCCGTTATCCTTGTAAGCACATCTTTTCAGGGCGTTTTAGAGGCTTATCAACGCTTTGACCTTATAAATTTTGTTCTTGTCCCAGCTAAAATTGGTGTTTTAGTCTTATCAATTGCTGGTGCGGTTTTAAATTTAAAACTAACAGGAATAGTCATACTTTTAATAGCGATGCGAGTTTTTATGATTATTGCCCTTTTCATACTTGATTTAAAAGTTTCTCCATTGATGAAAAATAGGTTTGAGTTGGATCTAAAGCTTTTGTCGAGGTTATTTTCTTTCGGCGGGTGGATTACTGTTGTGAATATTATTAATCCAATTTTGACTTATATTGATAGATTTTTGATTGGTGCAATTTTATCAATCGGGGTTTTGGCTTATTACACCGCTCCGTTTGAGGCGGTTCAGAGGTTGTGGATAATTCCCGCTAGTTTGGTTATCACCTTGTTCCCGGCTTTTAGTCTATTAGACGGGCGAGACCAGAGCGATGAAATTTCGAATTTGTTTTCAAAATCTGTTCGTTTAACTTTTGTCGTACTTTTTCCGATTGTTTTTGTTTTGTCATTTTTTTCTTTTGAAATTTTAAAACTGTGGCTCGGTTATGAATTTGCAGTTAATAGTTCAAATGTTTTTAAATTTCTTGCTTTTGGCATCTTGATAAATTCAATAGCTGGGTTTCCAGCGATTTTGTTGCAAGGGATTGGACGACCTGATATCACGGCGAAGGTTTATTTTGCTGAGCTCGTTTTCTATATTCCTTTTGTTTCATTTTTGATTTATAAGTTTGGAATTTTAGGAGCAGGTTTGGGGTGGATGACGAGGCAAATTGTTGATTTAATTTTGCTGTATCGGATAGTTTTTAAGAAGGGAATCGTCGCTTTAAGCAAACTTTTAAATCATGAGAGTTTCTCTGTTTTGTCTGTGTCAATTGTTATGGCTTTCCTCGCCTTTGTCGGTGGTGTGTGGAATTTGTTATTAAAATTTGTTGTGGCGCTTTTTTTGCTAATAATTTTTGGATTTATAGCTTGGTTTAGGGTGTTTGAGCAAGGTGAAAGGGAAAGATTTAAATTTGTTTTTAAAAACAAATTACTCAGGCTCTTATGGATGCACCTGTAAGCGTTATAATCCCGTGTTATAATGGCAAAGATGTAATTGAGAGGGCAATTCGTTCGGTTTATGAACAAACGTGGCGACCCGCTGAGCTAATTGTCGTCGATGACGGTAGTGAGGATGAAACAGTTAAATTTTTAAGGGAACTTGAAAAAAGGTATAACGGGTGGATGAGATTAATCGAACTTGGCAGGAATTCAGGGGGACCCAGCATCCCGAGAAATGTTGGATGGGATGCTGCAACTCAACCTTATATCGCTTTTTTAGATCAAGATGACGCCTGGGTTAAGCATAAAATTGAGATACAACTTAATTTTATGCTCAATAATCCAGAATTTGATTTAACTGGACATAATATGAAAATTGTAAGCGATTACTGCGAGCCTGAATATGATTTAAAAAGCTTTAGGTGGAGAAGTGTTTCGAAGAAAACAATTTTGCTAAAAAATCATTTTTTTACAAGCACAGTAATGTTAAAAAGAGATTTGCCATTTCGTTTCGAACCGAATTTGAAGTATTGTGATGATTACCATTTGTGGATTAGAGTTTTGTTGTCTGACTATAGGGGGATATATATTGATTTACCGCTGGCTTTAAGGTTCAGGCCATTTTTTGGGCATAGTGGACCTTCAGGGGAATTGTGGAAGATGGAGAAAGATGAGCTAAAGGCTTACTTTGATTTGCTGAAGACCAAGAAAATTAGTAAGCTTGTTTTTCCATTTTTAATTACATTTTCGCTGTTGAAATTTATAAGAAGAGTTGTGTTAAGCTTAAAATGGAGATAAGCCCTGAGAACAAATACGCTCCAGCAATCGATCTACAAAACGTTATGCTTTCATTCGCTTTATTCATGCCTTTAATCGGTATGTTTGTAAATTACTATGCGATGTGGGTTGCGATGTTTATGTTTGGTTTGATGTGGATTTTATTTACGAATAGAGAAGCAAATGCTGGTTTGCTGTTTTTGTGGGGGTTGGAGTTTGAGCCTGCCCCGGTTGATTTCATTTTCGCGGGGTCATGGTTCAAAAGGATTATGAGAGGTGATTTCAAATGGCTTTCACATCCGGCTTTACATCTATTGCTTGCATACATTTTGCTTAATTTATTTCAAATTTTTTACTCAAAAAATTTTTTAAGGGGCGTATTCTTTGGTCTCGTGACAATATACACTATTTCACTTGCGTTTTATTTTTCAAGCTATATTAAAGATGTAAAGATTTGGTTTGAAGTTAGAAGGTTTTATTTACTTGCGGTTTATATATCTGCGATTGTCCTCGTTTTAATGATCGTCCTGTTGTTAATTCAGGGTAGGTTAGGTAGACCTGCGGGCTTTTTTAAGGACCCAAATGTTCTTGGCGCTTTTATGGCAACAGGCGCATTGTATGCGATGAGCAAAATTTTGTTAGGTGAAAGGAGGGAAATATTAAAGTATACAGCGCTTTTTTTGTTTTTGCTTATATCTATTGTTCTGACTTTTTCTCGTGGTTCTTTGCTAAATTTGCTTGCTGGGATTTTCTTTCTTGCTTTTGTCTCTTTGATAACTAAAAGGAGCAAAAGATTTTTTGCTGTGTTAGGTGTTGCATTGGCTGTCGCTGTATTATTTGTGCCTGTTATTCTTGAAGTTTTTCAGCAGGGTTTTAGATTTAGAGGTGCACAATGGTATGATATATACGGTAGGGCGATGGCGTGGAGGGCTGGCATTGAAATTTTCAAATCATATCCACTTGGGATAGGTCCGGGGCAGTTTGAGGATTATTCTTTGGACTATCAAAAATCAATGGGCGGGCCAATACTTATAACGCCTTCGTCACACAATCTTTATTTAAGGGTTTTGGCTGAGAATGGAATTGTTGGTTTAATGTTGATGATAGGTGTTTTAGCGGTGGCGTCGTTTGTTTCGGTAAGGTCGAGAAAAATTATCTATTCGGGTGATATTCCGTGGATATTTAGCTGTTTAATTGGGATAATTGCTCAAA
The DNA here is from genome assembly GCA_938074445.1 of Candidatus Kryptoniota bacterium. GTDB lineage: Bacteria > Bacteroidota > Ignavibacteria > Kryptoniales > Kryptoniaceae > Kryptonium. The sequence continues at coordinate 24,568 of CALJEK010000025.1, read as the reverse complement.
GCTTTGTGATAGATACTTTACATTGGCGTCATTTTTGGATTCTTTTGGGGTTTTTAATTTCTTTGTTTAATTTAAATCGTGAAAAAGAAACTAAAAGTTGAAGGTATGAAAGTTTTATATGTTGTGACATCTGCTGGCTTTGGTGGTGCTCCTTTGCATGTTTTGCAGTTAATGCGGTATATGAGAAGCCTGGGGCATTCCGTTGGTCTTGTTTCTGCTCCTGAACCAAGGTTAGTTAGGGAAGCTGAAAAGCTTGGTGTTGAAGTTTTTCCAAACCCATATTTTGTTCGGCGCTTTCATTTGATAAATGATTTGAGGGCTTTTATACCTGTATATAGGGCGATAAAAAAATTTAAACCCGACATAATTCACGCTCATAGTTCAAAAGCTGGCATTATTGCAAGATTTTGGTCTGCAGTTTTAAATGTGAAACCAATAATTTTTACAGCTCACGGCTGGGTTTTTACAGAGGGGAGAAAATTTTGGATAAGGTGGCTTTTGGCTCAGATTGAGCGAATTGCTGCAATCACAACAACGAAAATAATATGCGTATCAGAACATGATAGAGAACTTGCTATAAAGTTTAAAGTTGCTTCACCTGAAAAATTGATTGTGATTCATAATGGTGTTGATATATCTTTGTTTCAAAATATTGTAAAATCACAGCCACGTAACAATAAACCTGTTATTACATTTGTTGGTCGACTTGCTCCGCCTAAAGATTTATTCTTTTTAATTGATGTCGCTGAAAGGATAAATAATGCGGTATTTTGGATTGTTGGTGATGGGGAGCTGAGAGAGAAAGTGAAAAGATATATTTCCAAGAAAGGTTTAATTGATAGGGTTGTTTTATTTTGGGAAAGATGTGATATACCTGAAATTCTTTCACAAACTGATATTTTTGTTTTGCCATCGCGATGGGAAGGATTACCTTTAGCTATTATTGAAGCAATGATGGCTGGATTACCTGTTGTAGCTTCTAATGTCGGCGGTATTTCTGAACTTATTGAAGATGGTGTAAATGGCTTTCTTATTCCACCAAGGGACGCTGTGAGGTTTACAAAGGCTCTTCAGATTTTAATTGAAGATGAGACTCTTCGTAAAAAAATGGGCGAAGCTGGAAGAGAAAAGGCGATGAAAAATTTTACTCTTGATAAGATGCTCTCAAAGACTATGGAAGTATACTGTGAGCTTTTGAAATTAAAAGAACCCGTTGAAAATGTCAAAGGCAGTTGAAAGATTGCTGGTGTTTTTCATTGATATTTTAATGTTGGTCTTGGCGTGGTATATTTATTATTTAATCCGTGTTGAAAGTGGGCTATTTTCCTATTATGTAAGACCTGAATTTTTTGGTCCAATGTTAATCATTACGGGGTATTGGCTTATTGTGTTCTGGTTATTCGGCTTATATCAGCCTTGGTATGCCAAGTCGAGGATCGATGAAGTTTTCACCATTTTAAAAGCGGTTACATTTGGGGTGTTGGTTCTTTTCTTTGCTATCTTTATTGATGATATTTCGACCAATTCACCGGCGAATTCGAGATTGTTGATTTTGGTTTATTGGATTTTAATGATGTTTTTCACGGTCGCAGGACGTGTGGCTGTGCGAACCTTACAGAGAAAATTGCTTGAAAAGGGTATCGGATTAAGAAATACATTGATCGTTGGGTTTGATGAGAAGGGGAAAGAGATTTTTGACCTTTTGGTGAAATATCCAGCGCTTGGTTATAAAGTCGTTGGCTTTGTTAGAACTGATAAGCGAAAGGGAGGTGAATACAAAGGTATCAAGGTTCTTGGGTCAGTTGAGCAGATTAACGATATTATAAGAGATCACGAAGTAAAAGAAATAATTTTTGCGCTTGATTCATCAGAACATGAAAAGCTTCTTGATGTGATTGGGCGGTGTGATGAAGATGTCGGATTTAAAATTGTCCCTGATCTTTATGACGCGATAAGTGGGCAAGCGAGAACAAATCAAATTTACGGCTTTCCGCTTATTGAGATCATGCCAGAGTTGATGAAGCCGTGGGAGAAAGTGATAAAAAGACTAATTGATATACTTGTGTCGTTGATAGTTCTCTTAGTTGGGTTGCCTGTGTGGATTTTGATTGCGGTTTTAATAAAAATAGATTCGAAAGGTCCTGTGATTTACAAGCAGGAAAGGGTTGGTAAGGATGGAAAGATTTTTACGTTGTATAAGTTCCGCTCAATGATCGAAAATGCTGAAGCCATTACAGGTTCAATTTGGACTGTTAGAAAGACTATCAAAAATGATCCCAGGGTAACTCGGGTTGGTAGAATACTAAGGAAGTTTCATTTAGATGAGATTCCTCAATTTTTCAATGTTTTAAAAGGTGATATGAGCTTGGTTGGTCCTCGACCTGAAAGACCAATGTTCGTTAGAGAGTTTTTAAAGGAAATACCGCTTTATAAACGAAGGTTAAAAGTTAAACCTGGAATAACTGGGTGGGCTCAAGTTAAAAACATCAAACATGATGAGTCAATTGAGGATATCAAAAAGAAATTGCAATACGATCTTTTTTACATTGAGAACATGTCTCTTCGTATGGATCTGAAAATTATTGCTTATACAATTTTGCATGTGCTTTCAGGGAAAGGGCAAACTTGAAAATTAAAAGGTAAATTTTTATGGAAGTTCCTATTTTCACGCCCGTTAGACAATACATAAATTTAAAGGACGAAATTGATACCGCTGTTCAAAAGGTTTTAAATAAGGGCAATTTTATACTTGGTGATGAGGTAAAGGAGTTTGAAAATAGTATTGCTCAATATCTCGGGGTTAAACATGCCATTGGTGTTGCCTCAGGAACAGATGCCCTTCAAATCGCTTTAATGGCGATTGATTTAAAACCAGGGGATGAGGTGATAACGACTCCCTTTACTTTTGTAGCGACCGCTGAAACAATTGTCTTGCTTGGTGGAAAACCAGTCTACGTTGATATTGATGAAAGGACATATAATATAAACCCAGAGTTGATTGAAGAAAAGATAACTGAAAAAACGAAGGCAATTATACCTGTTCATCTTTATGGACAACCCGCGGAAATGGATAAAATTCTTGATATTGCAAGAAGATATAATCTTTATGTAATTGAAGATTCAGCACAGGCATTGGGAGCCGAATATAAGAGTAGAAAAGTTTGTACGTTTGGAGATATCGCGTGTATAAGTTTTTTCCCAACTAAAAATCTCGGTGCTTTTGGCGATGCTGGGATGATCGTTACTAATAACGACGATCTTGCTGAAAAAGTAAAAATGATAAGGGTTCACGGCTCAAAGGTACGATATAATCATGAAATTCTTGGGGTTAACAGTCGGCTCGATACCTTGCAGGCAAGTATACTTCTTGTAAAGTTGAGATATCTTGATAGTTGGAATGAGAGAAGGATTGAGATAGCTAAAAAGTATAATGAAGCACTTAAAGATATTGACGAGATTGTTATACCTTATTCAGAGCCTTATAACAAGCATATATATCACCAATACACGATAAGGATGAAACGTCGAGACGAGCTTGCTAAATTTTTGAAAGAGAAGGGAATTCAAACTGCTGTTCATTATCCAATTCCTCTTCATCTTCAGAAAGTTTTTTCATACCTTGGATATAAACAAGGTGATCTCCCGATCTCGGAGCAATGTTCGAGGGAGGTGCTTTCCCTCCCGATGTTCCCCGAATTAAGAGATGATGAGATCGATTATGTGGTTAAATCAATAAAAGAATTTTTAAAAGATAAAGGATAATCATTGATGCGGGTTCTTGTCATCATTCCAACTTACAACGAAGCAGAGAATATAAAAGATTTAATCCCAGAGGTTTTGAAACAAGGAGATGTTATTTCGCCTTATGCTCAGATCGATGTTCTCGTTGTTGATGATAATTCTCCTGATGGAACGGCTGAGGTTGTTAAGGAGTTAAAGAAAGAGTTTGGCGAGAGGCTTCATTTAATTGAAAGACCAGGTAAGTTTGGGCTTGGGACAGCTTATGTTGAGGGATTTAAATTTGCGTTGAAAAAAGGGTATGATTTTGTTTTTGAAATGGACGCGGATTTTTCACACGATCCGAAGGAGATACCAAATATATTGAAGGGTGCTCTTGATAGTTACGATATTGTTATTGGTTCAAGGTATTCGCACGGCGTCTCTGTATTAAATTGGCCGATGAGAAGGGTTTTGTTGAGTTATTTCGCAAATGCTTATGCGAGAACATTGACAGGTGTGCCGGTTAAAGATTTGACAAGCGGGTTTAAATGTATTTCAAGAAAGGCTCTTGAGAAGATTGATCTTGACAAGATAAAATCGAATGGTTATGCCTTTCAGATAGAGTTAACGGTTAAAGCATATTATAACGATTTAAGAATTACCGAACATCCGATAATTTTTGTTGAGCGAAGGTCCGGGATATCGAAGATGAACAAGAAAATTGTTTTAGAAGCGTTTTTCATGGTAATTCGCCTTGCCTTTTTGAGAATTTTAAAATTCTTCAGGAGGGAGAAAAATGGGAGTTGAACTTTCCATAATTATCGTCAATTATAATGTTAGGGACTTTCTTGAAAATGCCCTTAAATCGATAGAGAGGGCTATCGAGGGTATAAACGCCGAGGTGTTTGTTGTTGATAATGCAAGCGAGGACGGAAGCGTTGAAATGCTCAAACAGAAATTCCCTTGGGTTAAAGTGATAGCAAACGATAGAAATCTCGGATTTGCTCGGGCAAATAATCAAGCGTTAAAAATAGCCAAAGGTAAATATATACTTTTGATAAACCCGGATACGGTAGTTCAAGAAGACACATTCAAGGTTTTGATTTCTTTTCTTGAATCCCATCCTGAGTGTGGCATGGCGGGGTGTAAAATTCTCAATCCCGATGGGACGCTTCAACTTGCCTGCAGAAGAAGTTTCCCAACGCCATGGGTTGCTTTCACAAAAATGGTCGGTTTATCAACTTTATTTCCAAAGAGTAAAATCTTTGCAAAGTATAATTTGACTTATCTTGATCCTGATGTGATAACTGAAGTTGATTTGATTAGTGGTTCATTTATGATGGTAAGAAGAGAAGTTTATGAACAAGTCGGGGGGCTTGATGAGGATTTTTTTATGTATGGGGAAGATATTGATTGGTGTTATAGGATTAAAAAAGCGGGCTGGAAAATTTACTATGTTCCATTGACGCAAATAATTCATTTTAAAGGTGAAAGCACGAAGCGAAGTAATATAGATGAAATTAGAGTTTTCTACGATGCTATGAAAATTTTTGTCAGGAAACATTATAAAGAGTTTGCTTTGCTCGGTTTAATTTTGAGGGTTGGCATAGTTTCCCGTGGATTTATCGCAATGGTTGGGAAGTTTGTGAAAAATTATTGGGATATGATGGTTGATGTATTTTTTGTTCTGGTTTCTTTTATGTTAGGGGAATTTATCAGGTTTAATGCGATTTTTGCGCTTCCAAGATATGCTTATCCGGAAGTTTTAATTGTTCCACCTTTAATTGTTTGGTTTTCGCTTTATTCATTTGGGGTTTACACGAACAGGAAATTTTCAATTGGTTTTTCCTTAGTTGGGGTATTATTTGCATCTCTTATTTTGTCTAGCTTGACTTTTTTCTTTAAGCAGTATGCTTTTAGCAGAATGATTGTCATAGTTATGACGGTTTTTAATATGTTTTTCATCCCGGGTTGGAGATTGGTTTTAAGAATTGTAGGTAGAATTCCATTTATTAATATACGCGCTGTTGCAAAGAGAATTTTGGTCGTTGGGACTGGAGGTGGGGTTGTTTCGCTCGTTAAGAGATTGAAAAGAAAAACGAGTGAAAATTTCAGGATAGTTGGAATAGTTGATTATGATTTAAAAAGGCTTGGTCAGAAGATTGAAGATGTTGAGATAATCGGAAGTATAAATACAATCGAGAAGATAATTCGTGACAGAAAGATTAATGATGTGATTTTCGTAAGCGATGAGTTACCTTATTCTGAGATATTTTCGATAATAAGTCGCGTGAAAGACAAAAATGTCAATTTTAAGCTTGCTCTTGTTAGCTCGGATTTAGTTTTAAGCAAAGCGAGCATTGATTCGCTCGATGATGTTCCCGTGCTTGACATTGATTATAACATCAATAAGTTTTTGAACAAAGTTTCGAAGAGAATTTTTGATATTTTCTTCACAATTCCCCTTTTGATTTTTGTTTATCCTTTGGTATATTTTAAAAAAATTTTTGGAATGGAACTCGGAGGTTTTGGAAGAAAGATCTTGCTTTTGCCTAAGGTTTTGACAGGAAGTCTTAGTTTAGTTGGTTGTCCTCTTGATTTCCCTGATGGTCAGGATTACTTAGGGAAAAAAGGTTTAACTGGAATAGTTCAAATATCGGAGTATGAAGGTCTTTCTAAGGAGGAGATCGAGAGGTTAAATATTTTTTATGCTCGGAATCAATCTTTGGCACTTGATATTGAAATTTTAATTAGAACTTTGATTCAATTGTTTTCAAACAAAAAGAAGGTTTAAGATGTCAAAGTTTATCCTTGACTTTGAAAAGCCGATAATTGAACTCGAGCAAAAAATTGAGGAGATGCGGAAATTTGCCAATAGTGGTGGGGTCGATTTAAGTGAGGAAATAAAAAAGCTCGAGAGCAAGGTTGAGGAGCTGAAAGTGAACATTTATTCAAATCTCACACGCTGGCAGAAAGTTCAAATAGCAAGGCATCCCGATAGACCTTATCCGCTTGATTATATTTATCTGATGATGAGCGATTTTGTTGAATTGCACGGTGATAGATATTTTGGTGATGACAAGGCTATGATTGGTGGATTTGCTCGGCTTGATAATAGAACTGTTATGGTAATTGGAACTCAAAAGGGGCGTGATACGAAGTCGAATCTTTATAGAAATTTTGGAATGCCACACCCCGAGGGATATAGGAAAGCGTTGAGATTGATGAAACTTGCGGAGAAATTTAATAAACCAGTTATAACCTTGATAGATACACCTGGGGCTTATCCGGGGATCGGAGCTGAAGAGCGAGGTCAAGCGGAAGCAATTGCAAGGAATCTCTTTGAGATGGCAAGGCTTCAAGTTCCAATTGTTGTCGTCATAATTGGTGAAGGTGCAAGCGGTGGAGCGCTTGGAATTGGAGTTGGGGATAGGGTTTTAATGCTTGAGCATGCGTGGTATTCCGTCATTGCTCCTGAATCATGCTCAAGTATATTGTGGAGAAGTTGGGATTATAAAGAGCAGGCAGCGGAGCAGTTGAAACTTACAGCCCAAGATTTGATAAAGCTTGGCGTGATTGACCGAATAGTTCCTGAGCCACTTGGGGGTGCTCACCGCGATCATAAAGAGGCAGCGAGGATTTTAAGGGAAATTTTAATTGAGGAACTTGAAGCACTTTCTAATATTAAGCCTCAAAAACTTGTTGAGATGAGGATAAAAAAATATAGAAAAATGGGGTTTTGGGAGGAATGATTAAGCACATTTTTAAAATTAGGGTTAGATATTCCGATACGGATCAGATGAAGTTTGTTTATCACGCTAAGTTTTTTGAGTATTTTGAATGGGCGAGGACTGAACTTTTAAGGGATTATGGTCTCCCATATAGTGAAATTGAAAGGATGGGTTATTTAATTCCAGTGCTTGAAGCATACGCTAAGTTTAAAAAGCCTGCTTATTACGACGACTTGCTGAGAATTGAAACTTATATGAAAGAAATCCCGAATTTGAAGTTTCGGCTTGAATATGAAGTTTATCGTGATGTTGATGACGAACTGATCGCTGAGGGGTATACGGAGCATGTCTTTTTAGATGCGAAATCATACAAACCCATCAAACCGCCGGATGTTTTTATGAATTTTGTGCTTGAACAATTCAAAGCATGCAAAAACAAAAACTGTTAATTTTATGTTTGACAAAGAACTGTTAAAAATTCTTGCGTGTCCAAAGTGTAAAGGTGACCTTGAATATGTTGATGAGCCTGAATCGCTCGTTTGCAAGAAATGTGGTAAAAATTACGAAATAAGAGACGGCATCCCAATTTTGCTTGTTGATGAAGAAAGTAATGATGGATGAATTTAGAATGAGAAATTTTTCTATTGAGGAACAAATAGCAGAAGTTGTAAAGAGGGCGTTGGTTGAGGATGTCGGTTACGGGGATATAACTACAATGTCTGTTATCGGCGAAGAATTTATAGAAGCAAGCGCTGAATTTCTTGTTAAAGATGATGGGGTTATAGCTGGAGTTGATGTTGCTTGGATTGTGTTTAAAAACGTCGATCCAAATTTAAGTTTTATTCCAACTGTTTCTGATGGGGATTTAGTAAAAAGGGGTGATATTATTGGCGTTGTAAGTGGGGATGCTCGAAGTATTTTGACTTCAGAAAGGGTTGCGCTTAATTTCCTCCAAAGAATGAGCGGGATTGCGACGCTTACGAGAAAATTCGTTGAGGCGGTTAAAGGAACGAAAGCAAAAATAACCGACACGAGAAAGACAGCCCCTGGGCTTAGATTAATTGATAAACTTGCCGTTGAAATTGGCGGTGGTGTAAATCATAGATTTGGGTTATACGATATGATTTTGATAAAGGATAATCATATTGCGATTGCTGGAGGCATTGAAAAGGCTGTTGAGAGATGTTTAAAGTATGTGAAGGAAAAAAATATTGATTTAAAAATTGAAGTTGAGGCACAAAATCTTGATGAGGTCAAAAAGATTTTAAAGTTTGATGAGATTGATAGGGTTTTGCTTGATAATTTCAGCGTTGATGATTTGAGGAAGGCTGTTGATTTAATCGATGGTAAATTTGAGGTTGAGGCATCTGGTGGAATTACGCTTGAGAATGTTCGTCAGATTGCCGAAACTGGTGTTGACTATATATCAATTGGGATGTTAACACATTCGCCGAAGGCTCTTGATATTTCACTTGAAATAAAAATTTAATTTAAATGGAGATAGTATCTGATTTTCTTGTAATTGGTAGCGGGATCGCAGGTTTATTTTACGCTTTGAAGGTTGCAGACTATGGTCGCGTCGTTATAATCACTAAAAAGGAAAGGGCAGAATCAAATACGAATTATGCTCAGGGTGGGATTGCATCTGTTTTTTCGCCTGATGATTCTTATGAACTTCATATTCAAGATACATTAAACGCAGGAGCGGGACTTTGCAATCGTGAAGCAGTTGAAGTTATGGTTTATGAGGGTCCGAAGAAAGTTGAGGAATTGATAAAAATTGGGGTTGAATTTACACGAACGCAAAATGGGAAACTTGACCTTGGGATGGAAGGGGGACATTCAAGAAGTAGAATTGTGCATGCAAAAGACTTAACTGGAAGAGAAATAGAAAGAGCGCTTCTTGAAAAAGTTTTAAGCCATCCTAATGTGAAGATATTCGAACACCATGTAGCGATTGATTTGATCACTGAGCATCATCTCGTTGGGATTGATAAAAGCAAAAAAGTTGATAACATACATTGTTGGGGAGTTTATGCGCTTGATGCTAAAACGGGACAGGTGAAGAAATTTTTATCAAAGGTTACAATGCTTGCAACTGGTGGACTTGGTCAAGTTTATCTTCATACAACTAATCCCGCAATAGCTACAGGCGATGGTGTTGCGATGGCTTACAGGGCTGGGGCAAAGATTGGGAATATGGAATTTATCCAGTTTCATCCAACAACGCTTTATAATTCGGGTTCGCCAGCTTTTTTAATATCTGAGGCTGTTCGTGGGTTTGGCGGGATTTTAAGGACGAAAAATGGGGAGGATTTTATGAAAAAATACGATCCGCGCGGTTCCCTTGCTCCAAGAGATATTGTCGCGCGGGCAATTGATACAGAGCTTAAAAAGTCCGGCGATGAATATGTTTATCTTGATTTAACCCATCTTGACCCAGATAAAGTTAAGGACAGATTCCCCCATATTTATGAAAAATGTCTCGAGTTCAAGATCGATATCACTAAAGAGCCAATTCCGGTTGTTCCAGCAGCGCATTATTCATGCGGTGGTGTTGTTACTGACTTATGGGGTAGAACCTCAATAGTTGGGCTTTATGCTGCAGGCGAGACGGCGATGACAGGTGTTCATGGCGCAAATCGGCTTGCGAGCAATTCGCTTCTTGAAGCCCTCGTTTTTTCTGATAGAGCTGCGACTGATTCAATTAGATTTGTCAAGGAAAATTTTTTCAAATTTCCCGATATTCCGGATTGGATTGATACGGGAGTATTCAACACAGAAGAATGGGTTTTGATATCACACGATAAAAGAGAGATTCAACAATTGATGTGGGATTATGTTGGAATTGTTCGCTCGACATTAAGGCTTGAACGAGCAAAAAGAAGAATTGAACTGATTGCAAATGAGATAGAGGAATTTTATAAAAAAACCAAAGTAACAGCGAACATAATTGAACTTAGAAACCTCGCGACAGTTGCACTGTTAATTATCCGATCCGCTTTGATGCGAAAGGAAAGTCGGGGGCTTCATTACACAACCGATTATCCATACCGAGATGATGAGAACTGGCTTAAAGATACAATAATTCAAGACATTCGGATTTAAGGGGGTAATTTTTATTTTGCTCATTTTTTGTTAAATTTGAGCAAAGAATATAAAACCGCCAAAAGTATGACATCTAAACTTAAATTTGGTGTTGTCGTTTTCCCGGGTTCAAATTGTGATTACGATACTTACTTTGTTTTGGAGAAAATTTTTGGTCAGAATGTTAAGTTTATCTGGCATAAAGATAGTTCAGTTGGGGATGTCGATGTTGTGATTTTGCCTGGTGGTTTTTCATACGGGGATTACTTAAGACCCGGTGCAATTGCAAGGTTTTCCCCAATTATGAAGGATGTCGTAAGGTTTGCAAAGCAAGGTGGCAAGGTTCTTGGAATCTGTAACGGTTTTCAAATTCTCGTTGAGGCGGGTCTTCTGCCTGGGGCGTTGCTGAGAAATTCATCTTTAAGGTTTGTTTGTAAGTATGTTTATGTAAGGGTTGAAAACAATGATACGCTTTTTACATCACTTTGCGATGAAGGAGAAGTTTTAAAACTTCCCATTGCACATGGAGATGGAAATTATTACGTTGATGATGAAACATTGAAAAGGTTAATTGATAACAATCAAGTGGTTTTCAGATATTGTGATAAAGAAGGAAATATAACGGAAGATTCAAACCCAAACGGCTCAATTTATAACATCGCTGGGATAATAAACGAAAAAGGCAATGTTCTTGGTATGATGCCTCATCCTGAGAGATGTTCTGATCCAGTGCTTGGGTGCACAGATGGTGCGAAAATTTTTAACTCTTTGATTTATTCTCTTTCACTTATAGAAGAAACTTTGAGCAGATAAATTTAAACTACTAAAAACTAAAAAGGTGATTTGTCATGTTTGGACTTGGGTGGCAAGAATTACTTTTAATCCTTATTGTCTTGTTAATACTTTTCGGAGGAAGACGTCTTCCTGAACTTGCCCGTGGACTTGGTAGTGGGATAAAAGAATTTAAGAAAGCGCTTCGTGAGGAAGAACCAGCCCAGGATGAAAAGCCAAAGGAAATTGAGCAAAAGAGCGAGAAAAAAGAATAGGTTTAAATAATTTGTCAACGCAGGAGGTGTTGATATGTTTGATAACATAGGCTTTGGTGAACTTCTTGTAATAGCGTTGTTTATTTTGATATTTTTTGGACCGAAGAAAATCCCTGATATTGCGAGAACGTTCGGCAAAGCTATTCGCGAATTTAGAAAGGCAATGCAAGATGTCCAAAGTGAAATTCAAAGCGTAACTAGGATTGTTTTAAATTCTGAATTTACTTCTTCAGCATCTCAATCAGAGGTGAAGTCTGGTCCAAATGACCTTGAGGATTTGAAATTTGTAAAAGAAGGCGAACAATCTTCAGGAGCTGCTGATGTCGATGCGACAACTGAATTGAAACATGGGAAAAATGATAAACCCAAAGCTTCTGAAAGAAAAGAAGTTAAAAAAGTTGGTCGAGGCAAGAAAAATCTCGCCCGGAAGAAAACAAAATCAAAAAAGAAATGATAATCACCAAAAAATTTGATGTTCTAACCTATGATCAGATAAGGGAAAAACTTCTCTCGGGGGAATTGACTTGTGAATCCGTTGTCAAACGATATCTTGAAAAGATAAAGGAGTTTAAAAGGTTAAATGCTTTTTTAAGTGTTTTTGAGGAGAAAGCAACTCAGCGGGCGATTGAAATAGATGAAAAGGTAAAGACTGGTCGAGTTGGGAAGCTCGCTGGGATGGTGATTGCGATTAAGGATAATATCTGTGTGAAGGGCGAAAAATGCACCTGCGCTTCAAAGATACTTGAAAATTTTGTTTCAATTTATAACGCGACCGCAGTTGAGCGACTTTTAAGTGAGGACGCAATTGTGATTGGAAAGACTAACCTCGATGAGTTTGCGATGGGCTCATCAACTGAAAATTCTTATTTTGGACCAACTTTAAATCCTTATGATGAGGCGAGGGTTCCGGGAGGGTCGAGCGGTGGTAGCGCTGTTGCTGTTGCTGCTGGGCTTTCAACAACTGCACTTGGTTCAGATACGGGTGGTTCGATAAGACAGCCAGCGGCGTTTTGCGGGGTTTATGGTTTAAAGCCAACTTATGGAAGGGTGTCAAGATTTGGGTTGGTGGCTTTTGCTTCTTCATTTGACGTGATTGGTCCATTGGGAAATTCAACAAAAGATGTTGCGCTTGTTTTACAAGTTATCGCTGGGCATGATGAAAATGACTCAACATCTGCAGATGTGCCTGTGCCTGATTATTTAAGCTATCTTGATAAAGATGTTAAAGGTTTAAGAGTTGGAGTTCCCACCGAATATTTTTCCGAGGGTTTGGATGACGAGATAAAAGGGGCGATTGAAAAAAGGCTCGATTTTTTGAAAGAAAATGGCGCAATAATTGAAAAAATTTCACTACCACATACCGAATATAACATCCCAACCTATTATATACTTGTCACAGCTGAGGCTTCTTCAAATCTTGCTCGTTATGATGGGGCAAGATATGGGTATCGGTCTCCAAAGGCTAAAAGTTTATATGAGATGTATGTGAAGTCAAGAAGTGAAGGATTTGGTCCGGAGGTCAAGAGAAGAATCATGCTTGGAACTTATGTTCTTTCGGCTGGATATTATGAAGCTTATTATCGCAAAGCGCAAAAGGTGAGACGTTTGATAAAGGAAGATTTCGATAAGGCGTTTGAGAAAGTAGATATTATAATTACACCAACATCGCCCACTACAGCTTTTAAACTTGGTGAGAAAACGGATGACCCTTTGAAGATGTATCTTTCTGATATTTACACTGTTTCAGTTAATCTTGCAGGCGTCCCTGCTATAAATGTCCCCGCTGGGTTTGATAGCAAGGGTCTACCGATTGGAATGCAAATCATAGGCAAGCAATTTGATGAGGGAACAATTTTGAAAGTTTCAGATTTTTTGGAGAAAAATTTTTCTGAGTAAGTTAACAATCCACTGTAAAAATAAATTTAGATTGAAAAATGGCAATACTTGTTGACAAAAGCACACGTCTTGTAGTTCAAGGAATTACAGGTGGGGAAGGGTCATTTCACACAAGACAGATGATCGAATACGGGACAAATGTCGTCGCTGGGGTTGTCCCGGGTAAAGGCGGAACTTTTTTTGATGGTAAAATTCCAATTTTTAACACTGTTCGTGAGGCGGTTGAAAAAGAGGGAGCAAATACTTCTATTATTTTCGTCCCCGCGCAATTTGCCCCTGATGCGATAATTGAAGCAGCGGATGCCGGGATAAAAGTTATAGTTTGTATAACCGAAGGAATTCCGGCAAAAGATATGATTCAAGTATATGAGTATCTTAAGCACACGGATTCACGGCTTATAGGTCCAAACTGTCCTGGGGTAATTTCACCTGGTAAGGCAAAAGTTGGGATAATGCCCGGATTCATTCACAAAGAGGGTACAATTGGGCTTGTTTCAAGAAGTGGAACATTAACATATGAAGCGGTGAAACAGCTAACGGAACTTGGTTTTGGTCAATCAACCTGCGTTGGAATTGGGGGCGATCCAGTTATCGGGTCGAAATTTACGGATATAATTAAACTTTTCAACGAAGACCCTGAAACAGAGGCGATTGTGATGATTGGTGAAATTGGGGGAACAGCTGAAGAGGAGGCAGCGGAATTCGTCAAGAATTATGTTGATAAACCAGTTTTTGGATTTATTGCTGGTAGGACAGCACCGCCTGGTAGAAGGATGGGGCATGCGGGTGCCATCATCTCGGGTGGGAAGGGAACTGCTCAGGAAAAAATGAAAGCGCTCGCGGAAGCTGGGATTTATGTTATAGAGAACCCAGCAGTTATAGGTGAAACCGTAAAGAAAGTTTTGGGTGAAAAACCGAAAAGAAAAGTTTTTGTCATGTCATCTTCATCAAAAAAGTTGAAAAAGACTGCAAAAAGTAAAAAGAGAAAAAGTTCATCGAGGAAAAAATGAATTAAAAACAAAATTCGGGATGAAATTTGGCAGAGAGAACGCTTGCGATTCTTAAACCTGACTGCGTAAGAAAAAATTTAATTGGAAAAGTCATATCTCATATTGAAGAAGCTGGATTCAAAATTGTTGCGTTGAAAATGCTTAAATTAACAACTGAACAAGCAAAGGCATTTTATAGTGTTCACAGGGAAAAGCCCTTTTATAATGATCTCGTTAAATTTATGAACTCTGGCAAAGTCGTTGTTATGGTTCTTGAAAAAGATAATGCTGTGAACGATTTTAGGGAGCTTATCGGGGCAACCGATCCAAAAGAGGCAAAGGAAGGTACCATAAGGAGGTTATATGCGGACAGTAAGCAGGAAAATATCGTTCACGGCTCGGATTCGGTTGAAAATGCAAAGATTGAAATTTCATTTTTCTTTTCGGAAAGCGAGTTAATATCTAACGAAAGTTAGAAACTTTGCCGCGGGCTATCGCCCCGGCTCTTAATAATTAATGCAAACGCAAGAGATGAAAAAGATAATTGTGTTAAGCATTTTGCTCTTAAATTTATCGCTATCTCAAGGTAATCGAGTTAAAATAGGGGCTGAAGTTTTCCTCGAAAGGTATCTTGATATTATAAGGGGGAAGAAAATTGGTATCGTTACGAATCATACGGGGGTTTTACCTGATGGCAGGCATATCGTTGATGTTTTAAATTCAATGCCGGATGTTAAAATTGTGGCTCTTTTTGGTCCTGAACATGGGATAAGGGGAGAAGTTCCAGATGGCAAAAGCATTTCTCATGGTGTTGATACTAAAACGGGGATAAAGGTATATTCTCTTTATGGTGAGGTTAAGAAACCGACGCCAGAGATGCTAAAGGATATTGATGTGTTAATTTTTGATATTCAAGATGTTGGCGCAAGATTTTATACTTACATTTCAACGATGAGTTATTGCATGGAGGCATGCGCTGAACTTGGCAAAAAGTTTATCGTTCTTGATAGACCAAATCCAATTCGTGGGGTCTATGTGGATGGTCCGGTGCTTGAGGGGAGGTTTAAATCTTTTGTTGGGCTTCACCCAATTCCAGTTGCACATGGGATGACAGTTGGAGAACTTGCGAAGTTGTTCAATGAAGAGGGATGGCTTGAAAAGGGGGCAAAGGCTGATCTAATAGTGGTGAAAATGGAAAATTACTCAAGAGAAATGTGGTTTGATCAAACTGGTCTGCCGTGGATTAAACCGTCTCCAAATATGATTACGCTTAAAACTGCTATCGTTTACACTGCCACATGCTTTATTGAAGGAACAAATGTATCTGAAGGAAGAGGCACAGCACATCCCTTTGAGTGGATTGGTGCCCCATGGATTGATGCCAGTAGATTGGCAACTGAACTTAACTCTTATAATTTACCCGGGATAAAATTTGAGCCGATTGAATTTATCCCAGTTGACATAGAAAAGGTTACAGTTGATCCAAAGTATGAAGGTGAAAAGTGTCGAGGCGTTTTTCTAAATGTTTATGATCGCGAGAAGTTTGAGCCAGTCAAAACCGCGGTTTATATTCTTTACACTTTGAAAAAGATGTATCCCACAGAATTTAAATGGAGAACAGCAGGTCAAGATAGACTATGGGGGACAGATAAGATTAGATTGATGATCGATGAGGGTAAGAGACCCGAAGAGATAGTAAAATCATGGGAAGATGAGTTGAAAAATTTTCTAAAGGTGCGGAAGAAATATTTGATTTATAACTAAGGCACAATTGCTCATGAGAAGGCGAAAGCCAGAAGCAATACTTGAGGAACTTGAAAAATTTGTTAAAGGATTAGGCATAACCTTAAGATATGAGCGGGGAGATTTTGAAGGTGGCTATTGCGTTTTAAAGGAGCAAAAGATGATAGTAATAAATAAACTTGCGAATACCCAAAAGAGAATCTCATTGCTTTCACAAAGCATAGTTGAAATGGGGATTGATGAAAATTTGATGAATGAGAATATAAAAAGCATAGTAGAAGAGGAACTTGCGAAATTAAAGGTGTTTAAGGAATGAAAATACTTGTAATTCATGGGGCAAATTTAGGTATACTTGGCAAAAGGGAACCGGAGATTTATGGAAGTTTAACTCTGGCTGAGATCAATGAAATTTTAATGAACGAGTTTCCGAATGTTGAATTTGAATTTTTCAATTCGAACTTTGAGGGTGAAATTGTTGATAAGTTAAATTCGCTTCTTGATTCAGATTTTGATGGCGTCGTTATAAACCCGGGGGCTTTTACACATTATTCTTACGCGATAAGGGACGCTATATCTGCTTTAAAGATACCCGTCGTTGAAGTTCACATTTCTAACATATATGCCCGGGCACAAAGTGGGGAAACTTTTCGTCAGAGGAGCGTGATTTCTCCAGTTTGTCGGGGGTATATTGCAGGTTTTGGGCATTTAAGTTATATTTTAGGTGTAGAAGCGATTTTGAAATTAATCGAAAAATAGAATGATCAAGGCGGTTATATTCGATCTTGACAATACGCTCGTTGATTTTATGACGATGAAAAAGCAGGCAATCGAATCAGCTATAAATGCAATGATTGATGCTGGATTGAAGATCTCGCCTGAGGAAGCAAGGCAAAGAATTGAAAGAATTTACGCTGAGAAAGGGATAGAATATCAGCAAGTGTTCGATGATTTCTTAAAGGAAATTTACGGTAAGATAGATTATAAAATTCTTTCTGCTGGAATTGTTGCTTATAGAAGAGCCCGTGAAGCAGCGCTCGTTCCATATCCTCATGTTTATATGACTTTGACGACGCTTTTGAAGATGGGCTTGAAGCTTGCTGTTATTTCTGACGCACCTGCTCGTGAGGCGTGGTTGAGATTGTGTTATTTGAACTTTCATCATATATTTGATCATGTCATTACTTTTGATGATACTGGCGAGAGGAAACCAAGTCCAGTTCCATTTCTTAAGGCTTTAGAGCTTCTTGGAGTTAAACCAGATGAAGCTATTATGGTTGGAGATTGGGCTGAAAGAGATGTTGTTGGAGCAAAGAAGGTTGGAATGAAGACTGCATTCGCAAGATACGGTGACACATTTAACACGCAAAATCCGGGAGCGGATTACGAATTAAACGATATAACTGAGTTGATAGACATAATCAAAAAGGAAAATGGCTGGGAATGATAATAGGCGTGGGTGTTGACATAGTTGAGATAGATAGATTTAAAAACTTGATGGATCGATGGGGGGAACATTTTCTTAAAAAAATTTTCACACAACGAGAAATAGATTATTGTCTCTCAAAAAAGAACATTTATCAGCACCTTGCTGGAAGATTTGCAGCAAAAGAGGCGATAAGCAAGGCTATATCAACTGGATGGGGTGGGGTTTTTAAGTGGAAAGATGTTGAAATTTTAAATGATGAACGAGGCAAACCCGAAGTTATCCTTTATAACCAGCTTAAAAATCACTTCAGTTCTTGTTCATTTCATATCTCTATTTCGCATTCTTTAAATCATGCAATCGCCTGTGCAATAGTTGAAAGAAATTAATCCAAACAAAAGGAGGATTTAAACATGCCGGTTGTGAAGCCATTTTCTACAATTGCAGAAATGTTTGATGTTGTAACTCGTCATTTTATCGATTCTGATAAGCCCGCTTATCTTTATAAGGTTGCTGGTGTTTACAAACCACTTTCATATAAGGAGTTAAGGGAGATGGTTGAGTTAACAGCATGTGGTCTTGCTGGACTCGGTTTGAAGAAGGGAGATAAGGTTGGAATCATTTCCGAAAACAGAATTGAATGGATAATAGTTGATTTTGCGATGACAACCACCGGGATAATAGATGTTCCTGTTTACCCAACTTTGACGGCGAAGCAGATTGAATATATTTTCAACAATGCTGAAGTTAAAGCGACCTTTGTATCGAATCAAGTTCAACTCTCAAAAGTCGAAAAGATTTACGATCAGGTGAAAAGTTTGGATAAAGTTATTATTTTCACCGAAAAGGGAATCACCGCGCCAGATTACCTTTTAAGTTTAAAGGAGCTTATGGAGATTGGAAAGGATTTTAAAGAAAAAAATCCAGATTACTGGATAAATAAAGTCAGGGAGATAAAGCCGGATGATGTTTTGACCATAATTTACACATCTGGGACGACGGGTGAACCCAAGGGGGTTGTGCTCACACATAAAAACCTTGTTTCAAATATTTTAAGTGCAACTCAAGTTGTCCCAATGACACCTGAGGATACATTCCTTTCGTATCTTCCTTTTTCCCATTCGTTTGAAAGGATGGCTGGATTTTATGCTGCGTTTGCCTGCGGTGGAGTTGTTGCATTAGCCGAGAGCATAGATACAATTGCGCAGAATTTGCTTGAGGTAAGACCAACTGTTATGACTTCCGTTCCAAGGCTTTTCGAGAGACTTTATAACAGAATAATAAAGGGGGTTGAATCAGGTCCAGCAATAAGGAAGAAAATTTTTTATTGGGCTCTTGATGTTGGGAAAAAATATGTCCAGGCAAGTAAAAAGGGCAAAGTCCCTGCTTGGCTTAAATCTCAATATGCGCTTGCGAATAAGCTTGTATTTTCAAAACTGAAGGAAAGAACAGGTGGCAGGATAAAGTTCTTTGTATCGGGCGGAGCTGCCCTTGCAAAGGAACTTGGCGAGTTTTTTGAAGCCCTTGGAATTAAAATTATTGAAGGGTATGGGTTGACAGAAACATCTCCAGTTTTAACTGTAAACAGGTTGGATGATTATAAATTTGGGACTGTTGGAAAACCGATCCCTGGAGTGGAGATAAAAATCGCTGATGACGGTGAAATCCTTGCTCGAGGTCCAAATGTTATGCAGGGTTATTACAACAACCCGCAGGCAACAGCTGAGGTTATTGATAAAGACGGTTGGTTTCACACTGGTGATGTTGGCTATTTTGACGAAGATGGTTTTCTTGTTATAACAGATCGAAAAAAACATATTTTCGTCAGCTCGGGTGGGAAAAATATCGCACCACAACCAATAGAAAGTTTATTGATACAGTCGAGTTACATTGATCAAGCTGTCGTAATTGGCGAGGGAAAACCATTTTTGACGGCTTTGATTGTTCCTGATTTTGAAGCAATAAAAGATTATGCAAAACAACAGGGAATCCCGTTTGAAAATGAAAAAGAATTAATTCACAGAGATGAAATTTATAGGTTATTTGAAAGGGAAATTAAGAAAATAAACAAAGAACTTGCCCAGCATGAACATATAAGAAATTTCCGTTTGCTTGAGAGCCCGTTTACAATAGAGAACGGCGAATTAACGCCAACCTTAAAAGTCAAAAGGAAAGTTGTTGAACAAAAATATAAAGAGTTAATTGAGAGGATGTATGAAGAACTTGGGGTTTAGTCTAATAACTTTGTTAGTTACATTTCAAATTTTGATGTCGTCCCAAGAGAAAAATCAAGTCAAGGTTGAAATTATTTCTGATTGGGATGGTGTCTCCAGTAAGTTTTTTCTAGGTGTTAAATTTTCAATTTCCCCCGGGTGGTATATTTACTGGCAGAATCCTGGTGATGCTGGACTTGCCCCTGAAATAAAGTTGAAATTGCCCTCATATTTGAAGGCTGGGGATGTTTTGTTTCCTGTACCTAAAAAAATAGTGCACGGCGATATAATTTCGTATGGTTATTATAACGAGGTTGTTCTTCTAATACCGGTTCAAATTGTTTCAAAAGAGAAGTTGAAAAAAGCAGATGTAATTGAGGCTGAGGTTAACTGGCTTGTGTGCAGAGAAAGTTGTGTTCCTGGGGGTACGACGCTTAAATATGCGCTGATGAAAGCAAAAGATACTGAGAAAGCATTAGTTAAAAAATACGTAAATTTATTGCCTCGAAATTTTGAGGCTTCTGGGTTAACCGTTAAAAATTTTAAGGTTGAGCGAAAGGGGAATTTAAATTTGGTCAAGATTGAACTTGCAGGAAGGGGTGTAAATCAAATAAATGATTTTTATCCCAATTTGATCGATAAATTTTTGATCGATTTTAAAAGCATCAAAGTAAAGAATGGTATGGTTGAATTTGTGGTTATGCCCCTATCCTCAGACGCTAAAGTGAACTTTTTAAGTGGTATAATCGTCGTAAATAACGAAGGCTATGAATTTAACTTAAAATAAAAAAGGAGACGCTTAAATGAAGTTAATTCAAATTGCAGGACTTTTATTCATCGCGTTTTCATCTTTATTTGCTTTGGGTGAAAATAAAAAAGTTGAAGTTGGAAGCGTTGTGGGTGATTTTATTTTGAAGGATTTGGATGGTAAAGTTTTCAAACTATCTGATCTTAAAGGTAAGATTATTGTTCTTGAATGGACAAATCCAAATTGTCCATTTGTTCAACGCGTTTATAAGGAAAAGATAATGACATCGCTTCAGAAGGAGTTCGCGCAGAAGGGAGTTGTGTGGGTTATTATAAATTCGACGAATCCGAAGCATAGAGATTATAGGGAAGCAAATGAATTGAAGAAAATTTACAGTGAATGGGGAGCAACTTATACTGCTTATCTGCTGGACCCGGATGGAAAGGTTGGAAAGATGTTTGATGCGAAAACAACACCGCATATGTTTGTAATAGATAAGGATGGAAAACTTGTTTACGCAGGTGCAATTGATGATGATCCGAGAGGTGAGAAGAAGGAAAGGGTTAATTATGTAAGGAATGCATTGAATGAACTTCTTGCTGGCAAGGCAATAAGTGTTCCTGTTACGAAGCCATATGGTTGCTCTGTTAAGTATGCGGAGTAATTTAAAAACTTGATTTTTTGAATTTATAGGTTTATATTTATAAGTGAAGAGCGCGAGTAGTTCAGTTGGTAGAACACCAGCTTCCCAAGCTGGGTGTCGCGGGTTCGAGTCCCGTCTCGCGCTCTTTAAATTTTATGGCGCGTTCGTCTAGTGGCCTAGGACACCGCCCTCTCAAGGCGGAGATCGCGGGTTCGAATCCCGCACGCGCTACAAGCTCTTGACAAAAAGGTTTTTTTTTATTAAATTTACTGCAAGTGCACCTTTGAAATAGATTTTATAAAAAGAACTCAGAAAGCACCTACTTAAAACAAACGAAAAATAATTTAAGGAGGTGCGCTTAGCAAATTGATATATTTTATTCCTATTGCTTAACCCTGCAATTAGTATATCTTTTTTAAAACTTAATGGAGGTAAAAGTTATGAGGAAGTTAATGCTCTTCTCACTTCTTTTGTTAATAGTTGTAACAGTTGTATTTGCTCAGCTTGGGGAAATCAGGGGAACTGTTTACGATAGGGAGACAAACACTCCCTTGCCAGCTGCATCTGTTATAATCGTTGGGACTCAAATTGGTTCTGCTACTGATGTAAACGGAAACTATATTATTAAAAATGTTAAGCCGGGGACATATAAAGTACAAGCAAGATTTGTTGGATACGGCTCTCAGACGAAAGATGTAATAGTCAGACCTGGTGAGACAGCAACGGTTGATTTTTATCTTTCACCGACTGCGCTTCAATTGGATGAAGTAGTTGTGACTGGGACTGGGACAGCTTTGGAGAAAAGAAGCATTGGGAATACGGTTGGCACTGTCAGTATTAAAGATATTGAAATTGCACCTGTTAGAAGCGTGACTGAAGTTTTGCAGGGAAGAGTTTCTGGATTGGTCGCTCTTCCAAGTTCGGGTCAAGCTGGTAGTTCCGCTGCAATCAGAGTAAGAGGTTTGGTCAGTGTATCTCAAGATAACCAGCCTTTGATATACGTTGATGGCGTAAGGATTGATAATGCTAATATTGATTATGGAAGTGTCTGGACGGGAGGGCAACATCCTTCTAGGTTGAATGATATAATTCCTGCTGATATTGAGAGAATTGAGGTGATAAAAGGCGCAGCTGCGACGACGCTTTATGGTACACAAGCAGCGAATGGAGTCATACAGATTTTCACGAAGAAAGGCATTACAGGTCAACCAACAATTAACTTTATGGTTGAGCGCGGTGGGGTTGGAGTTCCGAAGAAGTTATATCCTACTGGTTATTTGATTGGAGTATTTCCTACTGGTGAAGACATCAAGCTTGGAGCGCGCAGGACTCCGGATAGCGTTAAAGTAGCGAGCGAGGGACTTGCAAATAGTTTGTTGTCAACGGGTCCTTATGAGGCATATTTTGCATCTATAAGGGGTGGAACGCCAAGCGTTGGTTATTATGTTTCAGGTAGATATGAGAATGAGGTTGGTTCAATTCCTTCAAATTACTTCAAACGGATTTCATTTAGGGGCAATTTAAATGCTGTTGGTGGTGAGAATTGGGACATTCAAGCTACCGCTGGCTATACTTATTCAAAATTGAAAAGACCAAATAATGATAATAACATATATGGGCTTATTCCAAATGCTTTGCTTTCAAGAAGAAATCTAGCTACGCCGACGAATCCTTACGGCGAGCCGTTTACTCCTCTAAATATTGCTCGTGAGTTACTTAATCTACAAACAACGCATGCCTTTACAGGTGGTGTAACATGGACCCATAGACCTTTCGGAACGTTTAGGCAAAAATTAACAATTGGATTTGATGTTACAGCTGAGGAAAATGAGCAACTTTTCCCATATGGTCTCGGATTTATTTATTATCAATATGGTATGAAAGGAAATCAACGAAGGACTTTCTATTCATTAACGCTTGATTATTCGCTTGCTTGGTACATAGCATTAACGGATAAAATTACATCTTCGTTAACAGCTGGAATTCAGGGCTTCGCGGATTCAGATTATAGAGTTTTTGGACAAGGTAGAGATTTTCCAGCTCCTGGATTGTCCATAATTGGTGCCGGGGCGGTAAGAAATGCTGATGAATATAGATATAGGGTTATAAATGGTGGTATTTTTGCCCAAGAGCAAATTGGTTTTGCAAATATGTTCTTCATAACAGGGGCTTTGCGTCTTGATGGTAACAGTGGTTTTGGTCCTGATTATGGGCTTGCTCTTTATCCTAAAGCACAGGCATCATTTATCGCCTCTGAACTTGGTTTCTGGCCAAAGAATTTCTGGAATTCAATGAAATTAAGAGTAGCTTGGGGTCAAGCAGGACTTGCCCCTGGCGTATTTGATAAAGAAAGGACTTGGGATGCAGTTGCAGGACTTGATGGTGTTCCAGCTGTTACGCCTGGAAATATAGGAAATAAGAAACTTAAGCCCGAAAGAAGTGATGAGTTGGAGGTTGGATTTGATGCTGGATTTTTGAACGATAGAATTGGAATTGAGTTTACATATTATAGTCAGGTTACCAAAGATGCGCTTCTTTTAAAGCGATATCCACCATCAGAGGGATGGTTGAATTTGCAGTTGACAAACGTTGGCGAGGTTAGAAATAAGGGAATCGAGTTGACTGTTAGAAGCATTCCGATATCAACTTCAACTGTTTCTCTTGATCTTAACTTTATGGTTTCAACAAACGAAAATAAGGTAACCTCACTTGGTGGCACTTCTCCTCTTCCATATGGACTCGGTGGGATTGGTGAGGTTAGGGAAGGATATCCGATAAATTCATTCTGGGGGTACAGATTAATTGGAATTAAACAAGGTTCATTGACAAGCGCATTAAATTTACTTAATCAATATAGAGCCGGGACAAGGACACCTAATAATTTCCAGAATCCAACTCATAGAAGGACTATAATGAACGCAATTGCGAGTACTGCGGTTGAGGTTGGAACGGAAAAAGAATTCCTCGGCAACGCGTATCCGAAATTAAATGGTTCAATTTCTGCAACTTTAACTTTATTTAGGAGAGTAAGTATTTATGCTTTTGTTGAATGGGCAACGAAGTTTTATGTGTATAACAATACTGCAAGGTTTATGGTCAGGTATAATACTTATGTTCCTGAGATCGAAGCTCAGCAGAAAGTATTTATGGCGAAGGATACAGTTGAGCTTGAACAAGCATTGAGGGAGTGGATGAAGTATGATTGGAGGGCGGATGATTTGTGGGTTCAAAAAGGAGATTTTGTTAGATTGCGCGAGATTGGAGTTTCATTTAGCTTGCCAACAAGATTTGCGAGGTTATTTGCTTCAAGAAAAGTTACATTTTCATTC
>CALJEK010000024.1 GCA_938074445.1 Candidatus Kryptoniota bacterium | reverse complement strand
GTCCAACTCGAATATCCGCCCAATTGTTCAGCTTTAACCTCCACGACCCAATTTCCCGCAGGAGCGATGCTACCATCATCAAGCGTTCCATCCCAATAAACACTATGTTCACCCCGCGTTAAATTATAGACAGTTATCGTTTTCACATGCGCTGGATTAACATCATGGTAAATTTTCACCTCGACAACCGAAGCCGAATCATTTAGAGTAAACCACACCAACACCCCCGTTTTATCTGCGAAACTTCCATCAAATGGTGTTTTACCATCTGGATTCGTAAATCTAATATTGCTTGCGTATACATTAGCAAGGGCTTGATAAACAGGGAGGGAAATTAACAAAATTAGGGAGAAAAAAATAAGTAATTTACGCCACATGATACCTTCTCCTTTTTGTTTGCGTTTGCCTTTAAAATATAGAAATTCATTCTCAAAGTCAAGTAAAACCAGCAAGAAATTATCGTTCATAAAAAATCGCAAAATCTCCCTAAAAATGGTCAATTAAAAATTACATCTTTTCAGGTCTTGAGATTCCGAGTATTTTCAGTCCATTTGCAATAACGATTTTTGCAGCTACACATAATGAAAGCCTAGCTAAAGTCAATCCCATATCATTACTGTTTACAACTCTATGCCTGTGATAAAAGCTGTGAAATGCCTCGGCTACTTCATTAAGGTAATTGATAATTTTCAACGGTTCCAAACTTAAATATGCTACCTCAACTATATCTGGAAATTCATTTAATAGCTTAGCGAGATCAATTTCCTCCTTTTCAACAAGTAGTTCCATATTTGCATCCCTTGTTCTTTCAACATCAATACCCGAGTCTTTTGCAAATCTCAAAATGCTTGCTATCCTAGCGTGCGCATATTGGAGATAATAAACTGGGTTTTCTTCTGACTGTTTCTTTGCGAGGTTAAGATCAAAATTTAAATGTGCATCTCTGCTCCTATTCAAGAAGAAAAACCTTACAACATCCGGACCTACTTCATCAATCAATTCATCCAATGTGATATAATTAGCCTTACGAGTTGACATCTTTACAACCTCACCATCTTTAACTATTGTAACGAATTGATAAATTAATACTTTTACCTTTGATGTATCATATTTCAAAGCTTCAAGCGCTCTTAAAACATCGGGATATTCAGCAATATGATCTGCGCCAAAAACATCAATTATTAAATCGAATCCCCTCTTAAATTTCTCAATATGATACGCTATGTCGGGTAATCTATATGTTGGTTCACCTGTGCTTTTAACAAGGACTTTGTCTTGTCCCCCGCCAAGCTTTGTAGCCTTAAACCATTTCGCACCATCTTTTTCATAGATGTAGCCAAGCTTTTCAAGTTCTGAAACAACCTCCCATATCTTTTTTTCGTAAAGCCAATCTTCATTATAGAATACGTCAAATTTAATCCCCAATTTAGCCAGGGTTCTCTTTATATCCTCAAAAATAACTGATTCGGCGGTTTCTTTAAAAATTTTTAAATCCTTCTCATTTTTAAGTGAATCCCCGTACTTATCTATCAACAATTTGGCGATGTCCTTTATATATTCACCTTGATAGTACTCTTCAGGATAAACAATTTCCTCACCAAGTAACTCAAGATAACGAAGCCGAACTGAATCAGCGAGGATTCTCATTTGCCTACCTGCGTTGTTAAAATAATATTCTCTCGTTACATCATATCCAACCCATTCAAGTATATTTGCGATTGTATCTCCAAGCGCAGCATTTCTACCGTGTCCAACGGTAAGTGGTCCAGTTGGGTTAGCACTCACAAATTCAACATTTGCTTTTTTCCCTTTCCCAATTGCAAGTTTTCCAAAGTTTTCACCTTGATTTAAAATTTCGTAAACCCGTTGAATGTAAAATTTTGGGGTAAGTTTAAAATTTATAAAGCCCGGACCCGCAATTTCAACCTTTTCAACCAGTTCCGGTTCAATTTCAAGGTTTGCCACGATCTCATTCGCTATTTCTCTTGGTTCCCTTCCGACTTTTTTCGCTATAAGCATAGCGATGTTAGTCGCAAAATCACCGTACTGTTCATTTTTAGGCTTATCAAGTATAAGTTCAATTCCGTTTACTTGAATTCCAATTTTATCTAACGCCGTTTTAAGCTTTTTTCTTAGATACTCCCTCGCTGATGGAAACATTTTCCCTATCGACTTCTCTTTTTAGTTTTGATTTTTTGCTTATGCTGTCTTCGGTTATATACTCAAACTTTGCATCACCCCAAAATCTCTCAAGCCCATAGAACTCTCTCGCTGGCTTTAAAAATATATGCACAACTACATCAACATAATCGATTAAAACCCATGTCAAATTCGTATATCCCTCGATATGCCATGCTTTTATTCCTTTCTTTTCAAGTTCTTCAACGATGTGATCAACTATTGCTTTTAATTGAACTGATGACTCTGCTGAACATATTACAAAAAAATCTGTGATCGTGGTTAATTTCCTCAAATCTGCTATTACTATATCTTCCGCCTTTTTCTCAAGAGCAAGCTTTGCTGCACGTTTAGCCAGTGTCTTTGGTCTCAAAAGCTTTCTCCATTTTTGTTTTTAAATGGCTTTAAAGTGATATAATCTTTACCTATTACAACGGTGAACTCATTGTAGTAATTTGATTTGGATCTAACGATTTTATTCTCGTCTATTCCAAGTGCCTTTGCTATTACCTTAGCCGTATCCGACCACCCGATATGGTCAATGATAAAACTTTCGTTGACTATTGAATCATAATTCCCATAATCTATGACATCAAAACCTTTAGCTCTTAAGTATTGCGTTATTTGGAAAGCGACATCCTCAATTCCGCATCCGTTTAACACATCAATTTGATAAGATGGATTTTCGACATTGATTTCTTCCTCACTTGAAAATTTATACCTACCATTTAAAATTTTCAAAAATAAAAAAATCAAAACCCCTACAAAAATTATCCCCAAACCCAAAAGTGCGACTGCATTTGAACCTTTTCCTTTCATTCTCGTGGGATAATCTTTAGTATTTTAGTTGTCCTTTTGTCTTTTAATTTGTCCAAGCTCATCTCTATCTTAACATATTCGCCACTTAAGTAAAGCTGCGTTTGGTTATCATAAAACTTACTCATAATTTGCCCTGATGCTCCCGCTGGTATAACTGAATATAATAAATTTTCTGAAAAATCAACAATTTGACGCATAGATGGACCAAGAACACAATTAAAAGGTTTCAACATACTAAAGCCTGCGTTATTAACAGTTGTCCCCGCTCCTCCAACCTCAAATGGACCAAGATTAAAAATTTTATCAAAAGGTTTTTTCAAGCCAAGTGGATGAACAAGCTCAAGTTTGTGAACTTTTCCCCAATGCCAAGTCAACATATCATCCCCAAGCGATTTCTTCAAACCATGCATACTTTCAAAGAAACTTTTTCTAATAATTTCATCCCTTGTCTCAACTTTATCTTTAGTTCCGACATCATCAAACCAGAGCGTATCATTTTCGGTTATCAATTGTTTTAAAATCCTTAAGGGAATGCCAGAATAAAATATAAACTTTTTGTAAAGCCCCTGTCCCAGTTCATCTTCAAACGTATTTCTCATCATAGCGACAAGAAAAGCGTTAAAAATCGTGGTTGCTATATCATCGCGCGAGAAATTATAAGTCCACTTTTTTAAATAGTCAAGTCCCTCTTTTACCAAACTTTCTTCGACATCGATATTTTCAAAAGCTTGGATTATATATGGTGTCAACTCGCGCGCATAATGTGAAAAATAATCAAGTTGCAGAGATTTAAAATCATCTATGCTAAATTTCTCTTTTGACGATAAAAATTCGTCGATTCTCATCGCTCTAGATTCTGGCTCCCACAGATAGCTTATGTAATAAGGGTAATTATCTGGGACAATTTTATTATTCGCGGTGGCTATAAAGTTTTCGGATGGGTTCAAAACATTTGGTTGCAAATCAAATGGAACAAAACCAACCCAATCAAAATCATTCGTCTCACCAGGATTTAATAAAAGCGGGTTTAAATTTCTTCGTATTGGAATTTTCCCTGCGCAATAATATCCTATATTTCCATATACATCGGCATAAACGAAATTTTGTGCAGGAACCGTAAATAACTTAAGCCCTTCTTTAAACTCCTCCCAATTTTTAGCATGATTAATTTTATAAAAGGCAAGGATTTCATCCGAAAGCAAATTTCCCGTCCACTGCATCGAGATTACTTGCGAGGTAATAAACTTCGAATCGAGTTCGCGTGCATATTCAGCGAAACTAAAATTATATACATCGCTTATAATTGGTCCACGGTGGGTTGAAAGAACTTTAAACTTATATTTGCCTTTGCCTCTTACATTTATTTCCTCCTCCCTTTCAATAAGCTGAAGCCACTTTCCATTATAGAGATATTTTGTCCCAGAGGAATCGATTCTCTCGATATAAAAATCTGTATCATCAAGCATAACATTCGTCAACCCCCAGGCTATATAGTTATTTCGTCCTATGACTATTCCAGGGGTTCCCGGAATACAAACCCCAACCATATCGAGGGTGCCATCATTAAGGTGCACTTGATACCATATTGATGGAAGCGAATGCGGAAGGTGCGGATCGTTCGCAAGCATTGGTTTACCACTTGCTGATTTTTTACCAGAGACGACCCACGAATTACTTCCAATTCCATCCGAAAGCATACCAAACATCTCTCTAAAGTGTATATTTGCTTCAACAAATTTGCCGAAAGGTGGGGTATACTTTTTAATTATAATTGGAGCATTTTCTGGATATTCAGGTATTATCTTTCTAAACTTTTCATCACCCACCTGCGACAGGATCTCTGAAAATACGGGTTCCGTCAACCATGAAAAATTCAATTGCCACGCAATCAGCCTTGTGATCAAAAGGCAATCAGTTATACTCCATTCCTCTGGTTCATATTTTAGCAGCTTGAATTCAACAGGGTAGTTTCCCTTTTGTGTCTGTATGAAATAATTAACACCGTCGGAATATGATTTTAATATCTCGATCGATTTCTCGCTGAGATATTTTTGCATTCTTTTAGCGGTTTCATTAAGGGAAAGCGTTCTAAAAAGTTTATCAATTTCGAGCACATCAATCCCAAAAATTTCCGACAATCTCCCCGAGGCAATTCTTCTTGACAAATCCATCTGCCACAACCTATCTTGTGCAGTCACATAGCCAAGCGCGAAATAAAGGTCATGTTCATTTTTCGCAAATATATGGGGTATTCCGTTTTCATCTCTGTAAACATAGACAGAATCGATCAAAAGGTGCGATTTTAAAGTTCCCTCGATTTGCGGATGCGATCTTGTGATAAGTTTATATGCCAGAATGATCACAGCGATTAAAAAAACGGTTAAGGTAAAAGAAATTCCAGCGATAAATTTCGTCAGCTTTGGCATAAGGTTGCTACATTTTTAGTTTAAAAAAATTTACAAAATTCACTTTTCATTTCAAATGTGTTAAGTTAATTAAACTTTGGAAATTTCACACTGGCTGGCTAAATTAATATGCAACAAAAACTAAAAACACCCTACCTATGGACATCAAAGGAAAAACAGTCCTTATCTTGGGAGCCTGGGGACTTGTCGGCTCTGCCATAACCCGGCGAATAGTTCAAGAAAAACCAAAAAGCATAATCGTAGCTTCCCTCAAACAGTGGGAGGCTGAAGAAGCAGTTGAAAAGCTGCGAAAAGAATTCCCTGATTTTGATGGTAATTCTTTTATACCGTGGTGGGGAAATATCTTTGTAAGGAATGAATTTAAAGATATGGACCGTGAAGAAATTTTATCAAACCCTGAGCACAGAAGAACTTTGATCAATGATGTGATCGGAGAGTTAACCGATGAAAACTTGAAACAATCAACCATTTACAACCTATTAAATCAATTTAAACCTGAAATTGTAATCGATTGCGTTAACACCGCAACCGCGATTGCATATCAGAATATTTTTGCAGCAGCTACAGAAGTTTTACACTCGATCGACAAATTTAAAGCCAGTGATGGGAAAAAGGAAAAGGAAAACTTAATTGAGTTAACTGAAAAATTACTTGCAACCCTTTACATCCCACAATTAATAAAACATGTTCAAATCCTCTACCGCTCAATGCAGGAGGCTGGGACAAAGATTTATGTCAAGATTGGGACAAGTGGTACAGGTGGAATGGGACTTAATATTCCATACACGCACAGTGAAGAGAGACCTTCAAGGGTTTTGCTAAGTAAATCAGCTGTTGCTGGAGCTCACACACTTCTTCTCTTTCTTATGGGTAGAACTCCAGATGCACCGATAACAAAGGAGATAAAACCGACAGCAGCAATCGCATGGAAAAAAATTGGATTTGGCGAAATAAAATTAAGAGGTAAACCTGTTGAACTTATCGATTGTCCGCCTGAAAGAGCTTTCAAATTAAACAAAACACTTGAATTGAAAATCACTGAAGATAACTTTGAAAAGCTAAACGAAACATTAAAATCTGTTTTCATTGATACAGGAGAAAACGGACTATTTTCAAGAGCTGAATTTGAAACGCTTTCAACCCCAGGTCAAATGGAATATGTAACTCCGGAGGAGATTGCCGAAACCGTTGTTTTTGAGATAAAAGGCGGAAATACTGGACACGACATCATAAATGCACTTGACCACGCAACCCTTGAACCAACCTATAGAGCAGGATTTTTGACTGAAGCTGCTTTAAAGAAGATGAGAGAGCTTGAAAAACAACATAATGTTGAAAGCATAGCTTTTGAATTGCTTGGTCCCCCAAGGTTATCAAAACTTTTATATGAAGCGCACCTCCTAAAACTTGCTTATGGAAGCATAGAAAATGTTGTTAATCAAGATCCAAAAGATATGAGCCAAAAATGCGCTGAAATTATAAAATCAAACAAAAGGTTAAGGGCTCAAATCATCTCCATAGGAATTCCAATTTTAATGCCAGATGGTGAAACACTTATACGTGGCAATGAAATCAAAATCCCACCATACAGAGGAGAAAACACAGTTGAAATAACCCCCGAAAAAATCAACCAATGGGCATATGACGGTTGGGTCGACTTGAGGATTGAGAACATGAACGTTTGGAAAAGAAGATTCGAAAGAATTATTAAAGAAACCGAGGAAATCCCATCTGAAGATACAAGCTCAAGGTTTGTTCGAACCAAAGAATATTGGGAAGATTTCAAAACAATTAACGAAGGGAAAATTGCTGGCTGGATACTTGATCGTGAAGAGCGCGGAACGAGAATAAAATCTTAAGGAAACGGACAAAAATTTGCATTTGTTTTTTCTTATGAATTAGGCTGTTAAAATAAAAAATTGGGAGGTGCGCCATGATTATAGAAATCATTTTTTGGGATGTAGATACACAATATGACTTCATGATGAAAGACGGAAAACTTTATGTACCAAACGCCGAGGAGATAATTCCAAATCTTGAAAAGCTTTACGACTACGCAAGGAAAAATGAAGTTCAAATCATGGGTTCGGCTGACTATCACACTCTACAGGATGAGGAAATTTCCGATAATCCCGATTATTTAAATACATTCCCACCGCATTGTTTGCAGAATACCCCGGGCTGGGAAAGAATTGAGGCAACAAAACCATTAAACCCGCTATATATTGATAGCCACCCTGTTTCAAAGGAAGAGCTTGTTAAAATGGTTCAGAATCATAAAGGCGAAATAATTTTCAGGAAACAGAAGTTTGATGTATTTTCAAATCCAAATGTTGATCCAGTTCTTGAAATCATAAACCCGAAAGAGATTGTTGTCTTTGGTGTGGCACTTGATGTATGCGATGCCTATGCGATAGAAGGTTTCTTAAAGAGAGGAAAGTATAAAATTTACCTTGTTGAAGACGCTGCCAAACCGATCTACGAAGATCGAGGCAAGCAATTAATTGAAAAGTGGAAATCCGAAGGTGTTGAAATTGTAAAAACAGACGATATTGTTGAAAAAAATATCTTAAGTGGTAGGTCTGTCGCACAAAAGTGAGAATATTCGAGGGGAGTTTCCCCTCCCCTTTTTGTTATTCAATTCAAAAATTTTATCTTTAACTTGTTCAACCCCATAGTTGAACTTTGTCTATAACAAAATCTTTTTGAAATATAGATGTTTGAATACGTTGGCGTAATTCATGTCCACTCTATTTATTCAGACGGAACTGGAACAATCCCAGAGATAGCAAAGGCTGCAAGCGAACTTGGTCTTGATTTCGTTATGATGACAGACCATAATACTTTGAAACCCAAGCATGATGGTTTTGAGGGATGGTATGATGACACGATGATCATAATTGGTTATGAACTTAATGACCCAGACGATAAAAATCATTATCTTGTTTTTAGGGTGGATGAAGTTTTCTATCCGAATAATTCAGCAAAAGAATATGTGCAAAAGATTAAAGTTCTAAATGGAATTGGGATAATAGCGCATCCCGATGAAAGAAGAAATAATCTTGAAGAATATCCACCGTATCCGTGGAAAGAGTGGAATTTGGATGAATTTACAGGAATTGAGATTTGGAATCACATGTCCGAATGGGTTGAAGGGTTGACACAAGAAAACAAATTTCAAAGATTCATCCATCCCCTCAAATCCTTAAGAGGTCCTTATCCTGAAACCCTCAAGCGTTGGGATGAGATAGCAAGGCGAAGAAGAGTTGTTGGCGTTGGTGGTGTTGACGCGCATGGACATAAATATAAAATCTGGCAACTGTTTGAGGTCGAGGTATTTCCATATAAAGTTATGTTTAGAGGAATTAGAACTCACATTTTACTTGATGAGCCTATAGACAAGAGCAAAAAAGAGAACTTCGAGCTTTACAAACAAAAAATTTTTTCAGCGATTGAAAACGGGCGATGTTTTGTATCCTATGCATATTTCGCCGATCCAAAGGGTTTCAGATTTTTCGCTGAAAGAAATGGCGAAATTTTTCAAATGGGTGATTACATTGAAATTGATGACAAACCAATTAAGTTAAATGTAGTTTTGCCTCGAGCGGGGGAGATAATTTTGTTAAGAAATGGTGAAGTTATGACTAAAATTTACGGAAATAGGTTGACCTATGAAGTTGGTGAAACTGGGGTTTACAGGGTTGAATCATATTATAATGAAAAGCCATGGATTTTTTCGAATCATATAAGAATTGGAAATAAAGGAGTGATTTAATGTGTGCGGTATATTTGGGATTTATGGACATCCACAAGCTGCATTGATGACTTATTACGGGCTTTATGCACTTCAACACAGAGGACAGGAATCAACTGGAATTGTCACATGTGAAAGGGACGAATTAAGTGGAAAAGCAAAATTTAATTTCCATAAGGGCATCGGGCTTGTCGCTGATGTTTTTAAAGATGAAAAGATAATTAACGAATATCTCAAAGGAACATCGGCAATTGGGCATAATCGCTATTCAACCACTGGCGCATCAAACAAAGCTAACATTCAACCTTTCGTAGTTCATTATAAAGGTGGAAACCTCGCAATTGCACATAACGGAAACTTGACTAATACACGAACTTTGCGAAATAAGCTTCAATCTGAAGGGACAATTTTTCAATCCTCGACCGATACAGAAATTATTTTACACTTAATCGCAAGAAGCCAAAAAGAAAATCAAATCGAGCAAATAAAAGAATCTTTAAATCAAATTGAGGGTGCGTATTCACTCGTCATCCTTACAGATGATAAACTCATAGCAGTTCGCGACCCATATGGATTTAGACCTCTCTCAGTCGGTATTATGCCAGACGGAAGTTATGTTGTCGCGTCTGAGACATGTGCTTTTGATCTAATTGAAGCAAAGTATATACGCGATGTCTTGCCAGGTGAAATACTTGTCATTGATGATGAGGTGATAAGGACTGGAAATTTGAAGTCGTATTGGATAGAGAAAAAAGTTGAAAGACAGGCGTTTTGCATTTTTGAATTTATTTATTTCTCTCGACCCGACAGTAAAATTTTTGGTGAAAATGTTGATAAGGTGAGACGAAAACTTGGGAAATTGCTTGCTCACGAACATCCTGCGCCGAGGTCAACTGAAGATGACAAGGTAATTGTAATCAATGTGCCCGACTCAAGTAATACAGCAACTCTTGGATTCGTCACTGAAAGCAATAAACTTGGAAACAATGTCAAAATTGAAATTGGCTTGATAAGAAGTCACTATGTTGGTCGGACATTTATTCAACCGCAACAGGATATGAGAGAGCTAAATGTAAAGGTAAAGTTCAATACTGTAAAAGGGGTTCTTGAAAACAGGAGAGTTGTAATAGTTGATGATTCAATTGTTCGCGGGACAACTTCGAAGGCACTTGTGAAACTTATTAAAGAAGCTGGAGCAAGAGAGGTTCATTTCAGGGTCGCTTCCCCACCGATCAAATTTCCATGCTACTATGGCATGGATTTCCCAAGCCAAGAGGAATTGATAGCATCGAGATTAAACGGAGATATCGAAGCGATAAGAAAAGAACTCGGTGTTGAAACGCTTGGATATTTATCCGTTGAAAAACTTTTAGAATCCGCTCCAAAACATATAAGTTTTTGTACCGCTTGCTTTACAGGCGATTATCCGACATCAATTGAAGAGAAACCCGAAAAATACGAACATGAGTTGAACATTAAAGAAGCAACGGAAAGATTTGGCTAAAATGAACAAAAAAATTTTAAACATATCAAACTTTTTAAGCTTCAGCAGATTCATAATTTTAATCCCATCGATTTATTTTTTAACCGAAGAATCTGGCGTGATTCTTTTTGACGCATACGGACTGAAGCTTTCTCTTAATCGTGCGATATCAATGTTTTTCATGTTGATGCTTTATTTAACTGACTTGGCAGACGGATATTTTGCAAGGAAATACAATCAAATTACAGAGTTTGGGAAAATAATTGATCCGCTCGCTGATAAAGTTTGCGTTGGTGCAATTGTTTTAAGCTTAGTTCAACAAGGAGACCTGCCAGCATGGTATGTCGGCGTGGTCATCGGGCGTGATCTATTGATACTATTAGCGGGTGCTTATTTAAGCACAAGGATAAAGTTTGTCTTGCCATCGAATAAAATTGGTAAATACACAGTCACATCAATTGCAATTGTCATTGCTTTGGCTATGTTTAAAGCGAAAGGTTTTATTATAGATATCCCGATAATGGCAAGCGTTGTAATGATTTTCCTTTCGCTTTACGCCTATGCCAAAAGATTTTTTGAACATTTAAAAAATGTTGACCTAAGAACCTGAAAAATAAATTCAAATCTCCACGGGGATATGGGAATTCTTGACAAACTTGGTTTAAAAAAGATTAAAGATGGTTTAACAAGGACGAGAAACGACCTCCTTGAGAAAATTTCAAATCTATTTGGCGCCACGAAAGTAATAGACACAAATTTTTTCATCAATCTGGAAGAAATTTTGATCTCAGCTGATGTCGGAGTTGATATGACAGATAAAGTGATTTCAAACCTGAAAGAAAGGTTAAAAATTGAAAAGGTCAACGATGTAAGCGATGTTCTTCCAATTTTAAAAGATGAACTTTACAAAATTTTGAGTTCATCGCACGAATTTAAAGATTCTGACCCTTTTTCAATTCCAGAGGGAGCAAAACCATTCGTTATAATGATCGTTGGTGTAAACGGTGTTGGAAAAACGACAACCATTGGTAAGCTTGCTTATAACTATAAATCTCGTGGTAAAAAAGTTTTGATTGGTGCAGCTGATACATTTAGGGCAGCTGCAAATGAACAACTTGAGATATGGGCAGAAAGAGCTGGGGTTGATATAATACAACAGCAAAAAGGGGCTGACCCTGGAGCGGTCGCTTTCGACACCCTTAAATCAGCAGTTGCACGAAATATTGATGTCGTTTTAATTGACACCGCGGGGCGACTCCATACCAAGACAAATTTAATGGAAGAGCTTAAAAAAGTTAAAAAAGTGATGCAAAAAGTTATCCCAGAAGCACCTCACGAAGTGTGGCTTGTGCTTGATGCAACCACTGGGCAAAACTCAATTCAACAAGCAAGACAATTTAAACAAGCAGTCGGCGTAACTGGTTTAATCATTACAAAACTTGATGGAACAGCGAAAGGCGGTGTTGTATTCGCGATTGCAAATGAATTAAAAATACCCGT
Source organism: Candidatus Kryptoniota bacterium (assembly GCA_938074445.1). Lineage (GTDB taxonomy): Bacteria > Bacteroidota > Ignavibacteria > Kryptoniales > Kryptoniaceae > Kryptonium. The sequence goes on along the minus strand of CALJEK010000024.1, from coordinate 23,509 downwards.
TAAATTTATAGGCGTTGGCGAGGGTATTGATGACCTTCAACCGTTCGACCCAGAGGTTTTTGTCGATGCATTGCTTAAAAAATAATTCAAAATTATAAAACAAAATTTAGTGGAAATCAAAGGGGACGAAAAAAGGTTAATTATTCTTCTACTTTTTTTCTTCTCGTTCCATAGATTTTATAACCTCGGTTTCAAGGAACTTCAAATGTGGGATGAGTCCCTTTACGGGGTTCGTGCAAAGGCTATTTACTATTTTAACGAATGGATTGATCAAACAAATTATGCAGTTGGTGGATTATATTCATCGGCACATCCACCTTTGTTTATTTGGTTGACTGCAATTTCATATAAAATCTTTGGCGTCTCGGAATTTGCGACAAGATTTTTCTCTGCTTTGTTTGGCTCGCTGACCGTTATACTTACATATCTGATAACGAGAAACTTTTTTGATATACGATCAAGCCTTTTAGCAATCCCTTTTATCGGCTCAATCTATTTGTTTAACTTTTACTCGAGACAGGCACAGCTTGACATCCCATACATATTTTTTATAACGCTTTCGTTTTGCTTTTATCTTGAATTTTTAAAAGGCAAAAAATTTTACCTGTATTTATCTTCCATTGCCTTTGGGCTTTCTTTGATGACGAAAATAGTTGTCGGCTTTTTCGTCCCGATAACACTTGCAATTTTCCTTCTTGCAATGTACTCAATTGGGAAAATTAAATTCAAAGAGATTTATTCACATCTGGCTACTTTAGTCTCAATTGGACTTTTCATAGCTCTTCCGTGGCATCTCTATATGTTTATAACTCACGGCGAAGATTTTATAAATATATTCTTCAAATTTCACATAATTGAAAGGCTAACCGAAGGCGTTGAAGAAAACATCCCTGAGCTCGGATACTTTTACATTTTAAATCAATTAATCGTTCAATTTCCGCCCTCAATACTTGTTTTCGTCGATTTGATTAAAAACGCCAAAAATTTTAAAAGAATTGATGAGAGACGGATTTTGATTCACTCTTGGTTCTGGAGCGAATTTTTTATCATCTCACTCTCAAAAACAAAGATACCCAGTTATGTCCTCCCTTTATTTGTCCCAGCGGTTATAATTTCATCAATCTGCATAAAAGAAGCGATAGATAAAAAAGAAGGAACATTTCCGCTCTCACTTCTGATAATTTCGCTTGTATGGTCATCCAGCCAAGAATTAAGAAACGCGGTGAAGGAGGTTCTAAAGCTTAATGCAAATTTAAATTCAGTGCTTATCACTACCCTATTTTTCTTTTCTATGCCTGTTATTTTTTTAGTTGTAAAGTCAATTTTTAAGAAACTTGAAGTTTGGGAATTTGCGAAATTTGTTTATGCAACAGCTGTTGCCGTTGGCTTATTTTCAATTTTAAAGACAGAATTCTTCATAGATTACGGAAGATATGTTGACGGTGCCGAGAAGATTTGTAATTTTATTGATAATTCAAAAGTTGACACAGTTCTTTACCTTTACACAAAACATTCAACCGCTGGAATGAATCCGCAGTTGACATTTTACTCATATCGTAAGCTTTCGGGCTCGATAAAGTGGATGGAGATTCCAAGAGGTGAACGTCAAACTATAAAAGATTATCTTCGCAAATTAAAAAATCCAATTGTTGTAGTGGAGCGAACAGCTCGAGATTTGCAAGACCGACAATATGAGCTTGAACTCACAAGACAGTTTCTTGTTGAATCAGGGTTCAAGGAGTTGATAACTGTCAAAAGGTATATTCTCTTCAAAAGGGAGGCATTTTGAATTATTTTCAGAAATTTGCTTTATTTTCTCGAAAATTTTATATTTAGACAAGATTTTTGCGCGCCCGTAGCTCAACGGATAGAGCAACGGCCTTCTAAGCCGTGGGTTGCAGGTTCGAGTCCTGCCGGGCGCGCTTGTTCTTTAAAATTGGGATTCTGGTCCCCTTATCAAAGGGGTTAAAAGGGAAGTCCGGTGAAAATCCGGCGCTGCCCCGCAACTGTGATCCCGAAGGAATAAAACTTCAGCAAAGCGCTGACAAAGCGCTAAAGCCACTGTTCCCCAATGGGGAATGGGAAGGCAAGCTGAAGTTTCGGGAAAGCCAGGAGACCTGCCAGAATCCACGGGAATCCAAAACCTCCGAGGGGAGGTTGAGGATTCAAAAAAGAAACAAGTTTTTGAATTTCTCAGCCCAACCTTCTCTCGAGGTTATTCTTGGGAGTTGGTTGGGTTTTTTGTTTTAAACTTAACAAAGCGAATAAATGCTTAGAGCTATACTGATATTAACGCTACTCTTTTCAAGAGTTTTTGCCCAAGAAATTATCATAAAAGGCTACACAATTGACGAAGAATATAAACCTGTTAAAAATTCTGTAATTGAATTAATCCAAAGCAACTCTTTTAAAATAACGACATCAGATTCACTGGGCTTTTTCAGCTTCAAAATTAAACCTGGAGAAGTCAAAATCATCTCAAGGCATCTGGGGTATAATCAATTCGAAAAAACATTCAAAATTTTCTCAGATACATTAATATTTATCCAACTTTCAAACCGTATAATTAAGTTTAACGAAGTTACAGTCACAGCCACAAGATACCCAACAAACACAGCCGAAATTTCTAATTTCGTTGAGATAATAAATCTGGAAACAATTAAAAAAACCCCTTCAATTTCATTCACTGATATTTTAAAAAATGCGACTTCAATCTACATCAGGGATTATGGGGGAACCCCAGCCGTGCTTAAAACTATTTCACTTCGCGGAACTGGCTCCGAACATACTGTTTTTCTTTTGAACGGAATGCGAATCCCCAGTTATCAAAATGGGATATTAGATTTAAGCTTGATTCCAATTCATGTGATTGAAAGAATCGAAATAATTCATTCAAATTTATCCTCCCTTTATGGAGCTGATGCAGTTGGCGGGGTTGTCAACATAATTACTCGAAAAGAAAATGAGGGTAAGATTGGCACAATTAATTTTGCTTTTGATTCATTTGGATTGCGAAAGTTTAACTCAAATGCTTCGGGAACACTGAAAAACATTCTTTATTTCTGCTCCTTTTCAAGAACCTATGGGTCAGGAAGTTTTGAATACAAGTATAAACTTTTCGACAAATACCTGACATTAAAAAGAAAAAATGCTCACTTTAATATTTCGGATTTATATCTTAACATCTCGGGCAATAACTTTATGATTTCGACGCTTTACTTAAGATCAAATCGTGGAATCCCTGCACAGGTCACAAAATATGATCCATCAAGCACCGCTAATCAATTTGATGAAGATTTCAACTTTTTGATATCAACTTCTAAAACGCTGGCATCCCTTGTTTTGAAGGGAACCTTAATGTTTAAAAACTCCTATTTGCACTATGTAAATAACGATCTGCTTATCGCTGGTTCGGGCATTGATAGTTACTCTCACAATTTATCTTACGGCGCAAATTTAAATTTAGTCTTCACCCCAAACCAAACCCTTATCTTATCCTCGGGGGTTGAAACATCATTTGGAATAGCCGAAGGGAATTCGTTTGGGAAAGCGAAAAGATTTAACATCGCCCTCTTTTTAAGTGGAGAGAAAAAAATCAATCCCCGGCTTCTTCCAGAGATAAAAATTTACCCAACGCTAAGGCATGATTATTTTTCCGACTTCGGGAATAATTTTGTTTACAAACTTGGGGTAAACTCCCAAATTTTAAATAAGCCATCTCTAAATCTAAAATTTAGCTACGGCACTAGCTTCAGAGCCCCAACCTTCAACGACCTCTATTGGCCCGGAAGTGGGAATAAAAATCTTAGACCAGAAAAATCAAGAGGGTATGACGCCGGACTTATGATAATTGTTGAGCCAAAGGCAAAAAGTTTACTTGGATTAAAAGCTGAAATTTCATTTTTCAATGTTGATATCAAAGATAGAATAGTCTGGCTACCGTCCCCAGAAAGCCCAAACATTTGGAAACCGATAAATATAGACCAAGTTAATTCAAGTGGCGTTGAGGTTTCCGCAGACTTGAATTTGTTTAATAAGTTAACTATCTCGGGAAATTTCTCAATCGCTAAAAGCATCCGAAAAAATAAAAGAACTCAAGACGACGCAACACAAAATAAATATCTAATTTACATACCAAAATCAACAGGCAGTATTAGGGTTGAATTGTCATTTGAGAAACTTTTCCTTTCAGTTCAGACAAATTATGTCGGTTTAAGATATACAACTGAGACAAATGATAAATGGCTTCAACCTTATTTTATCGTTGATTTAACCTGCGGAATAACCTATGTGAACAGAATTTTTGACGGGGTGATAAAATTCAGCGTTAAAAATCTATTTAACGAAAACTATGAAACGATGGTTGGGTATCCAATGCCGTTGAGAAGTTTTTTAATTGAATTTTCACTTGGCATAAAAAATCAACAAAAACAAAAATGAGAAACAAAATGAGGAGAATTAAATTTATCTCTGCTTTACTCTTTGCAATTTCTTTGCTTCTCATTGGTTGCAAAAAGAGCGAAAACATTACAAGCGAGATACCAACCTTAAAGGGCGTATATGTTCTAAATGAGGGAAATTTCGGGAGAAACAATTCGACTTTAAGCTATTATATCCCCGACTCAAACCGTGTTTATGAAGATGTATTCTCATTGGTCAACAAGAGGGAACTCGGCGACACAGGAAACGACATAGTGCTAAGCAGCGATGGGACGAAGGTTTATATAGTTGTCAATAACTCCGATAAGATAGAGGTGATAGAGTCAAAAACTCATAGATCGCTTGCCACCGTCCTTCTTCCACAGGCAAGCCCTTACAAAATTACGTTGCTTGGGAATAAAGGCTATGTGACGAATTTGTATAGAAATGCGGTGACAGTGATTGATTTAACAACATATTCAATTCTTGTTGACACGATAAGAGTTGGAAATAACCCAACTGGGATTTATTCTATCAACGGCAAAATTTATGTGGCGAATTCAGGATTTGGCTCTGGCAAAACCGTCTCTGTGATTGATCCATCTACGAATAAAGTCAAGAAAACGATAAATGTTGGTGATGGTCCAGATGCATTTGCGGTTGATCAACTTGGAAGGTTATGGGTTTTGTGTTATGGTTCCTATGGTGATTGGCAAAATCCGAACGATGATACAGATGGAAAACTATTTGCAATAGATGTTAATTCTGATTCCGTCGTTGATTCAATTTTAATAGGTGGGCATCCATCACGTCTTTTAATTGTTGATGACTTCGCTTATACAATTAAAGATGGGGATATTGTAAGAATAAATTTAAAAACGAAGGAAAAAAACGAAAACTTCATTCAAGGGAACTTTTATTCGCTTGGATTCGACCCTTTGAATAAACTATTATATTGCTCGGATGCCAAAGATTACGTCCAAAAGGGCGAAGTTTATATCTACGATTTGAGTGGAAAATTTATAAAGAAGTTTCAGGCTGGTGTAATACCGAGCTCTTTTGCGTTTGCTTATTAACTTTAAGGGGGCAAGTTTTGCCCCCGATTTTATGTTAGTGTCTTTATTTTAACCGAGTTTATAAGTTTACGTAAAGATTCATTTGAATTTATTTCCACCTCGACTGGGATATTCGGATGAAGATCAAAGAAGTTATCGCTCAACTTTGCCTCGACCCCCTCAAAATAAATAAAGACAGATTTGACCAAGATTTTTGACTTAATTCTCAAGATATATTTTGCTTCATCAACCTTTGAAATTTTATATGTAAAGCTTGGCTCCTTGAGTTCCAAAAATTTAGGTTCCACCAAGAAGAACGAATTATCGGCAATTATTTCGCCGTTCGACTCAAGTTTTGCATTGACATAGTCAGTCTCAACTTTGGCGATATTTAAATTTGAAATCTTTTCCTCGAATACAATCGCAGTTGAATTTCTATCAACAATCACGGGAGTTTTCTTCTCAAACTTTTTCACCCCACGAGTTGTGAATGTACTTACTATTAAATTCCCCTCAACGGAAGAAAGATAATCATTTACGATAAAAATTTTTATCTCGTCATCAAACTTTTTAATAACGATAACAACTGGGTTAAAAAATTTCCGAGCGTAGTAATACAATGCTTTTGGTCTTTTTCTATAATCAATTGCTGACCAGCTTATCGCATTCCAACAATCGTTCCACTGCCAGAACAAAGCCCCAGCGGTTTTAAATTTTCTAATTCGCCAGTTCTCAACCGCAAACCTAATTGCTTCCGCTTGATTTAATTGCATCCTATAGATTAAATCTTCGAAATCAGATGTAACTTTATGATGCGCGGACAAGAACTTGAAAAGTCGTGGTATTCCATCCTCCTGTTTATTATGGTGTTGAATCGATAGGGAATTAAAATTTCTATTTTCAGGTTTCAAAACTTCTTTAAGTGTTTCTGGGTGAGGCGGGGCTTGAAAACCAAACTCGGTTATGAACCTTGCTTTGACATTCGCGTAATCTTTATAATCAACCCAATGACTCCATATCCTCCATTGATGATGGTTTCCATCTGTTTCAGAATTTGGATGAGCCTTGCCCCATGGAGAACTTCGCCAGTATGGTCTTGTTCCATCATATTCTTGGCATACTTGCTTTAACAAATTGCTAAATATCATCGCCCCGGGCATTTCATCGGGATGTTTTTTTGTTTTGTCCACCCAGATCCATTCATTTTCATTATTCCCACACCAGATAACAATTGAAGGATGATTCCTTAACCTCTTTACAATTTGAATTGCTTCGTTTTTAACATTTTGAATAAAATCATCATACTCAGGATAACCTGCGCATGCAAACATAAAATCTTGCCAAATCATTATACCGAACTCGTCACATTTTTCATAAAAATAATCACTCTCGTAAATTCCCCCACCCCAAACCCTCAACATATTCAAATTTGAACTCTTAACCATTCCGAGAAGAACGTCGTAATCTTCATTTTTAACCCTTGGCAAAAAACAATCAGCGGGAATCCAATTTGCCCCTTTACAAAAAATTTTTTCACCGTTTATTTCAAAAATAAAACTTTCACCTTCGTCATCTGTTTCCCGCACCAATCGAACTGTCCTTATCCCAAATTTTTTTATGACCTCATCAAGGATTGTTTCATTTTTTAACAGTTTAACTCTGGCTGTATAAAGTGAAGGTTCGCCATAACCATTTGGAAACCACAATCTTGGTGAGTTAATTTCGAAGCGATGAACTCTGACTTTGTCGTTCCCCTTCTGAACAAAACTTCGCTCATAGACTTTCTCGCTCTCAAAAAAGACCTCAATCTGAAGGTCAATATCCTCATCGGTTAATTTTTCGATCTCAATCTCAACCGCGATCAAGGCTTTTGAATTTGAAACTGAAATAGTTCTGAACCAGATATTTTTTATCCTTGCTAATTCGATAAATTCAAGATAAACAGGTTTCCAAATTCCTGAAGTTGTAAGCGCAGGTGCCCAATCCCATCCAAAAGAATATTGTGCTTTTCTTAAATATACTCTATGCGACGCAAGTTCAACCGGCAATTTCCCATACTTTAACTCAAGGTCTTTGCCCGCAAGAGTTGGGGATTTAAAATATACCTCGATTTCATTCTCGCCGAACTTTAAAATGTCTTTCGCCTCAAATGAATATTGAATGAACATATTATCAAACGAACCGAGAAACTGACCATTTAACTTAACATTTCCAATCGTATCAAGTCCCTCGAAAATAAGCTTAACCGAGTTAAACTTGGATTTTGACGGATTGAAATCAAGCGTAAATTTTTTTCGATATACCCAGTCAATTTTATCAACCCATTGCACCTCAAATTCATTCATTTCAAAGTAAGGATCAGGGATAAAACCGTTTGAAATAAGGTCAAGATGTATCGTTCCAGGGACGATAGCCTTGTTCCATTCTAAGAGTTTCGCTTTTAAATCATTGGGGATAAAATTTTCGGAGCAAGCTTTAAATTCCCACTCGCCGGATAAATCGAACTTTTTCACTTATTCTTAAACATTGGTTTTCTTTTTTCAAGGAAGGCGGATGTCCCCTCCTTAAAATCTTCAGTCCCACAGCATATCCCAAACAGTGTTGCCTCGAGATGAAGTCCATCACTTAAAGTTGTTTCATAAGCCATATTAATTGCTTTAATTGCCATGCGGATTGCAATTTGTGGTTTCGAAGCAAGTGTCCTTGCGAGCTCCTTTGCTTCCTTTAAAAGTTCAGATGCTGGAACAACTTTATTTATAGCTCCCATCTCATAGGCTTCCTTAGCTGTGAATCTTCTCCCTGTTAAAATAAGTTCCATAGCCTTTGTTTTCCCCACAAGTCGCGTTAGCCTTTGGGTTCCACCATATCCTGGTATTATTCCCAAGTCAATTTCAGGTTGACCGAATACGGCATTTTCGGAAGCTATCCTGAAATGACATGCCCATGCGAGTTCGCTCCCGCCACCAAGAGCGTATCCATTCACAGCAGCGATTACCGGTTTCCCAAGATTTTCAATCAAATTAAAAACTTCTTGCCCTCTTTCTGCAAATTCACGTCCCGAAACAGCATCCAGCTTATTAAGCTCAGATATGTCAGCCCCAGCTACAAATGCTTTTTCTCCAGCCCCTGTTATTATAACAGCGTAGATATCATCATCATTTTTAATTTTAATAAAAACATCCCTCAGCTCACTCATAGTTTGATTGTTAAGTGCGTTCAATTTTTCAGGTCGGTTAATTGTGACAATTGCTATGTGATCTTCTACTTCAAACAAGATGTTTTGATACATTTTTCCTCCGGTGTTTTTATTTTTACCATGCAATTTCAACCCTTGATTGATCCCCGAGCATAAATTTGTGAACTCTTGGCTTGCCTGTTGCTTCAACTATTTCAACATCGCTCCCAAGTAAACTGCTCTCGATTCTTATTCCAACATTTAAAATTTTACAGTTCTTCATAACTATGCTATATTCAATCTCGCTGTTCAAAACAAAAGTGTTTTCATCGATCGAGGTATATGGTCCGACATAACTTCCCTCTATTACACAATTTTTCCCAATTATCGCTGGTCCACGAATGATGCTGTTTTTTATCTTCGCACCTTTCTCAAGGATAACTTTGCCCTCAATCTTTGTGTGTTGGTCAATTTCGACTCCATCATCAATTCTTGCCTGAAGGGAATCAAGAACAAGACGATTTGCCTCAAGCAAGTCCTCAGGCTTTCCTGTATCTTTCCACCATCCCGTTATCTCAGCGAAACCAACCTTATAACCTTTTTCTATCAAATAAGTATGTGCATCCGAGATCTCAAGTTCACCGCGCCAGCTTGGTTTTATGTTTTTAACGGCTTCAAAAATTGAACTATCGTAAAAATAAATTCCAGCAACAGCATAATTACTTTTTGGAACTTTTGGCTTCTCCTCAATCCTTACTATTTTGCCGTCCACGATTTCCGGCACCCCAAATCTTTCTGGGTCCTTTACCTTCGCAAGCGTGAGAAAACAATTGTAGTTATTTTTTTCAAACTCTTCCACAAATTTTTTTATCCCACCAACAAACATATTATCACCGAGATAAAACACAAATTTATCCGAGCCGATAAAATCTTCAGCTATTTTGACCACATGAGCAAGTCCAAGCGGAGCTTCCTGTGGAATGTAAGTTATTTTAACCCCCCATTTGCTTCCATCACCGATTGCCTTGGGGACTTCATCGCTATCCGAATTATGAACTATGCCAATTTCTTTTATCCCAGCTTCAACTATTGTTTCAATTGCATAATGAAGCATCGGTTTATTTGCGATTGGAATTAAATGCTTGTTTTGAGTATGGGTAAGAGGTCTTAATCTTGTTCCCCTTCCACCGCTTGCTATTAAAGCTTTCATATCCTTCGGATTTTGTTTTTAGATGCCTATCGTGTTAGAATTTAAAAAAAGTTAACGTCTTTGACAATTCAAAATCTTCTTCACAGAAAAAGAAAAAATTTAAAAGGGTTACTATTTCAACGCCTCTTTTAATCTTTTGACAAGCTCTGGCAAAACTTCGCCAGATTTACCAATTACAACCTCATCCATAAACCATGAGAGTTCAGTTCTCTCTGTGTTAATTTCAACGGTATAAGCCCCGTTTCTTTTTGCAATTTGTGGAAGCGATGCAGCGGGATAGACAACTCCAGATGTGCCGATTGAGAAAAAAACTTCACAGGTTGAGGATGCTTCTTCAGCTTTTTCCCACGCCTCCACTGGCAACATTTCTCCAAACCACACAACATCTGGTCTTATTAACCCACCGCATTCGCACTTTGGAATTTTCATTTCAAGCGCAAGATTTACATCATCGTATCTTTTCCCACACTTGATGCAATAATTTTTTTCGATATTTCCGTGAATCTCAATTATATTTTTACTTCCAGCTCTTCGATGGAGGTTATCAACATTCTGCGTGATCAAGGTAAAGTTTGGTATCAAATTTTCAAGTTCAACAAGTGCATAATGTCCGGGATTAGGTTTAACTTCTTGAATTAATTTTCTTCTGTAATTATACCATTCCCAAACAAGTTCGGGGTTGCGAATGAATGCGTCAAAAGTTGCGAGTTCCTCAGGTTTAAATTTTTTCCATAAACCCTCTTGACCCCTAAAAGTTGGCACTCCGCTTTCAGCAGAGACTCCGGCGCCCGTTAAAGCAACAACCGATTTAGCTGATTTTAACTTTTGGATCAACTTTTCTGAGAACACTTCAATTACTGGAAATTTGATTTTTAAACAAAAAACCGACCTCACTTGGGCGCTTTTGCCCGGAATGAGATCGGCTCAACTTATTTGGAGTCCAATTTAATTCCCACAGTTATTTCCCAAGAGCTCGATTAATGGATGTTAAGATATCTTCAAGATCATAAGGTTTGCTTACAAAGTCCGAAGCCCCGAGTTTTAGTGCCTCGATGGCATTTTTCACATCCGCATAGGCAGTAAGCATTATAACTTTAATCTCCGGCTTATTCTGTTTTATAAACTTTAATACCTCAAAACCATCAACTCGTGGCATCTTGATATCGAGCAAAACTACATCATAATCTTTCTGTTTTATTGACTCAATTGCTTCATCTCCATCCCCAGCAGTTTCAACATCATAACCTTCCGCCGCAAGTTCACTGCTTAGTAGATATCTCAATGCCTCCTCATCATCAACAACAAGGATCTTTGATTTCTCCGCCATTTTAAGTTCGCCTCCATTTTTATTTATTTTATCTAACCTTTCCAGAAATACTTATGGTTGCGGAACCATTTGGACCGGTTGTAGAAACACGAATTAGGACAGGTCTTTCTGTCACATCAGATGTCGTATCTTGAATTGCAAACGAAAATCTTGTCCAGCTTCTATCCCTTGTATCCGGCAAAGTTATATTAAGGTCCCCCAACGCCCTTATATCTTTGCCATCGATTGAAACTGTAATTGTAGTTCCACCAGCAAGTGGATTTCCGTTTTGATCACTCACAGTATAATTGAAAACTTGCGAGCCCAAGTTAGGAATATCAAAAGTCGTCGGTTCAATCGAGATTTGCGGTATCCCTGAGAAAAGGACAATTGTTTCAGCTTTTATAGTGTTTTGATTCTCATCAGCTGTCGTTGCCGTCACAACCGCATAACCAGGACCAAGTATTGGATGAACAGGTCTGGGTTCAGCAGAGATCAAATTAACACTTCCTTGACCTTTATCGTTGGTTAAAACCGAACCCTCAATTATCCCACCTGTTGTTGTAAAATAGACAGCTGTACCGGGCTTTACTGGATTCCCATATTTATCTCCAACATATGCTGTTATTCTATTTGTAAGACCAAAGATATTATACCCCGGAAAGTTTAATTTTTCAGGCGCGATGCTAAAGTGTGCTGAATCAGGCAGTCCGCCATGAATTACAATTACTACAGGAAGCGACCTTATAGTTTTCGCCCCAACAAAAGATTCAGCCACAATTTGAACAACGCCAGCTTTAGTTCCACTTACGACATTAACAATTACTCTACCCTTACTATCCGTTCTTGCCTTTGGCGGATATACAAATTCACCACCTCCCGGACCCGAACCAATCCTAAAATTAACCTCAACCGAATGCGCCAAATCAATTGGTTTACCGCTTGAATCTTGTACTTCAAAAACTATTTGTGCGGACTCGATGGAGCCACTCCCCTTAACACCTATATTTTTTGAACTTTGAGATATAAGAACTATACTCGCTGGTTCGCCACTTGTTGGCACCTCAGATACAACGCGTTGCAACATAAAAATCGGAACTTCAACAACCTGCCCTGGAATAGCCAAAACCTTGATCGTATCAGGAGCATAGCCCTCTTTAAGTGCCACCAATTGGACTTCTACCTCACTTTCAATTTCAAATTTAAGCTCATACCTACCCAACGAATCGGTATAAGTTATCAATGTTGGCGTTACACCAAGAACTCGAATAACTGCATTTGGCAAAGGGGCATTTGTTGTTGATTCAACTACTTTCCCTTTTAATGTGACAATTTTTTGTTGTTTCTCTGCTTCTGGCTCCACTGCTTTTTTGCAACCAAGCATAATTAGCGTAAGCAAAGCAAAAGAAATAAAAACTTTCTTCAGCATTGAAAACCAAAATTTATTTTTTTAATTGTTTCTTATAGTTTTCAAGGGCTTTTAAAAACCTCTCTCTGTTTTCTCTTAAAGTTGGGATTTCCCCAACTCTTAAACTCATCTCTTTTGCTCTTTCGGCAAGGCTTGGTAGAATCTCGGCTTTCAAAAGTATTATCAATTCCTTTTTCGCCACAGTTTTAACATCAAACCCAAACAAATATCTTAAACCAAAAAACCACCAAGGCAAATCTTTTAGAAGCGGAACTCCTTCCCGAGCCGTTCTTTCCTCGTTTATGTAAAGACCTCCGATTATAGTTTCCTCTCCGTCAAGGAGTAGAATTTTAGTTTGGGCTGATGATTTATTTATAGTTATCTGCGGAGCTACACCCGCCACATTGCTCCTTTCAATGTTAAGTTCAAGTGAAATAAAATAGATTGTGTCAAACTTTATAACCTCAGGTTTAACCCTAATTATAGAACCAGTTGATATAAATTGGGTGATTGCATTCCCAGCAAAATCCCTCACAGTGGTTGAAACATCACTCCCAACCTGAATTTGACCCTGTTCTCCCGATCTTACTACAATTCTGGGATTTGCAACAACTTCACCTATTTGCTGTGACTCAAGCGCTTTAAAAATAGCCACCAAGCTTCCAAAGTCAAGATCTGGTTTAACATCAATTGTAAATAAACCCGTTTTACCCTCACCCGCTGACATAGTCACGCCAATATTTACATCTTTTCCTCGGAAGAAATCCCAACTAAAGCCATATTGCTTCAACTTTGCTGCATCAGCTTCGAAAAACACAGCTGAAATCATAACTTCGCGTGTTTCAAATTGAACTTTTGCTTTTTCCTCTTCCGTCGGGGCGGTTGGAGTCGGCGGTCCCATCACCTCAGAAAGCGGAACAATTTTTATATAATCAGCATACTCTTCATACCAAAGCTTATTCACCCTTAAAATCAATTCAAAAGCATCAAGCCAATGCATCCTATCAATGTCAACCCCAATCTGAATTGTTCTTGCCTCTGGGTCAATTATAACTTTACCGAGGAACTTTTTACTTATGTCGTTAAAAATTTGAAGAGCCTGATTAAACGGCATCGTCCTCGACATCGAAACTATCTCTTCTGGAGCAACATAAGCTCTTCTCAACTCCCGGGGACGACCTACAATTTGTGAAAGAGCTAAACCTGTTAAAAATTCAAAAAGAAGTAAAAAAACGAAAAGCCTTGATCTCATATCACCTCTCTATTATTTTTGTTGCTCAAATCTGAGTTTCAACACAAACTTCTCAACTATACCTGCTTTGTTAAGCGTAAACTCAACTTGATTTTTATCAATATCAATTTTTGTCACATAACCAAGATAAACTTCATCTCCCTCTTTTAGGACATGAATCTTTCCAGTATGGTCAGCAATAAACGCTTTTCCGGGTATCACTGCTTTCAAATCAGCTCTTTCAACTTCAAGCAAACCTCTTGTATTAGGTGGTAATTCTCTATAAACATATGGAATAAAAGGATTCTTAACTTCCTCAATAACTACATCGTCAAGTGTTCTTTTTATCGGTGGCAAGTCTTTAACATCAGCATAAAGTGCGTGAACCTCCATCTGAAATGGAACCACAACTTTAAATCTTTTTGTCTCTTCATCTCTTGTTTCAACACCGCGAAGATCAAGCCGTGCGAGCCTATAAATTTGAGGACCTTGCTCAAGATACCAGATGAATTTATAAATATTTTCAAACGACGCTTCACCTTTTATATCGTAAATGTTATATGCATACTTCTGCGCCTTCTTACTGCCCATATAAAGCATATCAAATTTAACAAAGCCAGCATAATTTAAAATCGAATTTAAATATGAATAAGTCATAGCGGGTGTAACCTCTGGAACTATCTGCTTATCAAGTTGCGCCAACTTTTCCTGCTCTTCCTTGATCTGCTTTTGCAAATTATAAAGTTCAACCTGTAGCCCAGCAAGGGCGTTTATCTGACGCTCGGTATCTTGAATTTCAGCTCTTGCTTTATTTATCTTCTTCGGATAGGAATAAAAGATAAAATATGCTCCGACCACAAGGATAATGATAAGAAATGTGAGGAGTATAAGTGTATTTCTGGTTTTATATGGCAACTTTTACCTCAAACTTTTATTTTTTGATTTCTTTTCTTTGCTCAGGTCCTATCGATGCCCGTATTTCGAATTGATAAACCGTCCTCCCTCTTATTTCCTGCACTTGAACTTGCATCAAAGTTGCATTTTCAAGAGCATTTGAAAACCTTGGAATTCTATTTCTATAAAGCGAATAACCCCTAATCGTGATGGTTTTCGGATCAGACGCCCCTATATCAGTAATCCAAATTCTCCCGACCCTTTGAGCTTCTGTTGCAACCTTATGTAAAAACTTACTCCATATATCAGTATTCACGCGCATTGAGTCAAGAACACCAAAGGTTGATTTATAATAAGCTAACCTTTGCCTCGCAAAATCTACTTGCTGTTGCAATGTTTGGAGTTCTGCAAGTTCTGATTTCTTCCTTTGAAGTTCAGTTTGGGTTTCCAAAAGCGTTCGATTAAGTTGCGCTATTTTCGTCGTTACTTGAAAAGTTAAAACTGGAATTAAAAGTAAAAATAGCCATCCAAGAAGACCAAGCTTAAAAACCTTTTGCCCCTCTCTAATCTCAAACGGAGTTAAATCAATTGCGTAAAGTTCCTTATTCTCAATATTAAGCGTTCTCCAAGCCGAACCAATCGCAACCGCAACTCTGGGCAAATTTTCCAAAAGCAAGGGGTCTGCACCGTTCGGAGATAAATTCGGCAATTTCATATATTCAATCTTAACATCCTCAGGGAACATTTGCTCAAGAACCTCCTTAACACCGGAGGTCTGTGCTTCCCCGGCAAGAATTATATTGTTTATCAACGGTAAACCAAGATTATCCTGCTCAAGTATCAACCTACTGTAAATCGTGTTTGCGATGTTATATGAATCAACCCCTTCACCAATAAGAGGAGATATATGATAAAGGTCATTCCCCTTCATAAAAATTAATCTGCTGAACTCATGACCAACATAAACTATAACAG
Source organism: Candidatus Kryptoniota bacterium (assembly GCA_938074445.1). GTDB lineage: Bacteria > Bacteroidota > Ignavibacteria > Kryptoniales > Kryptoniaceae > Kryptonium. Next base: position 7,836 of record CALJEK010000024.1, on the reverse strand, counting down.
TGATTGAATTTGGTGGAAACTTGTAATTTAACTTCACAAGATTTACAAGGGATATCTCTGGGGTTTCAATAAATGAGATTTTTGGAATTCTCCCGCCGATTGATTTCTTAACACTATCTAGTATATCAAGCAAAACAATCCTCAAGTCTCGAACAATTGCAAGTACAGAGCCATCTGGAAATTCTATATAATTTATCGCATCGGGTTTAAAAGGCTCACCAGATCTTCCTTTTGATATTTCCTCAATTATCTTCGCTTTAAGTTTATCTTTCTTCAATCCCCAATTTGATTCAAAAGTTGCATAGTAGATATACGGCTCAGGAACTGAAATAGCAAGTTTATATTTTCGTTTTGGATATTTCCCCATAACCCCAATTAGAATTGACGCGTTATCCTGAGCACCTCTTCCTGTCTCAGTTAAAAGCAAATCCGGGGTTGATGCTTCCGACGTTATATCTATCGGAGTTAATTCAGAGATAGACCTTGGCTCAATTGGTTCGACTATCTGCGCTCCGGCTGTTGTAGCTTCTAATTTTGTGGCAAGTTTAACTATTTGCGCATCAACAAATCTTATCTTTTTCCCCGATTTCGCAAGGCAGGCAACTTGCAAGGATAAACCATCGACAAAAATCCCAACAGCAAGCTTTCCTGAAAACTTTCTGTTTTTTGCCATTTTAATTTAAAGTTAATTTTTAAGCTGCTTGCAAAAGCTGCTGCATCCTTCGTTTATTATTTGCGTAATTTATTGCCGTTTCAAGAGAAATTTTCCTCTCAAGATAAAGTCGCCTCAAATCCTGCTCCATCGTAATCATACCATATTCAGCACCTTCTGATATCATCTGGTAAATCTCACCAGTGTTGTTATTCTTTATCGCTGCCCTTATCGATGGGGTCATAACCATAACCTCCTTAGCGAGAACTCTTTTACCATCTAAACTTGGAACAAGCTTTTGTGAAATTACGCATCTCAAAATATCCGCCAACCTATTTCTCACCCTTTCCTGCTCAATCGGTGGAACCTCACCTATTATCCTATCAATGCTTTCAACAGCTGAAGACGTGTGAAGCGTTGATAAGACCTTATGCCCGCTGTCAGCAACCTCAAGTGCAGCCATTATCGTATCCGGGTCTCTCATCTCACCAATTATAATTATGTCTGGGTCCTGACGCAATGCTTCTATAGTTCCTTGCTTAAAAGACATAGTATCCCTGCCAACTTCCCTATGTCTAATTATACAACGCTTTGACTCATGAACATACTCGACGGGCGATGCAATTATAATTATATGGGCATCAACTGTTCTATTGTTAAGATCAACTATTGCATCAAGCGTTGTGCTTTTACCAGATCCAGTTATCCCCGTGACGAGAATTAAACCTTCCTTCGTGTACTGTAAGCTTAATATTCTTGTCACATTTGGATGAAAGCCGTAACTCTCGTACGGTCTTATCTGAGTGTTAATTGCTCTCATATTCAGAGCAAGGTCATCTAAATCAAAATAAGCATCCGCGCGATAGCGGTATATAACCCCATCTTCGTCTTTAAGTGTATAAGAGAAATCAAGGTTCCTATTTTCATAAAGATATTCCCTCTGCCTCTCCATAAGCAAACTTTGAATTAAAATGTTAAACTCGTCTAATTCATAAACTCCAAGTTCTGGAACTGGTTTCTTTACCCCGTGAATTCTAAGCCAAATCATCTTTTTCGAGCCCCATCCCCCAAAATCTATATCCGACGCTTCAACTTCCCTCATCCTAACCAGAAACATATTGATTAAATTCCTCAACACAAGTTTTTGCTCCTCGGGCATTTTCTTTATCAGTTCATTTCCAATATACATTTGCTTTTCAACGCTAAAAAGCGTAATAGGAATTTTTTTCGCAAGTGAACTCAGCAACTCTTTTGCCTCGCGGAGCAACTGCGGGTTTACAGGCATAAAATAAATTAAATTTTGTTTTTTATCATTTGTTTATTCCCACCACGAGACCAATCTCAACTGCTTTATATCCGGATAACTTACAAGAGGATAATACGGAGGTGCTTTTTCCCTAAAGCGAGGATCATACTTATATCTTTTATTAAACCCATTTTGAATTATACCACTACCCCCCGCAAAGTGTCCCACAGGACCTCTTTCCTCTTGAACTATACTTCCCGTTAAATAAATTGCGCCCGATGGTGGTCTTTTATCCCAGTTTTCAGCGATAAAACTTTTATCATTTGCTCCCCCATCGTAAGCCATAATAGCTGCTTGAATAACTACATCATTTTGATTTGGGTCGCTATCAGCTACGATAACATTTCTATAAGAAACAAGCCCAAGAAAATCATTAGAGTTTGGATTTACATTTGGATCATCAGCGTATTTTAAATCATCCCAAATTCTTATGTTTCCATCAGCAAGGATGGTAAGTTGACCGTTTAATGTCCCTTCAACGACAACCTCACCTTTAACCCAAATGACACCAGTTGAACTTAACTGCGAAACATTGGCTACTGTATCTGGAGGTGACAACTGTGGAACTAATCTCTGCCTACGATAACTTCCAGTACCTATCCACTCAGCTGTCCACCCAACTATATTTCTCTTTATAACTTTACCATTAGATAAAAATCTAAGATAAATCGGCTGATTAAAAACACCGCCACCATTTATCGCTGCTGTTTTAGTTCTTGTCATATCAACGGGTATTTCAGCGCGTATCCCAACTTCCCATCCACCGTAAAATTTCGCTTTGTTTTGATTTGAGGTTGGTTGCGGCCGAATTCCGGCGTAAGCGGTAACTTTGTCATAAAACACGGGGGAACCATATGTATGCAAAGTCCCATTCGTATGAACAGGACCCCAAACAGTATCACCACTTATCCAGTAAACTGGTGCACCATTGTAAAATTCAGTTCCAGTAAACCAAAAATATTTTGAAGCAGGTGTAACAGGTCTGTTTGAATAAATAAAGTAAGCAAAAGCAGAGTCCTCTATTTTGTAAGGTTTTTTATATTTGGCATAATAAGTGTCAACAAAAGCATAACCCCACGCTTTAACACTTAACCTTACAAGCGAATCCGGAACAACTGGGTGCACGCGAACAACCGCAGTGCAATTATTCATAACAATATTAAAAGTTGCATTCGTTAAAGTATCCTTCCAAACCTTATTTACTCCAATATTCATTGCGCTTACCGCTGTTTCATGAACAAGCGTCTTTGAATAGTAATAATTGAAACTATCTGTCGCTGAAATCACAGCCCGAGTCAAGCGAAGCTGATAAATCGAAAATACTGAAATAAAACCTATTAATATCAATAAAGATGTTTTGCCAAACATCTTAACCTCCCCCTATCTTCTTAAATTTTTTGACACCAATCGCGTTTGCCTCCAGAAAGAGGTTCTCAATAAACGCCTCAATTCCATTTTTCTAAACTCCCTATCTTGAATGCTTGAAACCTCTTTCCTAACAAGTTCAGGGGATAAAACAACCCTCGGATTAAACATCGTGAGAGTTACTTCAACCATCTTTGTGGCAATTAATTCTGTACCGGGATCAACCGGATTCCCTATTTGGTCAAGATATCTAAAAACTCTATGATTCCCTATTCTACCTATATCTGTTGCTCGATTACCTTCTCCCGTAATTTTTAGTATCCTTGTAATTTTATAAGTTCTCAAAACAGTATCTCCATAATCGATGGTCTCTGCAAGCGATACAATGTATTCAATAGTATCAGGTATATTATCTCTATGCGGTATCGTATGACCAAAATAATCAAATTCACGATTTAAATGTGCTATAAACTTAATATGGTTCGGCTCAGCCTTAAAAATGACTTGAGAACCTTCCGGAATCCCATATCCCATTTTTCTCAAATCATACTCGATCGTTCCAGACATATTTGCAAGATTTATCTGTGTGATGGCGTCTGAATTATAATTAAGAAATTCACGAGTACCTGTATCAGTGACAGTTATCGTAATAAGTAAAATGGCTCCACCTATAATCGTTGCCATTATGTAATCAAGAATCGAGCCCATAAGGCTGATTAAAATTTAGTTATAAAACCAGTAACTATAAACAAAACTAATTTTAATTGTATCTCTAACTTTGCCGAGTGCTGTTTCTCTATAAATTAGCGGTGGGTCATACGTATCTGTCACAAACACCGTCATCCTTTTATGAAATGTCTTATTTGAAACTGGAACAACTTTATCCCCCGAGAGATTAACATATTCAACTTTAAAACTTACCCTATATATCACACCGCTTTTCCCAGTGTCAATTTTGGTTATACTGTTATAATCATCAAAATCATCAATTTCAATAGTCCCAAACATTGTTGAATCATCTGGATCAAGCCCAAGGGTTGAGGAAAAGGTATTTGGATCAGTCTTAGCAGTATTATTTGTATCGGCGACAGCTTCGTCAAAATAATACTGCGTTGCTTGCTCAATATATGATGTTGCGATTGATAATGCTTCGAGTCTGTATCGATTTTGAGCAAGTGAAATATCATGACTCGAGAGACCGCGATTTATATTTAAGACAGCAAGCGACAGAAGCGCCAGCGCTAAAATAGTTATTAGTGTTTGTCCGGTTGTCATAAAACTTTTCCCGCTTTATTAATCTTCGGTTGTGGCATGCGCAACTTCTTCCAATGTTGTAAGTCCCTGTTTTATCCTTTCTCTTCCAGCTGCTCTTAAAGTCAGCATGCCATCCTTTATAGCTTGTTCCCTTATTGCTTCTTCATCAATATCCTTTCCTGTCTTAAAAATCAATCTGCGGATTTCTCTTGTGAAGTAAAGTGCCTCGTGTATGGCAATCCTTCCCTTATATCCACCATGGCACTTATCACATCCAACAGCCTCGTAGAAAACTGTATTTTTAATTTCTTCCTCTGTAAACCCTAAACTTAGTGGAACTGCTGGGTCAAGGTCCTCTATTGGACGTTTGCAGTTATCGCACAATTTTCGTATCAATCTCTGTGCGATTATAATGTTTATTGCATATGCAATAAGAAATGTCTCAATCCCCATTTTATATAGTCTTGATATAGCGCTCGGGGCATCATTTGTATGCAGAGTTGAAAATGTTAAGTGCCCGGTATTTGCAAGTTTAATTGCTATCTCTGCTGTTTCCTTATCCCTTATCTCACCAACCATAACAACATCCGGATCGTGACGTAGGATTGCTCTCAAAGCTTGTTCAAAGTTCATCTTTGGACCAATCTTCAACTGCCTCGCTCCAGGAATTATATACTCAACTGGGTCCTCAACCGTTAAAACATTTATCTCTGGCTTTATGATATAATGCAAAGCAGCCATCAATGTTGTTGATTTACCGCTTCCCGTGGGACCTGTGACGATAACCATCCCTTGTGGTTTTGAAATCGCTTTGATGAAAAATTCCTTCGCCTTACCTTGAAAACCAAGTTTATCAAGATCAGTTATAACTTTTCTATCATCAAGAACTCGAATAACAATGCTCTCAAATTTATATTGAAACTCTTTCCCAACTATCGGAAGAATTGAAACCCTGTATCTTATCATATGCCCATCGACTTTTCTCTGGATAAATCCATCTTGTGCCATCTCTCGCTCAAATCTGTCAACATTTTTCGACCTATCTTTCACAACCGCTGCGATCGCTTCGGGTCTTATACCATCTTGAACGTGCCAAAGTCTGAGCTTTCCATCTATTCTAAAGTGAATTTCAGTTGTTCTTGAATCTTTAGGAATTATATGAATATCGCTTGCTCCCTTTCTCACCGCCTCAACCAACATTCCCTCAACAAGATTAACTAACATACTCTTGTTTATCTCCGCCTCAAGCGCAGCTTCATCAAGTGTTTCTTCTTCGAGTTCTTCTTCGGTTATTTCAATTTTTGATTCCTCAAGGACCTTCAAAAATTCATTCTCAGGTGGAAAGACTTTGTCAAAAAGGTTTTGGATATCCTTCAACCTTACATAACATACCTCATATCTCTTCGCCCCAAGTGCTCTTGCGATCAAGGGGATAGCTCTACTTGTGGGGTCAGCTGAAATTAAAATGAGTTTGTCGGGTCTTTGTTCATCATATTTTAGGGGCAGGATTTTTTCCGTTCTCATCTGTTCCTTGAGCGCTTGGGGAAGAGGTTCAACAAGTTTCTTTATAAAATCAATTCTATTTTTATCAATGTTCTCATCTGCGAGATAAATTTCCCTGAAGCCATAGAGATTTGCAACTTCTTTAAATACGCTATCATGATCAACTCCGAAATCAGATACAAGTATTTGCGCTAAACTTCGCCTTGTTTTGGAATCCTCCTGTTCCTTAATCTTTAGAGCTCTGTCAAGCGTTTCATAATCTACCACGCCCTTTTTTAAAAGCGTATATCCTAATTTATCCGTAATATCCACTCCAACTGTCATTTCGCATCACCTCGAAAATTTTTAAAAAATTTGAAATGGAAGTAAAACAGCGAATGGCGTTTTTGGCTTGACCATCGCCGTCTCAGATGATACAAGCGTAAGAAGCGTCATCACAATCATTATGACCATTGCGATCATAAGTTGAATAAAATCAACGGCGTTTTTAAGTTTATAAACTGTCTCTTTCTCGTAATAATTTGCAATTTGAAGTGCTGTTTGCTTAACTGTTCCGGTTTCAGCTCCAGAGTGGAATCTTGCAAGCGCTGTTTTTGTGAAAACCCCCGTTGCTTCAAACGCTTCTGTAAGCCCCTTACCTTGACTTAACATCATCGGAATTGCTATTGTTTTTATCTGATGTTCCATATACTTATTTCCACACGCTTCAGCTGCCAAGCGAATCGCATCGATATTTTCCCCCGAACCTGTATACAAAGCATAAAAAACTCTGCAGAAAATTTCAATGGTTGTCTTGTGAATCAAAGGTCCAAGCACAGGAAGTTTTATAATATATTTGTCGCGTAAAAATTGACCCTTTGGAGTTCTAATAAAGTAAATAAAAGCAAGCAAAATTAAAGCCGAACCAAGAAATATAAAACTCATATTGTCAATCAAGAAATTACTTAACTTCAAAGTCGCTGCTGTCATCGGTGGTAACTCAGCCCCAAGCTTTAGAAAAAGCTCAGCAGTCTCAGGGAAAATATAAGCAACATAAAATACAACAGCGATAAATAAAACGATTAATGTAAAAACGGGCATTATCAAAGCGCTTTTAAGATTTTTCTTAAATTCGGCGTTCCTTTCAAGAAATTTAGCTGTGCTCTCATAGATATCAGCCATATTCCCGCTCTTAGATGCAAGCCCAAGCATCCTAGCTGTAAATTTACCAAGAGCCTTCTCCTGCTTTAAAAACGCCTCTTCGCTATCTTTACCCTGACGCAAATCATTGTTTATCTCTCGTAATGCTTCTCTCAAAGTCGGATGTTGAACATCGTTTATCAACAATTGTAAAACCTCATTATAGGGAAGTTTTTCGCGCAATAAATCCGCGCTCACACGAACGAAAGTAACAATTTCAGAATCCGGCGGTTTAAATTTAAAATCTAAAACCTTAGGTTGTATGTTTACAACTTTATAACCGAGCTTTTCAAGCGCCTGCTTTACCTCTTCTTTCGTAAACGCCTTTTGCTCACCAGTTATCGGTTTCTCGGAATCACGCTGAACCTTATAAATAAAGGTCCTGCGCTTTTGAATTTTCGTTATCTTAATCTTCCTCTGTTCAGCTAAAGCTTTAATCTTTTTCTTTGCCTCGGCAAGGCTATCAGCGGAGACAATCCCCTGAACAGGTCGCCCCGTTAGCGTCACTCCCTCAAAGCGATAATCAGGCAATTTGAATCACCTCCTCAAAATAAATTGAAAAACACAACGGGGATGC
>CALJEK010000023.1 GCA_938074445.1 Candidatus Kryptoniota bacterium | reverse complement strand
AAACCATTGATTTAATTATAACTGATCCACCGTTTGCTATCGATTTCAAAGCCAAAAGAAATAATTACAACAGGACCCCAGAAAGAGTTCTTGAAGGATATAATGAGATACCGAAGGAAAAATATTATGATTTTTCGTTTGACTGGATGACCCAAGCTTTTAGAATCCTTAAACCAACTGGTTCTATGTTCGTTTTTTCAGGCTGGACAAATTTAAAAGATATTTTGAATGCAATTGATAATTTTGGTTTCATAACTATCAACCACATAATTTGGAAATATCAGTTTGGTGTTTTTACACAAAAGAAGTTTGTTACAAGCCATTATCATATCCTTTTTGTCGTTAAAGATGAAAGCAAATATAAGTTTAATAAAATTGAACACTATCCAGAGGATGTCTGGATAATAAATAGGGAATATTGGACTGGAAAAATAAAAACACCAACAAAGTTGCCGACAGCTTTGGTGAGAAAAATCATACTTTATGCTTCTGACGAGGGAGATTTGGTTTTTGACCCGTTTTTAGGTTCTGGTCAAGTTGTGGTGGTAGCAAAAGCTTTGTCAAGGCATTTTCTTGGTTTTGAGATTGTGCCTGAGTATTATGAATTTGCACGGGAAAGGCTGAAAAATATGGAAATAAATCTTTTCAATTCGAAATGAGTAATTTAGATAATGCGAGAAGTATTTTTAGAAGTTTTAAAACAAAGTTTGAAAGCGAGCAAAACAAAAAAATTGTTGATGAATTTGTTTCTGCCATCTCATTATTGCTTGGGGAGTATAATACTGCTGTGTATGAAAATAGATTTATTGTTGGGGGTGCAGTAGAGCATATCTTTGTTGCTTTATTAAAGGCTCTTGGATTTGAGGCTCAGCATATTGGTTTAATAGATAAAAGGAGTGACCTAGTAATTGATGGTGTAAAATTTTCAATTAAAACAAATTTTACTTCTGGTGGAGATATAAGATTAGTTAATAAGCTCGGTGGAGGTAAAGTTCTGTGGGATGAGGCTACAATTTTTTTGATATCAGAATTAGGGCTTGTATATGGTGATTTTGAGCTTTTAGGCGATAAAATCGAAGATAAGGGTGACGCTTTAGTTGTTAGTGTTAGGGATGTTAAAGAATTTGCTAATGAAACTTCAGATTTTTTCATATCTTTGGATTTGCCAATTAAACCTGATTTTGAATTATCTCGATCTCGCACTGCGAGTTTCGATATTGCACGGGTGATTTTAGAAAAAATTCAAAGCAAATTTCTAATAAAATACTTATAGTGAAAATGCTGATTAAACTATTAACATTTTTATTTTTTCAACAAATTCTCATCGCACAAATGCCGAAAGCTGATATAATTTTCATCAATGGGAAAATTTGGACCGTTGACAAATCAAAACCCGTTGCTCAAGCGGTTGCTGTCCTCGGGGATAAAGTAATTGCGGTTGGCTCAAATTCTGAGATTAAAAAATACGCCGACAAGAATACCAAAGTTATCGATTTGAAGAAAAAACTTATGTTACCAGGATTTATTGACGATCATACACATTTTGTAAGTGGTGGTTTTCAACTTATGAGCGTTGACTTAAGGAATGCTAAAACGCCTGAAGAGTTCGCTTTGAGAATTAAAGAATATGCCGAGAAAAATCCCGGTAAATGGATTACTGGAGGGGATTGGGATCATGAATTATGGGGTGGGGAATTGCCAAGAAAAGAATGGATAGATAAATACACTCAAAACGTGCCAGTTTTTGTAACCCGATACGATGGACATATGGGACTTGCAAACAGCTTGGCTTTGAAACTTGCTGGAATCACATCTGAAACTCCAGATCCACCTGGTGGTTTGATAGTTCGAGATGAGAACGGCGAGCCAACTGGGATTTTGAAAGATGAGGCGATGACGCTTGTTTATAAGGTTATCCCAGAACCATCCTTTGAGGATAGAATCAACGCAATTAAACTTGCCCTTGAGGAGGCGAAAAGGTTTGGGCTTACAAGCATTCATGATATTGGGACGGTTGAGGATTTCAAAGCATATCAAGAACTTTATAAAAGGGGTGAACTGACGATAAGAGTTTTCCTTCGCCTTCCAATATCGCAATGGGAAGACCTTGCCAAGCTTGGGATACAAGTGCCATTTGGAAATGATTTTATAAGAATTGGGTCTTTGAAAGCATTTGCAGATGGCTCGCTTGGTTCAATGACGGCGCTTTTCTTTGACCCATACGATGAAAACCCAAATACCAAAGGACTTGCAACTGACATCGTTATCGACGGAAGACTTGAAAAATGGGCAATTGAAGCTGATAAGGCAAAACTTCAACTTTCAATTCATGCAATTGGAGACAGTGCAAATAGTTTAGTTCTTTCTATTTTTGAAAAAGTTATTAAACAAAATCCAACTTGGGACAGAAGGTTTAGAATTGAGCATGCTCAACATATACATCCAAAAGACTTCGCAAGATTTAGACATTTAAATGTCATCGCTTCTATGCAACCTTATCATGCGATTGATGATGGGAGATGGGCTGAGAAAAGAATAGGGAAGGAAAGATGCAGGACAAGTTATGCGTTTAGGACTTTTCTTGATAATGGAGTTAAACTATGTTTTGGGAGCGATTGGAATGTCGCACCGCTTAGCCCCATACTTGGAATTTACGCAGCTGTCGCAAGGCAAACTCTTGATGGCAAACATCCGGAAGGATGGTTCCCAGAACAAAAAATTTCAGTTGAGGAAGCAGTTGAGTGTTACACAATAAATAATGCATATGCTGAATTTGCTGAAAATGAAAAGGGAAGTATAACCCCTGGGAAATTGGCTGATTTCGTTGTTTTATCCGAAGATATATTTAATATCCCCGCTGAAAAGATAAAGGATGTCAAAGTTTTAATGACCGTTCTTGGTGGCAAGATAATTTACCAGTCTCGAGATTTTTAGTTTATCTCGTAACCCTTGGGTTGCTTATCTCGTGGAACGTCACTGAAACTTCAACGATTTGCCCTGTTATAGTTTTTCCAATTACGATCAAGCTGTCGTTGGTTTTTATAGCAACTTGATATTTAGCATAGTTTGTTGATTCGGGAAAGCTAATGTGAGAAAGATTGAAATTTTGAAATGACCAACCACCACCTCCAAATTCCGCTGGTTTCCGAGCCCATGCTTGCGCTTTTTGACCAATTCTAACACAATCATTGATTGTGTCGGTTAGATATTGCTCCGCGATTGCCCCAGACCTTGAAATGAAAATATTTATTGCAACTGCAACCGCTATCGTTACTATAAGCATACCAAGAACGATGAGCAGTAATTGTTGTTGTCCCATTTTTGATACCCTTTTTATTTTCTAACTTTTAAAATCACAATTATTCCACCGATTAAAAAAGCAATGTTTGCAAGCCACGCAGAAATAAATGGGTGCAAAATTCCTGCATATCCGAATGACGTGCTTATTTTCATAAAAATGAAATATAGAAAAGCAATAAGCAAACTTAAACCAAACTCCATCGCCAGCCCAGCTCTTTTCTTTTGAGATGCAAGAGCAACCCCAAACAGGACAACTATAAAATTTGAAAATGTAAAAGATATTTTTGCATGATAATCAGTTAACCATCTTGATGGGTCGTTCCCGCTACGTATTTGATCACGGATAAATTCTTTCATTTCATCAAGATTCATTTCATCTGGTTTCATCTGCTTACGCTTTATGTCCATCGGTTTAAAGTTTAACTTTCCAATGTTAAATGTGTCCCTTTTTTCAATAATTTCTCCATTCAAGCCAAATTTACGATAGATGCAATTAATAAGCAACCAATTTCCACTTAAGCTGTCCCACTTCATTGATGGCGCTGTATATCTTGCGATAACTTTTGTCACATCGCTTGAATCAAAATCTTGAATGTCGACCCTATGGGCTGTGTTGAGTTCATCGTCAAAATACCCAATTGATAATAACCTTGTGTAAGTATCCTGAATGTAAATGTTATACTTCCCCCATGATTCAAGATGTTTTCTCATATAAACTCGCTCAAGGTTTAACTTCTTTTTGTTCGTCTTCGGCACAACCCATCCATTAAAATAAATGGATGAAAGACTTAACATAAGTGAAATGATAAGGAATGGCACCATAAATCTATACAAGCTCATTCCAGAAACCTTAAGTGCAGTCAATTCATTCAGGTTTGACATCCTCCCGGTTATAAAAAGACACGATAGCAAAACGGCAACCGGTAGGGTCAATCTTATGATCTCAGGCAAAAAGTAAATGTAGTATTTTAAAATTATTGTGAGTGAAACTTTTTGATCGATAAAATCATCAAGATTTTCCATCAAATCGACGAGGATGAAGATCAAAATAAAAGCTACAAGCCCGAAGACGACCGTTTTGATAAATTCCTTTGAGATGTGAATGTCAATTATTTTAATTTTATCTCGCATATCTATCGGTTAAAATTTCTTCCTCCTCTGGAATTCCAAGCCATGTTTTAATCCTTTGTGGCATAATTTCCTTTATGCGATACCAGTCAATTATCATAGCTTCCTTTCCCATCCTCACCGTCAAATAAATTCCAAACATTCCAACGACAAAATTAGCTATCCACATACTTAAAAATGGCGATAGGAGGTCTCTGTCTGCAAGCTTTTCACCGCCGATTAAGCAAGCCCAGTAGAAAAGGAAGAAAAACAAACTTAAGCTTGCAGCAACACCAAAATTTCCTCTTCTCGCCATCATCCCGAGCGGAGCCCCAACTAGAACAAAAACAACGCAAGCAAATGGAATTGCATATTTTTTATGAACCTCCACCATGTATGCATCTATCGAACGATTATAATATTCAATTTGTGTCAGATAATTTTTTATAATGGCGTTTAAACTTACAAGTTTTTGCGATGATGTCAGTAAAGCCTCGTAATCGCTGATTGAATCCTGACCAATAGGTTGATAAAATGATGTTGACATTATCTGTTTACCGTAGAACGGATTTTTAAAATTGGTTAAAGCGGTGGAATTTAAACTTTCATAAATTTTTTTCTGGATATTTTTTAAACTATCGACAATTCTAAGCATATCTCCTGCGCTTAACTCTCTATCACCCCTTTGAAACGCATTGTCAGGCGATCGCTCAAAACCGAAACCCTCAACCTCCATTACGACTCTATATTTCTCATACTTTACAATTCGATAGAGATTTTTATTCTCTGTGTCCTGTTCGTGGATTTCTCCGTTTTCAAGGTCCATTATCAATTTTCTATAATCGGGCGTAAACGAAATTTTCCCACGCTTTGCTGTTATTATAATCTGTTTTCCGGGATCTGAATTATTGTAGATAGTCGCGTCTTCAAACTCATTTGTATGTTCATGAGTTTTTCTGACTATGATTGCGTATCCGGGTATATCTGTTGAGAATATCCCAGGGTTTAGAGTTAAAGTTGGTTTTTTTCGGTGTATGTCTATCATTAAAACTTTTAATCTATGGTTTGCATCGGGCAGGACTTTGTTATTGAATATGACAAGCAGAATTGCTATGACGATCGATGCCAGAAAAACAGGAAACATCATTTTATATAAACTCACCCCGCTTGATTTCATCACAGTGACCTCATTATTTGCCGATAGCCCTCCGAAAGCCATCAGAACGGCGACCAAAACCGACATTGGAACCGCAAGGACGACAATCCAAGCGAGGTTTAAAACTATTAACTCTGCAATTACCCAAAAGCCAAGCCCTTTACCAATGAGTTGATCGATATATTTCATCAAAAATTGAAGAAGAAAAACCAATATGATGGCAAAAAACGAAAACAAGAAAGGTCCAATATGCATCCGAAGTATGTATCTATACAAAATCATTTATCTAACCCCGACTCTTTTCTTAGGGATTATAACTTTAAAGTTTGTTCCTTCTCCAACCTTTGAATCAATTTCAAATTCCGCACCGTAAATTTTCAAGTTGTTATACGTTATCGTCAGCCCAAGTCCAACACCTTTCAACTCTGTGAAATTTTCGCTTGATTTAGTTGTGAAAAATGGCTCGAAAATTTTATCCTTTATATCATCTGGTATGCCGATGCCAGTGTCCGATATTTCAATATAAATTTTTTCTTTATCTTCCCAGGTCTTAACTGTGAGGATTTTTTTCTCGGAGTTTATCATCGCCTCAATTGCATTTCTCAAAATATGTGACACCGCATTTGAAAAGTCTGAATAAACCGCCTCAATTACTATCGGCTTTTCACACAGCTGAATGTTTTTTTCAACTTTATGCTTATAAAATAGGTCAAACTCAAGAACTTCAAGTTCTTTTCTTATTAGTTCGTTTAGATCAAATCTTTTCTTGTTTTTCTCGATTTCTTCCCTTGTTTTGAGCGATAAATTTTCAACAATTTGGTTTATTCTTTCAACCTGTTTTATTAATCTTTCTATGTTTTCTGCCTCCACACCTTTTCTTTTTAACGCTTGCAGACCAAGGCTTATCGCTGTAAGTGGGTTCCTAAGGTTATGTGCAATTCCCCCTGCAAGTCGACCGATGGACGCAAGCCGATATTCTTGCCAGAGCTTTAATTCAATTTTTCTTTTTTCGTCCTCAAGTTTTTTAAACTCAGTTATATCGTTTATCACAGCAATGCATCCCCCAAACTTTGGATCGTTCAGTTTAGAGGTTATTGAAATTAGAAGCACTTTATCTTTATATTTGGCTTCAAAAGTTCTGATTGAATTAGACCTATCCGAAAAAACAAAGTTGTGTATCTCGTCGATAACTTGGGCGCTGATAAATTCTTTTAAATTTTTCCCCTCAACTTCCGTTTCAAAAATTTTGCTTGCCGTCTCACTTGCGAATAAAATGTTAAACTTTTCGTCTATGACCACAAGCCCAGCTGGTATTAAGTGGACAAACGTTCTGTATTTTTCTTCAGACTCTTTCAAACTCGAGATCAAAAGCAGATTTTCAACCCCAATTGCGATTTGCTGTGCCAATGTGTCAAGTAGCGAAATTCTATCTTCGTCGAAATATACCTCGTCTTTCTTGTAGACGAGCTCAATTGAGCCAACAAAATTTTCTCGAAAACGAAGCGCAACCTCTACGAAAACTTTAAAGTCGTGCTTAAAAATCTCGTTTCTTACTTTCGTGCTTTCTTTTGAAATGTTTTGGTAGATCATCAATTTTTTGCCTATTATGTCAGTTGCGAAGTCATCCCCAAATTTAAGCGTTTTATATTTTTCAAATATGTTTTCATCCCCAGTTTTTAAAAAAGAAAACGATAGATCAAGGGAATTAGTATGTGGGTTGTAGATATAGAAATTTACAGCGTCGGCGTTGAAAAGCTTAACGATGGGCTTTGAGATTTGCTTGAAAAGATGTTTTAAATCCTTTGAAGCGTTTAAATTTGTGAGAATTAAGTTTATAGTTTCAAGCTCTTCGTTTTTATCTTTGATTTTTTTATATGCATCGTTGAGTTCGATTAACTTATCTTCAAGCTTATTAACAAGTCGCGCGTTATATTCAGCAAGATAAACAAACTCATCAAGTTTAACCTCGCCCTGCACCTTTCGCGATTTATCCTTTCGAATTACATTGTTTATTCTCCTCAGGAATTCATCGAACTGAATCGGTTTTATGATAAAATCATCAGCCCCCAACTTGACCCCGAAAATTCTATCTTCATTTGAGATATAACTTCCCGTAAAGAACACGAACGGGATCGAACTTAATTCGGGGTCTGATTTAACTTCATAGCAAAATTTAAACCCATCCATAACTGGCATTAGAATATCTGATATTATCAGCGCGAAATCCTTCCTCGCCCTTAAAATTTCAAGCGCTGATTTGCCGTTCTCTGCTTCAACTACATTAAACCCAGATTGGGCTAAAAGTTCGGCAAGCAATTTTCTTGCCTCGGTATTGTCGTCAACGACAAGTATATTCACCTTTCAAACATCTTTTTGATTTCTTCTTCTGTGAGTTTAACAAAGGGTTTTTCATCATTTGTTTTTGAGTTTCGACTTTTTGAGCTCAAGATTTTTAAAAATTCTTCCGACGAAATTCTACTTGCCCCACATGCCTTTGCACAGTTTATTATTTCATTATCAGATGAAACGACAATTAAATTTGACCTTTCGTTTAAATTTTTGCTCATGATAATTTTTTTGATTTCATCATCAGCCTTATGCGGTGGGGTAGAGAATATGACCCTAACTTTCGGCGTTGATAGTGACGAGGGTAGATTAAGGTTCCCATCAAATATTAAAAAGCATCTATCTTTTGAATTTGAGAAGAAATCGGAGAGAATTGAAACAAGAGTTTCTCTTGCGAGTTGTGGATTTTCAGAAAAAGTTTTTCGCAATTTCGATGATTTATGAATTAGGTTGTAGCCATCAATTATGTATGTTTTACCATTCAAATTTTTGATTTTATTTTGTTGGCGAAGATAATGTTGAGAAGTTTATTTGTAAAAAATGCTGCTGTAAAGTTTGGGTATTCAAGCCCTGGTAGGGGACAAAGCTCAACGATGTCAAATCCGACTATATTTTTTTGTTTGCTCACCTTTTTAAGGAGCTCAATGGTTTCATCCCAATATAAACCATTCGGGACGGGCGTTCCAACCGCTGGCATAACGCTTGGGTCAAAGTAGTCGAGGTCAAATGTTATATAAACATACTCCCCAAGTTCGGAGACAACCGCATCGTGCCAGGTCTTCCCATCTTTATTATATTTTCCGGATTTTATCTCCCACGCGTAAAATGTTTTTATTCCGTTTTCTTTTATAAATTTTGCTTCTTCAACATCTTGCGCTCTTATTCCAACTTGGACAAGATTTTTGTTGAACTCGTAAACGCGTGCGAGAGCGGATGCGTGACTATATTTATTCCCTTCGTATTCATCCCTAAGATCCGAGTGGGCATCGAAGTGAAGAATTGTCAAGTTCGGATAAACTTCCGAATATGCCTTTATCGCGCCTATTGCCACTGTATGTTCACCACCAATTGTGACGACAAATTTATCTTTATTTAAAAGTTCGTTAACAGTTTTGTAGATTATTTCAACGGCGTTTTCATCTTTTAGATCTGCGAGGTCAAGCGGTTCAAGTGTTGCTATGCCAACTTCTCGGTAGAGTTCAATGTTAAATTCTTCGTCGTAAAGTTCAACTTGTTGTGATGCCTTAAGAAGTTTTTCGGGACCCAAGATTGTTCCCTTTATGTAGCTTGTGGTGTGTTCGTATGGTGCTGGCAAGATTGTAATTTTTGAGTTTTCAAGGTTTGAGTATTCTTCTGGGATCGATAGGAAATTTTTGTCTTTATTTAGCGTTTTCATGGTGTGCGTTGATGCTTTTTAAAAAATATAAAATCTGATTTCTTTAAAATCAAATGAACCAATTTAGGGTGGGGAGGTTTTGGTGGGTTTAGGTCTTGATTTTTTTGATTTTTGATATTATATTTATAGTGAATTTTCCGCGGTAGCTCAATTGGCAGAGCAGCTGGCTGTTAACCAGCGGGTTGCAGGTTCGAGTCCTGCCCGCGGAGCTAATCCCATGGCTTTCAATGTCTAACTTTATCAATCCCAAGACAATATATCATCAGGGGCTTTTACCGTTGCCTGCTCTTGTGGATTTGAAAAATTTTTGTAAAGGTAATTCCATGAATTACCCCTTTTCCTTTATGTAAAAGTGTATTCCAAAGTAAGTCTTTGTGGATGTGTTCAGTTCAGCATAACTTGATTTTCCGATTATAGATTTAAATTTTTTAGTTATAGAATTTTCAGAAAGGGGAAGGTGATGGCTAAAGATTGCATTTAGAAATTTAATGATCTCAGGCTCCTTATCTTCCAGAAAGGCAATACAAAAGGGCAAAATAATATTGAAAAACATTTCCAGGTTCAGCAATCTTTAGAAGGTTTTTTATTCGCTGGATTTTCACCTCAAGCCATTTCTCGCCCCGTAGGGGCAATTCACGAATTGCCCCTAATTCACGAGTTTCCCCTAATTCTTTTTCGCTCATTTGAGCACTTCCTTAAAATAACTTTTTGTGTTTTTGTAATCTTTTTGTCTTTGTGGGTTTTCAATGTCTAATTCCCATTTTAAGGGATTATTTATGATGTATTCACGGATTTTGTTTAATTCAATTTCATTGCGAATGATGTGTTCATAATAATTGCGTTGCCAGACGATATAAATATTTGTGTTTTGGCGAAACCATTTTGTTACACCAATTTTGAAACCACGGACAATGGAACCAATTGTCCGCGACGGGGAACGAAATTTTGTTT
>CALJEK010000022.1 GCA_938074445.1 Candidatus Kryptoniota bacterium | reverse complement strand
AATTATTTTCAAGCACAAATAACCCTTGGGCAATTGTTAAAGTCGGATCGCTGATTGAAATACCGATTCGTTTGCTTCCGAAATCAATCCCCATTATTCTCCCGCGTGTAGAGTTATTTCTCCTGATATCTTGAGACACTGTAAACGCCTTCGATTCTTATTAATTTGTCAATTAAAACATTTAAATGCTCGAGATCTTTTACTTCAACCGTTATAATTCCACGGAAGAGCGAATTTTGAGTTTCAATGTTGACCATCTTTATGTTCGTGTTTCGATAATCCGAAATTACCGTTGTGATTTCTTTTAACATTCCGGGCTTATCTTCCCCCTCAATTGTAATTGCAACTGGGAAAACCATTCCTTCAAGCATCGCAGACCAAATAACATCTATCAGCCTATCTTCTTCCTTGGTTCTTAGATTTTCAATATTAATACAGTCTTTACGATGAATCTTTATCCCCTCGCCCCTTGTAACAAAGCCAGTGATTTCATCACCAGGAACTGGATGACAACATTTCGCAAAGGTATAAAGCAAATCAGAGGCAGTTCCATCTATAGTTATTATTCTTTGCGGTTTTAAAACCTCACTTATCACATCCTCTTTTAATTCCTCTTCAGGTTTCGTTACCTCCCTATGTTTTTGTCTCTCTTCAATTTTTTTGATGACCTCAGCTATGTCAATTCCACCTTCCGCAATTGCGAGATAAAACTTTTGAAGATTATCAAATTTGTAGAGTTCCTTTACTATCTTTAAAAGTTCGTCGTCGCTTATATGTATTTTCTTTTTGCCCTTAATTTTCTTCTCCCATATTTCTCTTCCAGCGTCCGCAAGTTTTCTTTTTTCTTCATTTATCCATTTCCTCACCTGCGACTTTGCCTTTGAAGTCACAACGAAGTTCAACCAATCTCTGCTTGGTGAGCGATGTTTGCCTGTTATGATTTCAACTTGATCTCCCGTTTTAAGCTTATAATCAAGCGGTACAATTCTACCGTTAACTTTAGCGCCAATACAGCGCAATCCAATTTCAGTGTGAATTTCAAAAGCGAAATCAACTGGCGTTGCACCTCTTGGCAAAACCTTTAAATCGCCTTTCGGTGTAAAAACATAAATTTCATCTTGATAGAGATTAAGCTTCAAGTCCTCAACAAATTCACTTATATCCGTTTGATTCTCAAGTATATCTCGAACCCACCTTACCCATTGTTCAAATTGTTTATCTGTTTCGGTGATATTTTCTTTATACTTCCAATGCGCTGCAAGACCCTTCTCAGCAATTTCGTGCATTGCTCGTGTTCTTATCTGAACTTCAACCATTCTTCCGCCCGGACCAATGACCGTTGTATGAATCGAGCGATAACCGTTCGACTTAGGATTGGTTATATAATCTTTAAATCTCTCTGGAACAGGTCTGTAAATATCCGTTACAATTCCATAAACAGTCCAGCAGAGATTTTTATCCTCGGCATCAATTATAATCCTGACCGCAAAAAGGTCATAAATCTCTTCGAATGTTTTGCCCCTTTTGATCATCTTGTTATAAATGCTGTAAAGATGTTTCGGGCGACCACTTATTTCAAATTTAAAACCGCGCTTGGCAAGTGCTTCCTCAATTGGCTTTGCAAATTCCTTTATGTATTCCTCCCGCTCTTTCCTTGTTTGAGCGACGCGCCTTGCTATGTCTTCGTATGCTTCGGGATTGAGATATTTAAAGGCTAAATCCTCAAGTTCCCATTTTATCTGTGCGAGCCCGAATCTGTGAGCAAGCGGAGCATAGATTTCGAGCGTCTCTTTAGCGATTCTCTTTCTCTTATGCT
Source organism: Candidatus Kryptoniota bacterium (assembly GCA_938074445.1). GTDB lineage: Bacteria > Bacteroidota > Ignavibacteria > Kryptoniales > Kryptoniaceae > Kryptonium. The sequence continues at coordinate 98,623 of CALJEK010000022.1, read as the reverse complement.
CAGGAAGATATCCAAGCGTTCGCATATTATGCAGCCGATCCGCAAACTTAACAAGAATCACCCTAACATCAGTTGAAAGAGCAATCAAAAGTTTGCGATAGTTTTCCGCCTCAGCAACATTGCGATTATCACTTTCAAAAATTCCAGTTATCTTTGTAAGCCCATCAACAATCTTGGCTATCTTATCCCCAAACTCCGCTTGTATATCTTCAATTGTAAAAGTTGTATCTTCAACGATGTCATGAAGAAGGGCACTGGCAACAGATATATCATCAAGTGGTATCTCATTTGCAACAATCATTGCAACCTCATAAGGATGGTTGAAATACGGTTCTCCAGAAGCACGGTAATTATCCTTATGCGCGTTGTAACTGAACTGAAAAGCCCGAATTATGAGGTCTGAATTAAAATGCCTGAGGTTCTTCTCGCATACCTCAAGCAGTTTCTTCAGCTTTTCTCGATATTTATCTTGAATTACCAACATTGTAGTGTTCATATTTCGTTCACCTCAAAAATACAACAAAAATACGTTTATAAAAAGTTCACCTTGATTTAAAATATGCACTAATTCCCAAAATTGCAACTGAAGGGCGCTATTTTTAAATTTCCATAGTAAAAACTTACTCCCCAAAAACGATGAAAATTGGAATTACATGCTATCCAACTTATGGTGGAAGCGGAGTCATAGCGACAGAGCTTGGTAAAAATCTCGCAGCTAGAGGACATGAAATTCACTTTATTTGCTATGCTATACCAACAAAATTGAACAAATTTCTCAATAATATTTACTTTCACGAAGTTGAACTCTACCAATATCCCCTGTTTGAATTCCCAATTTATACCGATGCCCTCGCAAGCAGAATCATTGATGTGGCGAGATTTAACAAGATCGACATCATTCATGTTCATTATGCAATTCCCCATGCTACAAGCGCCATACTTGCAAGGATGATTCTCAACAATAGGATTAAAGTAATTACAACGCTCCATGGAACAGATATAACACTCGTTGGACTCGAGCCAAGCTTTACACCAGTTGTAAGATTTGGAATCGAAGCAAGCGACGGCGTCACAGCGGTTTCAAAATATCTTCGGGAAACGACAATTTCGACCTACAACATAAATCGAGAAATTGAAGTCATACCAAACTTTGTTGACACTGATATTTTTAAACCGAGGGAAAATTTAGAATTAAGAAAAAAAATCGCTCCAAAAGGCGAAAAAATTTTGATCCATGTCTCCAATTTCAGAAAAGTTAAAAGGGTTCAAGATGTCGTAAAAGTTTTTGAAATTGTAAGGAAGAAAGTCCCAAGCAAACTTGTCTTCGTCGGAGATGGACCCGAAAGAGGGGATGCCCAAAATTTGTGCCGACAATTAAATCTATATGACGATGTTTTGTTCCTTGGAAAACAAGACGCCTTGCACGAAATTTTATGTTCCGCCGACGTATTTATACTACCGAGCCAAATTGAGAGCTTTGGACTTTCTGCACTCGAAGCGATGAGCTGTGGTCTTCCAGTTGTAGCAACAAATGTTGGAGGGCTCCCCGAAGTGGTCCTTCATGGGGAAACTGGCTATTTGACTGAGATTGGAAATGTTGAAAGAATGGCATCATATGTAATTGAACTTTTTGAGGACAAAAACAAATATAAAGAATTTTCGGAAAAAGCCCGCGAGAGAGCGAAAAAACTTTTTGACAAAAATCTAATAATTCCAAAATATGAAATGTTTTATGAAAAAATTTTAAACCAGTAAAACTAAAACCTTCTGCGCATCCTTTCCCTTTGCATTTCCCTAACCGTCTCCATAAACTCACGTCTGAAATTTCTCTCAAAAACTATCACCTGCGCGATTTGTTGTTCCGTTAAAATCTGTTTTAGCTCCTCATAAAAGTTTAAACGCAAATTATACTCTCTTTTGTTAAGCTCGACAAGTCCTTGAATTAATTTGTCATAGGTTTCTTTATCACCCTTCCGTAATTTTATTTCCATCTCATCTATAATCTTTCCCCTCTCAAACTCAATTTCATCCATATCCCTTGAAAACTTGGTGTATTTATTTAAAAACTTAACAGAATTTTGTTCATCAAGTTTTAAAATTTCAAGAAGGCGAACTTTCTTAAACTCAAGCACACGTTCTCTCCACCTTTGAACCATAGGACCTTGAGCGAATGACATCCCCAACAAAAAAATTACTAAGCCAAAAATTAAAGTTATCCTTTTCATCTTGAAATTTAGAATTTGTTTTCAATCCGCTTTAAGACCTCCTCGATATCAATCTCTTGATAATTTTCAATTTCCTCATCAATATGCGGTATTTGGTATTTTTCATAAAGATGAAAAATTGCTCTGTCAAGTGTCTCAGCACTGACATCGGACAACTCGGATGGCTTTATTAAAACGCCAGTCATCTCAAACTCAGAAACTTGAGAAAGATAAAAGTCTGCCGACCGACCCACAAACAAATTCGAAAACCCAATGCCCAATAAAATTCCAATAATGATAACAGCCATAGATGGGGCAAACAAAATCGGCTTCAGAGCAAAAACGGAAATATTACCTCGCTCAGAAATTTTACGTTTAACCCTATATAGAAAGTTTGACCAGTAAAATTCCGACGGCTCCTCAATTTTATACTCGCTCAAGAATGAGACGACATCTTTTATCTTTTCAAATTCCAACTTACAGCTTTCGCACCTTTCAAGATGCTCTGCTATTTCAACCGAATTCAATTTACCCGTCGCATAATCGACGAGGTCATTTTTAACTTCATTGCATCTCATCCTTAATAAACCTCTGTATTTTTTTAACCGCATGAAAATAGTTTGCTTTCAAAGTTCCAATCGGCTTTTTAAGTATTTTTGATATTTCCGCATAGTCAAGGTTTTCAAAGAAGCGCATCACGAAAACAGCTCTTTGCTTTGCGGGAAGCTTTTCAATCGCCCTTTCAATTAAACTTTTCTCCTCTTTTTTGAATAATTCCTGTTCTGGAGTTTGATTTAACCCTAAAAAATTAGCCACTTCATCAATCGGCACAAATTCTTTTATTTTTTTCTTCCTTAAAATATTGTTGCACTCATTAACGGTTATCCTATAAATCCATGTAAACAAGCTCGATTCGCCTTTAAATTCATGAAGGGAATTAAAAAGTTTGATGAAAACCTCTTGAGCGACATCATCCGCATCGTCATGATTTGTGAGAATTCTTCTCGCAAGTAAATAAACCTTTTTTTGATATCTTTTTACAATTTCATCAAACGCCGATAAATTTCCATTTTTAAACTCATTTATAAGTTCTATATCGGACCTATTGAGCATCAACTCAACTTGCATAATTTAAAAAATGGGCGGGATGCCCCGCCCTTTCACATCTTTAGAACACAACATAAGGAACACCCCAAACTGAAACCGAAACTGGAGCTGAATCATCAAAGAGCGATTCCCTTGAAATTGCATGAATCATAGCGTTAAATGAACCCCTGTGAAGGTGAACTCTTACATCCGCCTCGTAAACTTCTTCGTTTCCACTTTGCGAAACCAATCTAAAAAGTTTCCTCGCTCTATGAAACCCAAACCTATCAACCCCAAAAGTCATTGAAACGATATCGGTATCGGGCGTCGCACTTTGAACAGTTACACTAACTTTAACCGATTGAGATGGGTTAAATGCGGGAACGCCATCTCTGAACCCTAAAAACCCAGGGCGATAGAATTGATTTAACGGATCGGTCACTTCAATTACATTACCGTTTGGCAATGTCAGAGCAATTTTCTTAATAAATATATTTGGATTTTCAGTCCCACCTTGAACAAGCGAAACAGCCCAAATCCTCCACCCCCTCATCCCGGCAGCTTCTTTTTTAACAACTTGAACTTTTCGTTTGAAAACTTCCTTTAGAGGTTTTGTTATAATTGTGTCCGGTGTTGTTTTCCCCTGGGTGTAGGTTCCCGCAATCTTTAAATCAGATTCAACAGTTCTTATAACCGTCACAACCACAAGCGTGTCGTTTACCTGTTCATATTCATATTCCTTCGTCACTTTCTTAACGACACGACCCCATCTTAGTGGATAAATTCCCTTTGAAAATGAATTAAAATCGAAATCAGGCGGAAGATATGTTCCATCATTTAGAGAAACATCAAGACCAGCGATGAAGTCATCACTTTCAATTACTTGTTTTATTGCCTCTTTGTCCGAATTTGAAAGTGGCGAAATAATTCCGGATTCCTTCGTGCACCCCGCTATTAATGCAATCCCCAAAAGAACCACCGCTAAAAATGAGAATTTGGATTTTAGCATGGCTGTTTCTCGATTTTTGTTTTTAAATTCCTTCACTTGCTTTGATGCTATAAAATAAATTTAGGTTTAATCCTGAACCCTTGAGAGGGCATCTTTAATTTTCCTGTAGGTATCAGATAAAAGCTCAGAAATTACCTTAGTTTCCGAGATGACAGGCATAAAATTGGTATCTCCATTCCATCTTGGGACTATGTGAAAGTGGAGGTGTTCCGCAACCCCAGCACCGCTTACCCTCCCAAGATTTGCCCCAATGTTAAATCCATGTGGTTTAAGGGCAATCTCAAGGGCTGAAATTCCCTTTTTTATAAGCTTCATAATGTCAAGCATTTCATCATTGGATAAATCAGGAAAATTAGACGTGTGTTTGTATGGAACAACCATTATATGTCCAGAATTGTAAGGGAACAAGTTCATTATAATATAGCAATGCTCACCTCTGAGTAGGATCAAATTTTTCTCATCATCCGTTGAATTAGCCTTTTCACAAAAAAGACATTCTTTCTTCTCATTTGGATTCTCATTTGAAAAGCTTTCAATATATTTTGACCTCCAAGGCGCCCAAAGACGATCCATTTAATGCCAAACTTTTGTTTTCGACATAATAAAATAAACCAAAATAATGAAAAATAAAACTCCCCCCATTCCGAACCAACTTTGAGATTTTTAAAACTTATCTTCTTGAACTCTACTCTGAATTAGCATGATTATTAATTTTGATCCTGCCTATTACTTCAATATCAACATCTGCGGGCAACTCCGTGTACGAAATCACACTTACATCTGGGAATGTTGAATGAATTAAACGATAGAAGTACAAGCGAACGGTTGCCGAGCAAACCACAACAGGTCGATAGCCCAAATCTTTTGCCTTTTTAACATTTTCTGCCAAACTTGAATTTAATGCGCGAATGATATCGGGTGGTAATCCAAGGGTTGGGGATGATTGGGCAGAGGACTGCTGAAGTGATTGCGTTATTAAGTCTTCAATTCTTGGATCGAGTTGTATGGCTGGTATGAGATTACTTTCAGTTCGGTAAAGCCTCGCGATCGTCTCGGAAAGCGAGTGACGAACATATTCGGTCAAAACATCAACATTTTTCGTAACCCTTGAATAGTCAAGCAATGCTTCAAGAATCGTAACCATATCGCGAATTGGTATCCCTTCGTTTAGGAGATTTTGCAAAACTTTTTGGATTGTTCCAATTGGTAGAACATCTGGGGTTATCTCATCAACAAGTGCTGGATAATTATCCCGCAAACTGTCAATCAAGGTCTTTGTATCTTGCCTGCTTAAAATCTTACCCGCATTTCTTCTCAAAATTTCTACTAAATGAGTTACAATGACCGAAACAGGCTCAACAACTGTATACCCCATGATTTCTGCTTCTTCCTTTTTGTGTGCTGCGACCCAGTAAGCGTCAAATCCGTAAACAGGGTCTTTGACTTTTATAGCGTCATGAATTTCTTCTTCAGCTGTCCCAGGGTTCATAGCAAGGTAATAACCTGGTTTAACCTCGCCACCAGCAACCTTATTCCCACGAATTTTTATAACATACTCATTTGGTTCAAGGTAAATGTTATCCCTCACTCTAATTGGTGGAACAATTATACCCAGCTCAAGGGCAAGCTGCTTTCTAACTCCAATTATCCGTTTAAACAATGTCCCACCCTGTTCCTCATCAGCAAGTGGGATTAAACCGTAACCAATTTCAATCTCAATAGGATCGATTTGAACGAGTTTTTCAATTTTCTCTTCAACCTGTGGAACAGTCTTTGGTTTAATCTCCGAAACATCTGATTTATCTTTTTCAAACTTTGTTCCAAAATACCCTGCTACTCCGGTTATCACCGAAAGAATTAGAAACGGTAACATCGGAAGCCCGGGGACAATAGCAAAAAATGCAAGGACACCCGAAGCGATAAGCAAGGCTTTGGGACGTTGAAAAATTTGCCCCTTAACCTCAACATCAAACTGATTCCCTGAGGCATTTCTTGTCACCACCATTCCAGCGGAAACAGAAATAATTAAAGCAGGTATCTGTGAAACAAGACCATCACCGATTGTAAGAAGTGTATAATTCTGCAAGGCTTCTGTAAACGTCATCCCCCGCTGTAAAACACCGATTATTAATCCGCCCACTATATTTATCAGCGTTATAATTAAACCAGCTATTGCATCCCCCCGAACAAATTTACTTGCTCCATCCATTGCACCATAAAATTCAGCTTCTCTTTGGATCAAAGTCCTTCTTCTTCGCGCTTCTTCCTCGGTTATAAGACCAGCATTTAAATCCGCATCTATACTCATTTGCTTACCGGGCATAGCATCAAGCGTGAATCTGGCAGCGACCTCTGCAATTCGGCTCGCTCCTTTTGTTATTACAACAAACTGTATCACAACAAGAATTAAAAACACAATAAAACCAACTATGTAATTTCCTTTCACGACAAAAGAACCAAAAGCAAAAATTATTTTACCTGCGTACCCATCACCAAGAATTAATCTTGTCGATGCAACATTTAAACTTAATCTGAAAAGCGTGATAATTAACAACAAACCCGGGAAAATAGATAGCTCAAGCGGACTTGTTATGTACATCGATATTAAAAGAATGATCACAGAAAAAGTTATATTGAATGCAATTAAGATATCGAGAAGGAAGGTCGGCAAAGGAAGAATCATAAAAACGAGAATTGAAATTACTGCGATCGCAAGGATAACATCGCTATTCCGCCCTAAACTTTGTAAAAATCCATTTTCACTCATTCACGACGCTATAACTTTTCTTTTTTAACTGATAAACATAAGCAAGAACTCTCGCAACCGCTTTATAAAGTTGTGGTGGAATTTCCTCATCAACTTCGACCATTTTGTAAAGTGCTTGGGCGAGGGGTTTATCTTCAACTATTGGTATTTTATGCTCCTTCGCTATTTCTTTTATTCTTTCGGCGATCAAATTCATCCCCTTTGCAACAACTTTTGGAGCGTTCATCTTCTTCGAATCATACTTTAGCGCAACGGCGATATGCGTCGGGTTTGTTATGATGACGTCCGATTTAGGAACATTTTGCATCATTCTCCTTTTTGCAATTTCAGCTTGCTTTCGCCTTATCCGAGCTTTAATATGTGGGTCTCCTTCAAGCTCCTTAATCTCCTCCTTTATTTCATGTCTTGTCATTCTCAACTCTCTTTCATATTCCCACTTTTGAAAAGCGAAATCAAAAATCGCGACTAAAAAATACACAATCCCCGTTTTTAACATAAGCGAAAAAATTGAGCTGACCATAAAACTTGATATCTTTTCGATATCCGAATCAATTAAAACAACCACATCATCAACCATGCTTTTCAGCGTAAGATAAGCGGTAAACCCAATTATCCCGATTTTCAAAAAGCCCTTTCCGAGCTCAAATAAACTTCGCCTCGATAAAAGAATTTTCTTTATACCATTGATTGGGTTTAACTTTTCAAAGTCAAACTTTAACGGCTCAAGCGTGAAAATATATCCAGTTTGAGCAATGTTTACACCAACTCCCAGCGCCGTTAAAAGAATCATCAAAGGGAAAAAGTTCAACGCTATAAAAGAAAAAAGTGAAAACGCATACCCACCAACGTTCTTGGCAGTTATCTCAATCGCATGCAAATTGGACAAAACAAATTTAGTTAAGTTTGCGATTTTTTGATATATAAAGCTAAAGCAGAAATAAAATACCCCTGTTGAAACCAATATAATAAGCGAGGAATTGAAATCGTAGCTTTTTGCAACCTTCCCCTTTTTTCTTGCATCTTCTTTTCTTTTGGGCGTCGCTTGTTCAGTTCGCTCTTGAAACTCCTCCGCCATTTCAAGAACCAATTACTTTTAAAAGTTCAATCAGATCTTTTTCAAACTCAAGGAGAAGATTCTTAAAAACGAAGACAAAAAACGGCATCACCACAATTAAAGCAATAAATCCAATGATTATCTTCAATGAAAAAGCAAACATGAAAATGTTCATCTGTGGAAATGCCCGAGATAAGAGTCCTATTGATAAGTCAGTTAAAAATAAAGAAACAAGGACGGGGGCACTTATTTTAACTGCGGAGACAAAAACAAAGGTAATTAATTTAACACCGAAATCTACCAGATCAATGTTTACAGAAAAAGATGAAATCGGCACAATTTCAAAACTTAACTTGAGAACTTGAATTAAAAAATGATGCCCATTTAACATCAAAAAGATAACAAGCGATAAATATTGTTTAAACTGACTTAAAGTTGGAATTGGTTCTGAATGCTCAGGATCAAAGGCAGTTGATGTTGAAAATCCAATGTCAAATCCAATTAAATGACCTGCAAATTGAACGCCATAGAAAATCCCCCACGCTGAAAAACCAAGCATTAAGCCAAGCACAACTTCTTTTAAAACCAAGATTATGAAACCAAACAACTCAACCGAAAGATTTAAACTTTTAACATCTATCATAAGCAAAAAAATGTAGCTTAAAAAAATGCCTAACCAGAATCTCAATTGAAAAGGCAAAACAGAATGCCCTAAAATGGGTGAAGCAGAAAGAAAACTTAGAATTCGAACAAAAATCAAAATGAATACAAAAAATGTTGTAAGGTAAAACTCCATTCAAATTACTTCGCTATGTTTGGTATCTGGTTAAATAATTCCCTCGTGAAGCTAACAATAACATCGATTATCCACGGCAAGGCGATAACAGTTACAACCGCTATCACAATAAGCTTGGGGACAAATGTTAATGTCATCTCATTTATCGAGGTTGCAGATTGAAAAATTGAAATTATCAATCCGACGATCGCAGAAGCTATAAGGACAGGAGCAGAGATCAAAAGCGCCGTAAAAAATGCTTCTCTTGCAAGATGAATTATAAATTGCTCGGTCATTTTAAACTTTCCCACATAAATTTTAGTGAAAACTTTGAATCAGTGACTGAACGACGAGATGCCACCCATCTATCAGAATGAAAAGCAAAACTTTAAACGGCAATGAAATCATCACAGGTGGAAGCATTATCATTCCCATTGACATTAAAACACTTGCAACGATTAAATCAATCATCAAAAATGGAACATAAATAAGAAACCCAATTTGAAATGCGATTTTAAGCTCACTGATAGCAAATGCTGGGATAAGCACGTGGGTTGGGATTTCATCTTTATTATTTGGTTTTGGAAGATTCGCAAGTGAAACAAAAAGAGCAAGGTCATCTTCACGAACTTGTTTAAACATAAACTCACGAAGTGGCTCTATTGCTTTTTCATATGCCTCAGCTTGCGTGATTTCATTTCTTAGATATGGTTGCAATGCATTTTTATTAATCTCATCCCAGACAGGGGACATTATAAAAAATGTGATGAAAAGAGCAAGACCGACAAGCACTTGGCTTGGGGGCATCTGCTGAACCCCTAAAGCTTGCTTTAAAAAATGAAAAACAACGATTATCCTCGTAAATGATGTTGTCAAAATAATTATTGCAGGTGCAAGCGAGAGAACTGTCATTAAAAGCAAAATCTGTAAGGTCACAGCGAGATCATCTGAGTTTTGCGCCTTTCCAACTTCAACTGTTATCTTTGGGATAGGAAAAGTAATTTTGTCTCCCGAGATTGATTGCGCATTCCCGATTGAAACTAAAAGAATGAGAGTTAATGACAATGTAAGTTTTCTCATCTCAAAAATCACCTCTATGCTTTAAATTTAAACAACTTCCCATTTTTACTATCTTCGGAAAAATAAATTTCGTCAAGTGCTCTTACAAATTCAGGGTCATTTATCTCAGTTAAAACGGTAAAAGAACTTTCACTTATCCCAAGAACTAAAATTTTGTTTAGAACCTTCACGAGATAAATTGCCTTTTTGGGTTGAATTTGTAACTTTTCATAGATTTTTATATTAGCGGTGGGACTACGAAAAAGCTCGCTGGGCAAATGAAACTTTTTCATTAGGTAGAAAAGAACCGTCATCAAAGAAATTATAAGCGCAAGCGATAAGAGCAACTTTCCCAAAATGCCAAGCATTTCACCTTTTAACGTTTTTTAGCCTTTCCTCAACTGTGATAAGATTCGTAATTCTAACGCCAAAATGTTTATCTATCACAACGACTTCTCCTTCCGCAATCTTTTTGCCATTGACGATAACATCAACTGGTTCGCTTGCAAGTTTATCAAGCTCAATTATCGAACCACGGTCAAGCTCAAGTATATCTTTTATTAACATCGTTGTCCGTCCAAGTTCAATCGAAACTGGTAGCATAACATCAAACAAAAGCTCAAGTTTGCTGTTAATAATTTTTTCGGTTTGTGAGCTTTGTTCTGTCGTTAACCCCTCGAATTTTTGAAATTCAGCATTTTTAACCTCCCCTTGCCCTGGTAATTTTTCCCTTTCCATCATTAACCCTCCTCGTTGTTTGCAATTCTTGTTATTTTCACTGCCTTTCTCCCATCGAAAATTCCAGGTTTTCCGTAAAGTTTTAACTTGCCAGCAATGTAAACCTTGACCTCTGACTCAACATTTGTGTCAAGCAAGATTATATCCCCAACATTAAGATTTAAAAAATCCACAATAGTTATTTCGCTCTGCCCAAGCTCAACGCTTATAGGAATTTTCGTTGTTTTAATTTTTTCTGATATATATTTCAAATACTCCTCTGGCGTATGCTTCTTAACACCCATAAATTTTTGAAGCGTCATCTTTGTAAGCGTATCTTCAATTACAAACATTGGATAACACATAGACATCCTATAATTTCTATTACCAAGTGAGACAGTGAACGAAATAACAAGAACAATCTCACTCGATGGTGCAATCTGTACGATGTCAGGATCGCTTTCGTACTTTGTAATTCTAAACTTAAACGAATCAATTATATTCCATGCTTTCTCAAGTTCAGAGATTGAGCGTTCAACTATGCCCCTGATTAAGTTCTGCTCTATCTGCGTCAAAGCCCTTACGACCTTTTTCTTCTCAAGTTCAGGAACCTCAACATTTCCACCGAGCAACTTCTCAATTAACACAAATGAAAATTCAAGACCAAGTTCAAAAATGAATTCCCCTCTGTTTTCCCCAGCTGAAAGCGTAAAGATTACGCTTGGCTTTTCAACCGAAAGTATATACTCCGAATAAAAAAGTTGATCGACATTTTCAACATGGATTGAGACTGGGGTTTGAAGACGACTTGTGAGGTAATAGGCAAGTGATTCCGCAAAATTTTGGTGTAGCGTTTGAACAGTTCTTATCTGATTCTTCGAAACACGGCTCGGACGACGAAATTCATATGGGACAACTTCTTTTACTCCTTGCTTTGATATTATCTCTCCAGGTGATTTCCCAGCGCTAAAACCCGCCAGTAAACTATCTATTTCCTGCTGTGATAAAATCTCTGGCATTGTTCCTTATCACTGGATTATAAATTTACTGAAATAAATATTTCGCACCTTCCCCTGCGTTAAGATATCATCAACTTTCCTTGCTATTTCCCTTCTTAAATCTTTACGTTTGGAAACATCGCTTAATTCCTCAAGTGTCTTATTTGAAAGGACGTTTATTAAAATATCATTCACTATGATTTCCTTGCTTTGAATTTCCGCAAATGCTCTCTCATTTGTTACTTCTATCCCAACACTTGTTAATAAATATCTCATCCCCCCTGTTCCAGCAGGATTCACAATTAAATCTTTAACAACAAACAAAAATTCAGGATGTGTGCTAACAAATTCAGATTCGCTAATTTTATACTCATCCACTACTTTTCCTTCAGGTATTTGTGGTTTTAGCTGTTTTTGAGCGTTATTTGAAACCTCATTCTTCGAGTTCAAATCAAGAACAAGAAGATAGGCGATGATAATTTGCAAAATGACAATGGGGATCGAAACAAAAAAAATTATTTTTTTATTGCTTTTATGTGTCGTTTCAGGCTGATTTTGTGACACGGATACCTGTTGCTGAGCCACGGATTTCTCTAACATCTTTAAACTCATTTTGTTTAAACTTTCTCTAATAAATAAACACAAAGGCTGTGCCATTTAACTTTTTGCAAAAGAGAGAAATTTTTGCGGAATGAACAAAGTAAAAGGATGGCTAATATTGGGCATTTGAATAAGATTATTAAACAAAAAAGCCCCAACTTATCGTTGGGGCTTGAAGATAGATCATCTCTTTCCAGGGTTTAGTATCTTGGCATGAGGTCTTGGGTCTTGATTGGCGCGAGCCCAGATTATATACGCCTCCATTGCTTTCATCCGTGGGTCATCTTCCTTAAGAGGTTTGCCCTCCATTGGATTTTCAATGCACCAATTGATCATATCACGAAGCAAGGCAATTCTTTTCAATTGAATTTGAAACTTCGGATATGTCTCGGGGTGATTATCCGCTGCATCAGGATGACACATATCGCATGAAATTCCATTTGTTCCAAGTGATGGGTCGTGAAACCACTTGTATCCTTCCTCAATCATTGCTTTCAACTCTCGTTCCCAAATTAAAGAGTCCCTCCTCGTAAATTTTGTTGATTGATATTTCTTCTGCTGTTGATATGTAGCCAAAAGCATACCTGCAACCTCTTGCGCTTTCTCCCGCGACATAACTTCATCTTTTGAAACATCATTCAAAACAACTTGTGTTTCCCCATCACATGCCGTTATAACTTTCTTTTCAGATTTCTTATCACCTTTGCCGTCAATGGCGCTTGAATCATTTTTACCACTTAAAAATATGCCTGCGAGAAAAATAAGGCTAAACAAAGCGATTTTTCTCTTCATAAAAATCTCTCCTTTAAGTTTATTTTTAAAACGATGGATCAACGGGAAGTGGCGGAACTTCTTCCCTTCCGCCTGATTCAAGATATCTGGCTGTAACTTTCATTGGTTCTCTACTCCAGAGATTATAAATTTTGTTCGCTTTCCCATTTGCCAAAATCTCAACAGTTCCATCACCCGTGCCATCAAATTGATCAAATGGGTCAGCTCTGTTCATTTTAATTGTCAATTTCGGAAGACCCGTCGGCGCATAAGGCCATGGCCAAGCAGTTGAAAGCATACCATAAAAGTTTATGTTTCCAATTTTGTTAAACACAGGTTGATGTGTATGCCCATGAATCACAGTGACATTCTTAAATGGTCTTAACAGCGCTTGAACTTCCTCCGCATCATCCGTCCAGAAATTCCATGGCTTGTAATACTTATAAAGCGGGGAATGAGAGAAAACAACTACGGGAGTATCTTTTGAAACTTTTGCAAGGTCCTGCTTCAACCATTCAAACTGTTTCCTGCCAACATCTCCATAACCTTTTCCAACTGTGAACGGTCTTCCTTTTGGATTGTCAAGCTGAGCCATAAACTTCATTCTCTCCATCGGGGTCATCTTTGCTTCCGTCCAATAATCATCCACAATGACAGAATTTAAAACGATAAAATGCACTCCCTTATGATCAAATGAATAATACTGTTGACCAAATAGTTCAATCCACTTCTCACCAAGATCAAGATACCAATCGTGTTCCCCAACCATCATATAAATTTTTGCTTTAACTTCACTTAAAATCTCTTTACCAAGTTTTAACTCCTCAGGCTGTCCGAGCTGAGCAAGGTCACCACCGAACAAAACGAAATCAGGCTGTGGGTCGAGTGCATTTACATCTTGAACTGCCTTCAAAGCAGCGCGGACAAATCTTTCATTAAGCTTCCTCTCGTAAAGATGAGTATCTGAAATATAAGCGAACCTGAACTTGACTTCAGTTCCGCCACCCTGCTTTGCCTCAACCGCTTCAACAAGCTGAAATGAATGTGGCGGGAATTGATTCTTCGCAAGCGCAACCGCTGCGGAAGCCATCGCAACTTTAAGAAACTGCCTTCGGTTTAACTTTGGAAGAGCCTTAAAAAATTCCTCTCGCTCTTTCAAGTATTGCTCTTCTTTCCTCTCACTTGGCATTTTAGGCATAATTTTGCACCTCCTTTGTTTATTTGTTCATTTATTTTCGGGGAAATCTTTTGGAAACTCGCCCGTTAACGTCTTTAAAAACTCAACGAGGTCTTGCTTTTCCTGCTCAGTTAAATTAAGAGGTCGCATCTCACCAGAAAGATTTGGATTTTCATTCCCGCCCCTGTTGTAAAATTCAATCACATCCATAAGCGTAGCCTCACTCCCATCGTGCATATAAGGTGCGGTAAGTTCAACATCTCTCAAAGTTGGAGTTTTAAACGCACCGATATCTTTAGGGTTAAACGTTACAAGAAATCTCCCAATTTCGGAAAATGCTGGATCAAGCGCAAGCTCGTCAAGTTTTCTCTTATCAAGTCGTCCCTGCTTTGCAAGATGTTCAGCCTTTCTGGCAAGCTCCGCAAATCCTTCCTTGTTCATCGCAACACCTATGTTATGATATTTATTATCTGTGAAAAATGGATTTGAGCGATTAAACTCATGACAGGTTATACACCTGGCTTTACCTTGAAACAACTGCCATCCTCTCTTTGCGGATTCACTAATTGCATTTTCATCTCCAGCGATGAACCTATCAAAAGGTGAATTACCTGTCAATAGTGTCCTCTCAAAGGCAGCGATAGCCTGCGCAACTCTATCAATGGTGATCTCACCCCCGAAAACTTTTTTAAACGCTTCAACATATTCAGGGATTCCCTTTAATTTTTTAACAACAGCGTCATGGTCCGGCATACCCATTTCAACTGGGTTGATTATCGGCTGTTTTGCCTGTTCCTCAAGCGTTGGAGCTCTTCCATCCCAAAACTGTTGTTCAAAAAACATTGCATTTAAAACTGTTGGAGCATTCCGTGCGCCTTTTAATCCTTTAACCCCTTCACTTGTCTTTTTAGCATCGGTGAAGGCAAACTTTGGATCGTGGCAGGTAGCGCAAGAAACGGTGTTATCGACAGAAAGACGCTTGTCAAAATAAAGCTTTCTCCCAAGTTCAACCTTTTCAGGCGTTATCGGATTATCTGGGGGAATGAATATCTCCCATAAATCCCTTGGGATACCAAATGGGATTTTCACTTCATAACTTACCTTTGAAGATGAACTTGCCTGCTTTTCACTGATGAATGCGAAAGATAACAAAAAGGCAATGAATAGCAAAATAAACCGATAAAATTTTTCTAACCCTCGCATTGGTCGTTGTTTTTTTATTTTTCGACTTTCAATTATTAAGACAAGTTAAAATGTGGATTTATTCCAAGCGGTAATTTGCTTTTCCAGCCTGTGTTCAATATATTTAATACTGAATCGCAAGGGGCCGTAGCTCAGATGGGAGAGCGCCAGAATCGCACTCTGGAGGTCACGGGTTCGAATCCCGTCGGCTCCACACTTTCTGTTTGAAATCTCAATTTCGCCTTTTATATTTACTTATCATATGAAAACTTTTGAAAATCGTCGATGTCCGAAAAAATTAAAAAAGAAATCATCAACTCAATTGATTCTTTATTACGGTATGCGTATACGATGACGGGAAATGAGGAAGACGCTAAAGACCTCGTTCAGGAGACTTGCTACAAAGCATTAAAAAATATGGAATCGCTTGATGAAAATTCAAATGTGAAAGCATGGCTTTTTACGATTATGAGAAATCTGTGGTTGAATCAACGAAAAAGAAATTTAATTTCACCTGTTCATATTGACGAAACGATTGAAAGTATGAGCGATGAATGGAATATAAACCCAGAGGAATTGTTAATTAATAATGAAATGCGCCAATTACTGATGAAAGCATTGAACGATTTGCCGGATACTTATAAAGAAATTTTGGTCTTGCGGTATTTTGAAGATTTTTCATACAGCGAAATTTCAAGAATTCTCAATTGCCCGCTTGGCACAGTTATGTCAAGATTAAACAGGGCGAGGGAAAAACTTAAAGAAACATTTTTAAAAATTTACGAAAAGAAGCAACTATGATAGACCATAAAACAATTAAAGTGTGGATAAACCTTTACCTTGATGGAGAACTCGCAGGGGATGAACTTGAACAACTTAAACAGTACATAAAAGAATGTGAGGAATGTGCAAAGATTTTAAAACAACAGCGTGATTTTGTTGATTCAATAAGGGTTTTGAAAGATGAAATGAACATCGACTTTACAGATTTCAAAGCCGAACTTGTAAAGCAAATTGAGAAATTCAAACCGGAAAGAAAGAAAATTTTTATACAACTTTCTCTCATTTCTGCGGTCGCAATCTTTTTGGTTGGTGTTTTATTGTTTATTTATTTTTACTCACAGCGCATTGACTTAGCGGAGATAGCAGTAGAAAATCACATTAGACAAATTAACGGTCAGCTCCCACTTGAGATAGAAACATCTTCTGAGATAGAAATTTCAAATTGGTTTGATAAAAAGTTAAAATTCAATTTTCGCCTTCCACGCTATCCGGATCCTTCAAATCAACCATATCGCATAAAAGGAGCTCGCCTCGTTGCGTTGAACAACGATTACGCTGCGCTTGTGTCATATGAGATGGACGGTCGCCCGATGACTTTGCTCGTCGCGCCACCCAAAAGTGCAATCCCGCACGGAAAAAGAAAAGTTAACTTCAAAGATATTAACTTCTATCTTGATAGCAGAGATGGATTCAATATCCTTTCATGGACAGACAGAGGTTTAACATATGCCCTTGTGTTTGATTTTGAAAATTTCGATTGGAAAAAACCATGCATAGTCTGCCACAGCCAGGGGACAGGGAAAATGTGAAAATTTTCGTTTTTATCTTGCTCCATCTTTTGGCATTGCTTCAAAATTTTTAGTAAATTATTAACACAGAAAAACAAACCCTCAAAAACGGCAATGCCAGCACCGAAAGAAATAAAAAGAATTTCTGAAGTCATTTGGGAAATACCCGAGACATATAAAAAAGGTATGCGCGTGCCCGCACGAATTTACGCTACTAAACAACTTCTTGATGCAATGGATGAAGGCGTCTTTGAACAGGTTACAAATGTAGCTTGTCTGCCCGGAATTCAAAAATACGCTTTATGTATGCCTGATGGACATTGGGGATATGGCTTCCCAATCGGAGGCGTAGCTGCATTCAGCTTTGAAGATGGAGTTATCTCACCTGGAGGTATAGGTTTCGATATAAACTGCGGAATGCGTCTTGTGAAAACGAATTTAACACTTGAGGAAGTGAAACCAAAACTTAAAGAACTTGTCGATCTTCTCTTTCAAACTGTCCCGACAGGAGTAGGGGCAACGGGATTTGTTAAGTTATCAAATTCTCAATTTGATGAAGTGATGGTAAAAGGTGCACGTTGGTGCGTCGAACATGGCTATGGCTGGAAAGAAGACCTTGAAAGAATCGAAGAACACGGCGCTATAAAAGGCGCAGACCCATCAAAAGTAAGCAAAAAAGCAAGGGAGCGCGGAATAGACCAACTCGGAACGCTCGGCTCAGGAAACCATTATCTTGAGATACAAGTCGTTGACAAAATTTTTGATCATAATGTTGCAAATAGCTTTGGAATTGAGCAAGAAGGTCAAATCGTCGTTATGATTCACTGCGGTTCAAGAGGTTTTGGACATCAAATAGCAACAGATTACCTAAAAGTTTTCCTTGACGCTATGAAAAGGTATGGTATCCCACTACTTGACAAAGAACTTGCGTGCGCCCCGATTGATTCACCTGAAGGTAGGGATTACTATTCTGCTATGCTTTGTGCAGCGAATATGGCGTTCGCGAATCGTCAGGTTATCCTTCATAGAGTTAGAGAAGCCTTTGAAAAAGTTTTCAAAAAATCCGCAGAAGAACTTGAAATGCACCTCATCTACGATGTTGCACATAATATCGCAAAAGCCGAAGAATATGAAATTGACGGAAAAGTTAAAAAAGTCCTCGTTCACAGAAAAGGTTCAACTCGTTCATTTGGACCCGAACATCCAGAGCTCGCTGAGATTTACAAAGATACAGGTCAACCAGTAATAATTGGTGGCTCAATGGAAACTGGTTCATATCTTCTCGTTGGAACTAAAAGGGCAATGGAAGAAACATTCGGTTCAACTTGTCACGGCAGTGGAAGAACAATGAGCCGTCATAAAGCAAAAAAAGAGATAAACTACAATCAGCTTATCAAACAAATGGAAGAGCGAGGGATATATGTAAGAGCTGCTTCAAAATCCGGGCTCGTTGAGGAAGCAGGAGTAGCGTATAAAAACATATCAGATGTAATTGAGGCAGTTGATAGAGCAGGCATTTCAAGAAAAGTTGCTGCCTTGAGACCAATCGGTAACATAAAAGGTTAAAAAGCGTTTGCAAGGGAAAAACACAGTAAGAATTTTCACTCCTCCCAAGAAAACATCGCCCTCTATCTTTGATTTTTAACCCTTTTGGCTTAAATTTACAAAAAATTAAAAAACAATTTGAGGTAGAGAACGCACCATGCCTATAATGGCCAAGATGAGAGATAATCTACCAGCGATTCTTTTATCACTTGTGATTCTTTTCCTTTTAACTATCGTTCTTGATTGGGGAATGGATATCACAGGAAGACACCATAGAAATAGCTTCGCACGCGAGCCAATTGGAATAGTCAATGGCGAAGAAATAACTTATCAAGAATTTAATCAAGCCCTCGAATTTGAAATTGAGAACTTTAAACAGAGGACAGGGAAAGACCCCGAGGATTTTATGCTTGAACAATTTAGAAATCAAGTATGGGAACAGCTCGTTACAAGAAAACTTATTGAACAAGAGATAAAAAAACTTGGACTAACCGTAACGGATGAGGAAATAACCGATTGGGTTTTGAATTCGCCCGAAACACTACCCGAACCAGTTAAAAGAAACTTTGTAGATTCGACTGGAAATATAGATAGAGTTCTTCTTGAAAGAGCTTTAAAATCCACAACTCCACAAGCAAGGCAATTTTGGATAGAGGTTGAAAAATTTTTGAAGGCACAAAGACTAACAGAAAAACTTCAAAGCCGTCTTCTCGCTAGCGTCATCGTAAGTGAAGGTGAAATAAAAGAAAGGTTCGAAAAGCAAAACACAAGATATGAAATTAAATATGTCTCACTCGATCCAAACAAGTTTTCCAAAGAAATAACCGAACCAACAGACGACGAGATAAAAGAATATTACAGAAATCACCAAGATGAATTCCGAATTCGTGAAACCAGAAGATTAAAATATGTTGTCTTCCCCGATACACCATCCCCAGAAGATACAGCAGCTGTTTTGAGGGAGCTGGAAAACTTTAAACAACAGGCAATGCAAGGTGCTAACTTTATTGAACTTGTAAAGAATTATTCAGAAACGCCTTTCTCAGATGTATTTTTTAAGCACGGTGAACTTTTACCAGAAATTGAAAATGAAATATGGGATAAAGAAGTCGGCGAAATTATCGGACCATTGAAATTAAGTGACGGAATCCACCTTATAAAAATTCTTGAAGAACGAAAAGGTTCTGATATATTTGTAAGGGCAAGCCATATTCTTGTCCCGATCGGTAGGGATACAACCGAATCATATAATCTCGCCAAAGATATTTTAAACCTCGCGAAAAAGGGAGAAGATTTTTCAAAACTTGCTGCGACATTTTCCGTTGACCAAGTTACAGCTCGAAAAGGTGGAGACCTCGGCTGGTTTGGGAAAGGAAGAATGGTAAAAGAGTTTGAAGACGCATGCTTTAAAGCAAAACCAGGAGAAATAGTCGGACCAATTAGAACTCAATATGGTCTCCACATCATCAAAGTTGTCGCAAAAGATAACAGAGAGTTGAAAATTGCTGATCTCAAATTAAGCGTAAGAGCAAGTTCAGAAACGATAGAATCACAAAGAAAGCGAGCAGAGGATTTCAGCCATACTGTGAGTGGTAAGAATTTTGTTCAAGAAGCGTCCGCACTTGGTCTTGACATAAAAACAACCCCGCCATTTACAAAAGATTCACCCATTCCTGGAATTGGACTTAACAAAACAATTTCAGATTGGGCGTTCTCAAACAAATTGGGGAGCGTAAGCCCTGTATTTAAAATCAAAGGTGGATTCGCTGTCTTTACAATAAATGAAATCAAAGAAGCAGGTATAAGACCTCTTGACGAAGTGAAAGAAGCAATTAAAGCGAGAGTAAGGCGAGAAAAACTCAAAAACACAGCGTATAATTACTTAAAAAATCTCCGAACCAAACTCAATGAGAAAGAAGGTCTTGACGCTATAACAAAGCTCGATTCAACACTTGAAGTAAAAACAGCCTCAGGCTTCACGCTCTCCGGTGGAATCCCTGGGATTGGAACCGATGAGAACGTCCTCGGTAAAATCATTGATATGAAACCAAACGAAGTCTCGCAGCCGATAAAGGGTAATTCATTCGTTTATATTATTCAACTTGTAAATAAAACACCCTTTGATTCCTCCGCCTACAAGGCACAATATGAGACACTAAAACAACAAATTTATAACGAAAAGAGAAACACCATATTTTTCACCTGGATTGATAATTTAAAAAAGAATGCTAAAATAGTTGACAACAGGGCATTGTATTTTGAGCAGTAAATTTCTGCATCGCCCAGCGGTATGAAGGCTGGGCTTTTTACAGAATAATCTATATGAACAAGCAATGTTTTTTAAGTCAGCAAAAAATTTAATCCCGTTGGTCTTGATACTTGTAAACCTTTCATCCGCCCAACCCAATAAAACAATCACTTTAAACATCAATTACATCCTTTCTGCATTTGTTTATCCAAACGTGATTTCAAAAGATAGAGGTTTGCGTGATCTTTCAACGGAAATTAACGGATGGTTTGGCATTTCAGCTGAATTAAAGCGTGAAATAGCCGAAAATTATTTAGTTGGGTTATCAATTGAAGTTGTTAATAAAAAAACAAGCGATTTCTTGACACGGCGAATTTCAAACCAAATTGTAAAAATTCCAGTTGAAGATAGATACACAATTTATATTGCCGAACTAAATTTATTTTTCCTCGCCCCATTTAGCTCTGAGAAATGGAACATTTACATCGGCGGTGGGATTGGCGCTTACAAGGGAAATTTTAACAAATCAATCGCAGGCACAAAAAGTGAAATCCAAAGGTCGCCAACCAATTTAGGAATTCAAGTGATGGCTGGAGTTGGATATAACTTGTTTAAAAACTTTGGACTTAAAGCTGAACTAAAATTTCGCGACCCAATCGTTGAAGTTGAAAGCAAATTTAAAGACAACACAATAGATTACAACGGCTATATCATCTCAATTGATCCAACGCCTTTTAGAACAAGAATCAACTTTGATACCCTGACCTTCATTCTTGGGATAGTTTACTCGTTTTAAAAATTAAAAACACCCCAAAATGGCTACATACGCAGAGCAAAAAAAGATGATTGAGGAACTACAGCGAATTTCTTATCGATTGAAGGGAAAAGATAAATACGATTTTGAGATGTTTCTGAAAAGACATAAGGATGACGAAGACCTTGATTCTCTCTCAATGAGACGACTTCGCGAAATTTACGAGAAATATGTCATAAAGAAAGAGAAGTAAAATGGTAGGTTTAATTGGGATCGCAATCATTGTTCTGATCGTGATATTTTCCATCTTTTATGGATACGGTTTGATTTTGAAACAGGAAAGGTCACAAAATCCATATTCATCAAAATTAAAATGCACCATTTGCGGTGGGACCTTCGATAAAGAAAAACTTGTCGAGAGAGCTATCGGAATCGAAAAGGTTTACCACTTTTGTGGCAATTGCATCCAAAATTTATACGAAGATTATCTTAACCTAAAATCAAAACAAAATTGATTCTTCCCTATGCTTCTTTGTGAATTTAGTATGACCCCCATCGGACAAGGTGAAAGCGTAAGCAAATATGTTGCAAAATGCGTAGATATAGTTGACAAAAGCGGGCTTGAATATAAGTTAACGCCAATGGGAACTATAATTGAAGGTGAATGGGATGATGTGCTCAATACCATCAAGAAATGTTTTGAAGCACTGAAAGACGAGTGTAACAGAATATCCATCACGATCAAAATTGACTACAGAAAGGGCAGAGTTGGAGCACTTGAAAGCAAGGTTAAAAGTGTTGAAGAAAAACTTGGGCGTAGTGTGAAAAAGGGTTAACTCTTTTCGTTTTTAAACTTCTTTAAAATTGCAAGTGGTATAATTATGACATATGCGATGAATAGAAAAATCGGCGCAAGCGTGACAGCAGAAAAACTATCAACACCACCTACTGCCATTAGGTAGAAACCAATAAAAATTAAAGCAATGCCAGCTAAAAGAAGGAGAAAATTCCCCTTTGAGAAAGCAACCTCATGCTTACGAAAAATTAACTCACTTTTCTTTTCCTTTCGCTTTGCCATTTTGCGTGAAATTTTGTTTTTTAGTTTTCAAAAAATAAAAAAATAAACCAAGTTTTGCAAATATGCGCAAGATATTTTTAGGTGTTCTCATCTTCCTCCTCCCCTCTTGTGATCACGGACTAAAACCATCAGAAACAAGTGTTCCGATTTATGAAGAGCCGGGATTTGGTGGAACGGTCTATTTTAAAGGCGCTTGGCCAGATACGATTTATGATTTAAGGGTTGTCGCTTTTAGAAATTATCCCCCACGAGATATAATAACCGAAGTTATGGGAGGGAAAGCAAAATTTAGTCAATCATTACCAAAAAGAGTGGACTCAACAAAATATGAAGTCCTTGCAGACACAGGGAAATGGGAATACATCGTGGTTGCACTTCAATACGGTGCAAATATATTTTCCGATTGGAAAGCAATTGGTGTTTACGATACAACGGAGCAAGATACAATTCCAACACCGCTTTATATACCGTATGGTAAATTCATAAGAGGAATTAACATCACATGCGATTTTGACAATCCCCCACCCCAACCGTTTAAATTTTCTGAAATAATTGGTTTTTTAATTGCAAAACAAAATTTAAAAGACTAAGGCGATGAAAGTTTTTATTTTCCTGCTTTTGATAACTTCACAACTTTTCCCCCAACAGCAAAAACCGGGCACTTTAACCGGCATGGTGTTTGACTCCGAGACCAAACAACCAATCTTTGGAGTTAATGTGATAATTGAAAACACATTCCTTGGTGCAGCAACAAACCCGAACGGAAAATTTATCATCAAAAACATCAAGCCCGGAAAATATACACTTAAACTTTCAGCAATAGGCTATGAGATTAGAAAAGCCGAAGTTGAAATTTTACCAGATCAAGAAACTCAAATAATAATTGAGTTAAAGCCGACCGCTTACACAACTGAACCAATCGTTATAACAGCAACAAGAAGAGAACAAACTTTAAGCGAAATCCCAGTAAGCACATATGTAATTGAATCCGAATTGATCTCAAATAGAAATAATCTTCAAATTGATGATATACTTCGCTATGTCCCGGGTGTTAATATGATCCAATATCAAGTTAACATTCGTGGCTCAAGTGGTTATAGTCGGGGAACGGGGACAAGGGTTCTACTTCTTTTTGATGGGATGCCATTTTTAACAGGGGATGCGGGAGAAATAATATGGGAAGCCATACCAGTTTGGCAAATTGATAGAGTTGAAGTCGTAAAAGGCGCTGGTTCCGCCCTCTACGGTTCAAACGCTATAGGTGGAGTGATAAATGTAATCACAAAAGAAACTTTATCCAAACAAAGTGCTCGCTTCAGAACTTACGTCGGGATGTATGATAAGCCATATTATCGAGAATGGAGATGGAGCGAAAGAAGTAGATTTTACTATGGCGGTTTCGCATCTTTGAACTTATCAATTCAGAATCTTAATTCGCTAATTCACATACAAAGAAGCATTGACGAGGGATACAAACAAAACCAAAATTATCACCGATGGAACCTTTTCTCAAAATTTAAGTATAACTTTTCTCCCTACTCAACTTTAAACTTTGTTTTCAACTATCTTCGCCAGAAAAACGAAACATTCTTCTACTGGAAAAACTTAAGAAACGCATTGAAACCGAGGGATGAAGATATTGGGGCAATGGTAAATTCGGAAAGATTTGTAACTTTCGCACAATACAAAAAAATTTTGAACCCGAAACTTTTTTACACCTTTCGGATAGGCTTTTTCAGAAATAAATGGAACGATAACGGAACTCCCCAAAATCGAAGCACAGCTGGCTTCACAAACTCAGAATTTCAAATCAACTATCAACCAAACGATAAAAACTATTTCATAGCAGGTATTGAGTTAACCTATAACATCGTTAAATCTTCACTCTTCAGAGAAAGGAATTCACATTCAGTTTCGCTCTACCTTCAAGATGAGATCAAACTTTCGCCTGAATTTTCCATTTCCGTTGGATTAAGAAATGATTTGTATAAACTTGATTCCCTGAAGTACACCGGACAGATAAATCCGAAGTTTAGCGCAATTTACAAACTTACCCCAACCTTAAACTTTAGAACATCACTTGGGACTGGATTCAGAGCCCCGGCAATAAGTGAAGCGTTCACGAGCACATCCGCCGCAGGTGTGACTGTTAAACCAAATCCATCTTTAAAACCAGAACGAGCTATTTCATTTGAGACTGGCTTAAGATTTGTGCTTCCAATCATAATGATTGATTTATCAGCTTTCCGAAATCATTACTGGAACTTAATTGAACCTGTGTTTGATACAGATGGTAAAATTGTATTTAAAAATGTGACAGAGGCAAGAATACAAGGAACTGAAATTGGCATTAACTTTTACCCCGCAAGTTTTATAAACCTTTCACTTGGCTATACATATCTTTCGCCATGGGATTTAAGCGAAGACGCAATTTTAAAGTACAGACCGAAGCACATTTTCTACGCAAACACAAACATAAGTTATAAATTTTTATTCGCAGGTTTTGATTTTAGATTTATCAGCAAATATGAAAGGATTGATGAGCTTCTAAAAATCATCGTCCCTGACGCAGAATCCAAGGTACCAATTTATGTTGTCGACGCGAGATTTGGAATTGACTTGAAAAGGCTTAAAATTTACATCAACGGTAATAATCTCTTGCAATATAACTATGTTGAAATCGTCGGGAATTTAGCCCCGATAAGGAACTTTAGTTTGTCAATTGAGTATGAGATTTGATATAAAACAAAAGGCGGGAGTGAACGCCCCCGCCATTTTCCTTACACAACCTCAACTTCAACTTTTTTAGTAAAGACTGGTTTACCATATAAATCAACATCTATTACAACGGTATCGCCGTTCATAAATTCTCCAGCAAGAATTTTTTCGGCGAGCGTGTCAAGTATATGTTTTTGTATAACCCTTCTCAAAGGTCTAGCTCCAAATGTCGGATCATAGCCGATATCAGCAAGCCATACCTTAGCTTTATCAGTAAGTTCAATCTTCATATTATTTTTCTCAAGGCGTTTATTAACTTGTTTTATCTGCAAATCAACTATCTTGAGTATATCTTCCCTTGTCAACGGCTTGAAGAAAATTATCTCGTCAATCCTATTCAAGAATTCGGGTCTTATCGTTTGTCTCAAAAGTTGCATTACTTCAGTTCTTATCTCTTCCATAACTTTATCTTCGTTCCCGCTGGTCATTTTTGATATTTTTTCTTGGATTATGTGCGAGCCAATGTTTGATGTCATAATTATAATCGTGTTTTTAAAGTTAACAACATGCCCTTTGCTATCCGTCAAACGCCCATCTTCAAGAACTTGGAGCAAAATATTGAAGACCTCGGGGTGAGCTTTTTCAATCTCGTCAAGCAAAACGACAGAATAAGGCTTTCTTCTCACCGCTTCAGTCAATTGTCCGCCCTCTTCATATCCAACATAACCAGGTGGAGCTCCGATCAATCTTGAGACAGAAAATCTTTCCATATATTCGGACATATCAATTCTTATCATAGCATTTTCATCGTTAAAGAGAAGCTCAGCAAGCGCCCTGGCTAATTCTGTCTTTCCAACTCCAGTGCTACCGATGAAGAGAAACGAACCAATTGGTCTTCTTTCATCTTGAAGTCCTGCTCTTGCTCTGCGAATTGCGTTGCTTACAGCCTTAACAGCTTCTTCTTGGTCAACAATTCTCTCATGTAATCTTTCCTCCATATGCAAAAGCTTAGTTCTTTCGCTCTCAAGCATTTTCTGAACCGGAATGCCCGTCCACCTCGAGACAATTTCAGCTATATCTTCTTCGTCAACCTCTTCCTTCAGCATTCTCAAATCTTTTTGAACCTCAGCCAATCTATGCGTCGTCTCTTTCAACTTCATCTCAAGCGAATGAATGACACCATATCTAATCTCCGCAACCTTAGCGTAATCTCCTTCTCTCTCGGCTTTCTCCGCCTCAATTTTAGCCTTTTCAATTTGCTCTTTTATTTCATGAATTGATTTTATAAGCTCTTTCTCTGTTTGCCAATGCGCCCTCAATCGATCTCTTTCTTCACGCAAAGAAGCAAGCTCACGCTCTATGTCTTCAAGCTTTTTCTGTGTCGATTTTTTATCAATATCTGTCGCATAATTTGAGGTCAGCTCACGCTTAACCGCCTCCCGTTCAATTTCAAGTTGTTTTATCTTCCTCTCAATTTCGTCCAATTCTTCCGGCATTGAGTCAATTTCAATTCTCAATTTTGAAGCTGCTTCATCAATTAAATCAATGGCTTTATCAGGAAGATATCTATCACTAATGTATCTATGGCTTAGTTGCGCAGCAGCTACTATTGCAGAATCCGTAATTCTAACGCCGTGATGAACTTCATATTTTTCCTTTAAACCACGCAAAATAGAAATTGTATCCTCAACCGATGGCTCCTCAACCAAAATTGGCTGAAATCTTCTTTCAAGCGCTGGGTCTTTTTCAATATGTTTTCTATATTCATCAATCGTTGTCGCGCCGATCGCATGAAGTTCGCCTCGAGCAAGCGCGGGTTTCAACATATTTGCTGCATCAACCGCGCCTTCGGCTGCACCAGCCCCCACAATTGTGTGTAATTCATCGATGAACAAAATTATTTCACCATTCGATTCTTGAACCTCACGCAAAACAGCTTTTAACCTGTCTTCAAATTCACCTCTATACTTCGTCCCGGCTATTAAAGCACCTATATCAAGCGCAAATATCCTTTTGTTCTTCAACGATTCCGGAACATCACCTTGGACAATCCTATGTGCAATACCTTCAACGATAGCAGTTTTACCGACACCTGGTTCACCAATTAAAACCGGGTTATTTTTCGTCCTTCTTGAGAGAACCTGCATCACACGACGAATTTCCTCATCTCTACCGATTACAGGATCAAGTTTCCCCAAACGAGCGAGCTCAGTTAAATCTCTTCCGTATTTTTGCAATGCTTGGTATTTATCTTCAGGATTTTGATCTGTCACCCTTTGGGAACCGCGAATCTCTCGCATTACCTTCAAAATAGCATCCTTCGTTATCCCTTGATCCGAAAGAATACGCCCAGCATCATTATTTCTATTTTCAGCAAGCGCAATCAATAAATGTTCAACGCTTATATATTCATCTTTTAACTGATTTGCCTCTTTCAAAGCATCATCAAAAATTTTGAGCAAATTCTGCGAAATGTACTGGTTCCCAAGCCCAGCTCCCTGTACCTGTGGAAATCTATTAATCGACTGAATCAATCTATTTTTAATGTAAGATGTGTTTCCACCGATTTTCTTTATTATAGAATTCACAAGACCACCTTCATCATCAATCAATGCAAGAAGTAAATGTTCAGGTTCAATAACCTGATGACTTTTTTCAGCTGCAATTTGCATCGCTTTTTGAATGGCGTCTTGCGATTTTATAGTGAATTTATTCCAATTCATCTTCTACCACCTCCCTATTATATTTTTTACAAAAAAGGCGAGGTTGAAACCTCGCCGATTAAAAAGGTGCTTTTTAATTCTTGAGACTTAATTTTTCTCCTTTTTATCCCTGTCGTCAATCACTTCATAATCAGTGTCTTTAACATCTTTCTTCGTCTCCGATTCTTGTGAAGCACCACCTGTATATGTAGTTCCAGCGGAAGCATGCTGATATAGATAATTTGAAGCCTCATTCCAAGCATGTGTTAACTCATCCATACCAGCTCTTATATCAGCAATTGGCGCACCGGTTTTAATCATGTCTTCAAGTTTGTTGGCTTTCATCTCAACTTTGCTTCTCAAATCGGACGGCAGTTTATCGCCGATTTCTCTAAGTTGCTTACGAGTTGTGTAAACGAGATTATCAGCTTGATTTCTAAGTTCAGCTTCCTCACGTTTTCTTCTATCTTCCTCAGCGTGCTCTTGAGCCTCACGCTTCATCCTTTCTATTTCTTCTTTGGTCAACCCGCTTGAAGCAGTTATTCTTATACTTTGCTCTCTACCTGTTGCCTTATCCCTCGCCGTGACATGCAAAATCCCATTAGCATCAATATCGAAAGTGACCTCAATCTGCGGAACACCTCTTGGCGCTGGCGGTATGCCATCCAATATAAACCTTCCAAGAGTTCTGTTATCCTTAGCCATAGGTCTTTCTCCTTGCAATACGTGTATCTCAACAGATGTTTGATTATCCGCAGCTGTTGTGAATATTTCAGTTTTTCTCGTCGGAATTGTAGTATTTGCTGGGATTAAAACTGTCATAACACCGCCGAGCGTTTCAACTCCAAGCGAAAGCGGAGTTACATCAAGCAAGAGAATATCTTTTTCCTCACCAGCAAGAACCGCTGCTTGGATTGCAGCACCTATAGCAACTGCTTCATCCGGATTAACACTTCTGTTCGGCTCTTTCTTAAAGAAATCACGAACAATTTCTTGAACCTTCGGAACCCTCGTTGAACCACCAACGAGAATTACTTCGTCAATATCATTAACCGTCAACTTAGCTCTTCTCAATGCCTCCTCACAAGGTGGAATAAGCCTCTGCAATAAATCATCAATCAATGCCTCAAACTTTGCTCTTGTCAATGTCATTTGGAGATGCTTTGGTCCTGTATGCGTCGCGGTAATAAATGGGAGATTAATTTCGGTTTCAAGTCTGCTTGAAAGTTCAATCTTTGCTCTCTCTGCTGCTTCTTTCAATCTTTGCAAAGCAATTGGATCCTTTCGCAAATCCACACCTTCCTGCTTTAAGAATTCCTCCGCAATCCAATCAATTATCCTTTGATCAAAATCATCACCACCAAGATGAGTATCTCCACTTGTTCCCTTAACTTCAAAAACACCCTCACCAATTTCAAGAATTGAAATATCAAACGTCCCACCACCAAGGTCAAACACTGCAATTTTCATCTGTTTACCTTTTTTATCAAGCCCAAACGCAAGAGATGCAGCCGTAGGCTCATTAATGATCCTTCTAACATTTAAACCAGCTATCTCCCCAGCTTCCTTAGTTGCCTGACGCTGAGCATCGTTAAAATAAGCCGGAACCGTTATAACCGCATCCGTTATCTTCTCACCTAAATATGCCTCCGCATCTTGTTTCAACTTTTGAAGAATCATCGCAGAAATTTCTGGCGGTGAATAAACCCTATCTCCAATTTGAACTCTTGCAGTATTATTTGGTCCACGCACAACTTTATATGGCACTCTCCTTGCCTCTTCAATCACCTCATCATAAAATCTACCCATAAATCTCTTTATCGAATAAACTGTGTTCTCAGGATTTGTAATTGCTTGTCTCTTCGCTGGATGCCCCACAAGGCGTTCACCAGTCTTAGTAAATGCAACAACAGAAGGAAGTGTCTTCGGACCTTCAGATGTTGGGATAACGACAACATCGTTTCCCATTTTCACTGCAACAACAGAGTTCGTTGTTCCAAGATCAATTCCAACAATTTTTCCCATAACTTCTACCTTGTATTTTGTTTTTTATAAAACCCAAAAATTTCTGTAAATTTATAGTGCAAAGTCTATGCCAGCAAAAATGATTGAAAATTAATTTCCCCTGAATTTACATCCCTGACTTTGCTTATTAAATTTTGGCATAAACTTGAAAAGATTTCAGAAATTTAAGCATTTTTGACTGATGCGAGTTAAAGCGACAGAAGAAAACATAAAACTCGCAGGAAAAATAATCAAAGAAGGTGGACTTGTAGCATTCCCAACAGAAACAGTTTATGGACTTGGAGCAAATGCATTAAACCCGTACGCTGTCGCTAAAATTTTCGAAGTAAAAAAACGCCCTACTTTCGACCCCCTTATAGTTCACATATCAAAAATTGAATGGCTTGAGAAACTTGCAACTAAAGTTGATGAAAGAGCATTTAAATTGATAGAAAAATTCTGGCCTGGACCTTTGACGATTGTTTTGCCAAAATCAAATCTCGTCCCAGATATTGTCACCGCTGGTCTCCCAACAGTTGCTGTAAGAATGCCATCCCATGCTGTCGCACTTGCATTGATTGAAAGCGCTGAAACTCCAATCTCCGCACCAAGTGCAAACCCATTCGGATATATCAGTCCAACGACTGCTGACCATGTTGAAAGAATGCTTGGCGATAAAATTGACCTAATTCTTGACGGTGGAAAATGTCCAATTGGCATCGAATCAACAGTTTTATCTCTAATCGATGAAGAACCAAAAATCCTCAGACCGGGCGGTTTACCCATTGAAGAAATTGAAAAAGTTATAGGCAAGGTAAAAATTCAATCAAGCTCTGAAAAAATTCTTTCCCCTGGACAATTAAAGAAGCATTACTCACCCAAAACACCTGTTAAAATTTTCAAAACCTTGGACGAGATAAACGAAGCAAGTGAATCAGAAAACATAGGTGTCCTCCTGTTTAAAAAATCCGACGCAAAAATAAAAGCAAAACATATCGAAGTCCTATCAGAAAACGGGGATTTAATAGAAGCAGCTGCAAATCTATTTTCAGCGTTGCATCGTCTTGATGATTCAGGTGTAAGCGTAATCTATGCACAAGCAGTCCCAGAAAAGGGACTTGGGCTTGCAATTATGGACAGATTAAAAAAAGCATCAGCCCACGAAGATATCAATTAAAAACATCCCTACCTCTTTATTTCAAGTATCTTATATCTGACAATCCCAATTGGAATCTTGATCTCAACAACATCTCCAACTTGTTTCCCCAACAATCCACTACCAATTGGTGATTTAACAGAGACCTTTTTCTCAGCTGAATTTGCCTCATGGGTTGAAACAATCGTATACTCAATCTCTTGGTTCGTATCGAGATTCAAAACCTTAACTCGCGAATACAAATAGACTTTATCAGTTGGCAAATTTTTTGTATCTATAACTTTTGCCTTGGCGATAGTTTCCTCAAGTTTTTTAATTTTCAGCTCAAGGATTTCCTGTTCCTGCTTTGCGGTCTCATACTCGGAATTTTCGGAGATATCACCATGAGCCCTTGCCTCAGCTATCTTCCTTGCAACCTCTGCCCTTCCCTTCGTCTTTAGTTCATTTAACTCTTTTAAAAGCTCTTCATATTTTTCTCTGGACAAGTGAACTATCTCATCCCTATTTTCCGCCATTTGTAAAGCTCAAATTTTGTTTTTACTTATAACCAATTGTTTTGACCAATGTTTTTTCAAAACCTCAAAAGCTGGTTTCCCATAAGGAGAAAAACCTTTCCTCAGCGAATCAGCCATCAAGTTAGCATCCCAATTCCAGATAAATACACCATCGACGAAATCAATATTTGAAATTATATCCAGTGCAACCTCATAACACAAACTTTGCTCTTCAAGGTCCACCACCGCCCCAATCTCCCATGGTCTCATTCCAGCACCATCGGTAGATGGATAACCTATCTCGGTAAAAATCAATTTTTTACCTGAATGATTTTCGTTAAACCAGCTCTTCATATCGTTCAAATAAGGTTGCCAACCAAGAACGAGCTCATCATAAGTTGGATCAGGTTTGTTGGACACTGGAGCGAAAAAATCTATACCAATGTAATCGACCTTATCCCAAAAAGAAACATACCTATAATCATCAAAATTTGAAGCATAGATAATCTTCCCGCTGTAAATTTTCCTCACGCTATCGATTAAGTCTGACCACAAATTTCTCTCACCACTTAAAGACGAAAGTTCCGTCCCAATGCAAAACATTTCAACTCCCAACATCTCACATATCCTTGCGTAATTTAAAACATATTCCGAATAATTTCTGAACCAACTAAAAACATTAAAAGGTTTTATCATCGTCCTTGATATGCCATCGTATGTGTCAATATGAATTTTCAGCATGACGCCAAAATTTTTTGAATGAGCATACTGAACAATCTGCACAATTGAATATACGCTTGGGGTTTTGTTCGGATCATCAACAATAAGTGTATCTTCCGGGCTTCTCTGATAAAGCGTTGTAACAATTGAAACCCAATTTGCACCTGAGCCCATCATCGTATCAAACGAAGCCTTCGCTCGATCAGTTGCGTACTCCGTCCTTTTCCACGAGACGAAGTTGAAACCTTTTTTGTAAACTCCAACCCTTCCCTCTACCGCTTCGTCTTTGATATTGACAACAAAATTACAACTGTAAATAAAAAAGAACAAAATCAGAAAACAAGCCTTTTTACCCATCACTTTCATCAAACTTGCGTCCCACCAACTGTAATTTCACTTATAAGAATTGTCGGCTGTCCAACCCCAACTGGAACATATTGCCCATCTTTCCCACAACTTCCGGTTCGTTTCTCAATCTCAAGGTCATTGCCAACGCCAATGACTTTTTTCATCACCTCCGGACCATTTCCAATTAAATTTGCACCACGAATTTGATAAGTTACCTCTCCATTTTCGATCAAGTAACCTTCATTTATCTCAAAAACAAAATTTCCGCTGACAATATCAACCTGCCCTCCGCCCAATGACTTCGCATATATCCCATACTTAACACTCTTTATCAAATCGTTCGGATCATCTTTTCCTGCATCAATGTAAGTATTTCTCATCCGTGGCAATGGATAATGTCTGTAAGACTCCCTCCGACCATTCCCGGTTGATTCCATGTTCATAAGTTTAGCGTTCAACTTATCAAGCATATAACCTTTTAAAATCCCATTTTCAATTAAAACCGTTCTTTGCATCGGTGTTCCTTCATCATCGATCGGTAGAGAGCCTCTTGAATTTGGAATCGTGCCATCATCAACAATTGTGATAAGTTCAGAACAAACCTTTTGCCCGATCTTTCCCGAATAGATAGAAATTCCTTTTCTATTAAAATCACCTTCAAGCCCATGCCCGACCGCCTCATGAACAAGGACGCCACCCCAGCCAGATTTAATCACAACAGGGAAATTTCCAGCGGGCGCAGGTTTAGCACTTAACTTTGAAACTGCCTGACTCGCGGACTCTATACCTGCCTTTTCAGGCGAATGCTCAATTAGATAATCATATCCATATCTCCCGCCCAAATAGCTTACCCCCATCTCACGAAGTCCATCATCAATTGCGATTGAAGTTATAAAAATCCTAAATAAAGAATCATCGCTTTCGACGAAAACCCCTTCGGAGTTCGCAACCCAAAAATATCTTACGCTTTCATGATAATTTATATCAACTTGCTTTATCCGACCGTCATAGCTCCTTGCTGAATCATTTGCGCGCCTAATCCATTCAATTTTTTTATCGGTATCAAGAAGATAAATCGGCTTATCAATTGAAAAGTTTTGTTTAACTTTCCTTTTCTCCTCAAGGTTAATACCCCCAACCCTCAAACCGCTATCAACAACATATGAAGCAACTTCAGCAACACCTAAAATTTTCTCAAAACTGAAATCATCCGTATAAGCATATCCAGTTCTCGCCCCGAAAATAACCCGTACTCCCAACCCCGAGGAAATTCCATAACTTAAATTTTTAATTTTATTTTCAGAAAGATTTATCATCATCTCCGTCCTATATTCGAAATAAATTTCCGCAAATTCCCCACCTCTCGCAAGAGCTTTCTCAAGAACCTTTTTTATCTGCCAATGCTCAAGCGTTTCAGGATACTTAAAACTCATTTGTTTTCACTTTTATTTTTATCATCCATCAAAATCAAATGACCAAGCTTATCTCTTTTCGTTCTGAGGTAATGAATATTTACCTCATTCGGTTGAATTTCAATCGGTACCCTTTCAACAACTTCAAGTCCATACCCAGCAAGACCTACGATTTTTTTAGGATTGTTCGTTAAAAGCCTCATTTTTCTCACCCCAAGGTCAACGAGTATTTGAGCACCAATTCCATAGTCCCTTAGATCAGGTTTAAAGCCAAGCATTTCATTTGCTTCAACAGTATCTTTCCCCTCATCTTGTAATCTGTATGCTTTAATTTTATTCACAAGTCCAATCCCTCTGCCTTCTTGTCTCATATAAAGCAAAACTCCCCTATTTTCCCGCTCGATCATTTTCATAGCCGAATGAAGTTGATCCCCGCAATCACATCTGAACGAGCCAAAAACATCCCCTGTCAAACACTCAGAATGAACACGAACGAGAACTGGCTCACCATCATCAACTTTGCCTTTTACAAGAGCCACATGCACTTTTCCATCGGTTAAACTTTCATAAAGGTGAAGTTCAAAGAAACCATATTTTGTTGGAAGCTTGGTGCTTGTAATCTTTCTGACAAGTTTTTCTCTTTTGAGACGATAACTTATCAGGTCTTTTATGGTTATAATTTTAAGCCCAAATTTTTTCGCGATTTTAAAAAGTTCGGGAACTCGAGCCATTGTGCCGTCATCACTCATAATTTCGCACAACACACCCGCTGGATAAAGCCCCGCAAGTCGCGCTAAATCAACAGCTGCCTCCGTATGCCCTGCTCTTCTCAAAACCCCACCCTCAACAGCTTGAAGAGGAAAGATATGCCCAGGCTTTGCGAAATCCCCAGGCTTTGAGTTCGGATCGACGATTGCCTGAATTGTCCTTGCCCTATCAAACGCAGAGATTCCGGTCGTTGTCCCTTTGGCATAATCTACACTTACAAGAAATGCCGTTCCATGTCTTGATGTATTAAACTCAACCATTGGTTCAAACTCGAGCTCGCGAGCTCTCTGCTCAGTTATAGCAACGCAGATTAAACCGCGCCCATACTTCGCCATAAAATTAACAGCTTCAGGCGTGACCTTCTCAGCCGCAACTATAAAATCACCTTCATTTTCCCTGTCCTCATCATCGACAACTATTACAATCTTACCATTTTTAATATCCTCAATCGCCTCTTCTATCGTGTTAAACCGCTCAACTGGCATCATGCTTCACCTCCAAACTTATCTTTATTAAAAAAATTTGGGACAGATTAACTCTGTCCCAATTAAATTAAAGACGCAAAATTTACTTTAAGAATTAACCTTGCCCTTCGCGCGTGACAGCTGCTATCGCAGCCTTCTCAAATTTTATTTTGACGCCATCATCAACTTCGATCAAAACAGTTTTATCATCAAGTCCAACAACCTTACCATGAATGCCACTTGAAGTTATGACTTTATCACCTTTCTTCAAAGATTCAATCAACTTCTGGTGTTCCTTTGCCCTCTTTTGCTGAGGTCTTATTATCAAGAAATAAAAAATCAAAAATATCGCAACAAACATTATGACTGTGCTGATCAAACTACTGGTCGCATCTGGCTGAGTTTGAAATAAAAGAATCATACTTTTTACCTCCAAAATAACTTTGCTTCAAATTGGTTATTTGAAGATAAAAAAATAAAACCACAATTCAAAATTTACATCAGAACATCGTCACTATCTCACTTTCATACTCGGGGAAGTAATGATTTATCTCGCGCAAGTTAAAACGTCGCAAAATTGATGTGTTCGGCTCACGATCGAGCAAAAACTCAAAAGAAAGGTAAACAAGCTTCTCCGCTGTTATCTTCCCTTCCGTTAACTTTTTAAAGTAATTCTCCTCAAGCGAAACGATATGAGTAGTTTGAGATTTCCCGGAAACTCTAACCTCAAATTCCGCAACGGGGAATGGCTTAACCTGTTTTACTTCAATTTGATAAGCCATGGCCACACTTGATTTTTATTTTAAAGCAAGGAAAATATATCTGGCGAGAAAAACCAAAGTTAACACGATGATCATCAAGTTTATCTCCTTCAATCTTCCACTAAATAATTTCACAACAGTATACGACGTAAAACCAAGCGCGATACCATCTGCAATGCTAAATGTTAAAGGTATTCCAAGCATGGTTATAAATGCTGGAATTGCGTCGGTGATATCGTCCCAACTTATGTTAACCACAGGTTTTACCATCATGCTTCCAACAATTATAAGAGCGGGCGCAGTGATTGGATAAAGGATATAACCTGGGGTGATTTCAACACCGCCACCAATCAACTTGACAATCGGATAAAAGAAAAGTGAGATCAAAAAGAAGAAAGCAACAAAAATCGATGTTAAACCAGTTCTCCCACCAACGGCAACTCCCGAAGCACTTTCTATGTAAGCTGTAACAGTTGACGTACCCAACAAAGCTCCAAAAGTTGTCCCAAGCGCATCAGATAAAAGTGCTCTTTCCGCCCGCGGAAGCCTCCCATCTTTCCCGACAAGTCCAGCTGCCTGCCCAACTCCTATCAATGTCCCAACTGTATCGAACAAAACCATATAAAGGAAAACCAAAACAGCAACAAGAAATGTGATATCAAAAAAGTTTGAAAAATCAAGCCTGAAAATCGCTGATTCCTTAACCTCTGGAAATGAGATCACCTTGCCTTCAAATTTAACTACACCAAGAATAATGGAAAGAATTGTTGAAAAAACTATGCCAATCAAAATTGAACCTTTCACACCGCGCCCCAGAAGGACAGATGTAAAAATTAAGCCAATAATTGAAATTAAAACCTCCACCCTGTGTATCTCCCCTAATTGCGGTAGATGCGTCCCAGAATTAATTTTTATAATTCCCGCTTGAATAAAACCAATTAATGTAATAAAAAGCCCAATCCCAGTTGCTATCGAATTTTTCAAACATCCGGGCATTGCGTCAATAACCGCCTCCCTTAACTTTACAAGCGAAAGAATACTGAATAAAACCCCAGAGAGAAAAACTATCGCCAACGCTGATTGCCACGAAAGCCCCATACTTCCCACAACTGTATAAGCAAAGAAAAAATTTTCACCCATCCCCGGAGCAAGAGCAATCGGATAATTTGCAAGCAAAGCCATTATAATTGAACCAATAGCTGAACCCACACAAGTTGCAATAAGTCCCGCCCCAAAATCAATCCCAGCATGCGATAAAACGACAGGCTGAACGAAGATAATATAAGACATCGTCATAAATGTTGTAACTCCCGCAATAAACTCAATTTTAATGCTTGTACCCCTTTGACCAAGTTGAAATATTTTTTCGAGCAAGTGCTTCATATCCGACTCCTTTAATATTTTTGCTCGTCAATAAATTTATAATAAAAATTTCATTTGAAGTCAACATGCGCAACGCCCGCCTACGCTTTCAGGTTGCGTTTAAATTTTAATGTTTTTAAATTAAACAAAAAATTTATCCCGTTGAATCTTCATGGCAAAGTCAGGCTATACAAATCCCGAAAAACTCGAAATTGACATCGAGGTAGATCAACAACTTAGACCCCTAAAATTTGAAGAATTTGTCGGACAGGAAAAGATAGTCAATAATCTCAAAGTCTTCATACAAGCAGCGAAAATGAGGGGCGACCCACTTGACCATGTGCTTTTGACAGGTCCACCCGGGCTTGGAAAAACAACGCTCGCTTATATCATTGCAAATGAACTCGGCGTCGGAATAAAAGTGACATCAGGTCCTGTGATTGAAAAACCTGGGGATCTTGCTGGAATTTTAACAACGCTCGGAGATAGAGAAGTTCTTTTCATCGATGAAATTCATCGCTTAAGCCCGATAGTAGAAGAATACCTTTACTCAGCAATGGAAGATTTTAAAATTGACATCGTGATTGACACAGGACCTAATGCAAGAAGTGTTAAGCTAAATCTCTCAAGATTTACACTCGTCGGTGCAACAACAAGAGCAGGATTGCTCACGGCACCTTTAAGAGCTCGCTTTGGGATAAGCGCACGCCTTGATTATTATACGCCCGAAGAATTATGCCAAATCATAAAACGCTCGGCAAAAATTTTACAAATTCAAATAACTGAAGACGGCATATATGAAATTGCAAAAAGATCTCGAGGGACACCGCGAATTGCAAACAGACTGTTAAAAAGAGCAAGGGACTTTGCCCAAGCAGATGAAAAACTCGCCAAATACGGTGGAGTTATAACAAAGGAAGTCGCCGAATACGCCCTCAAAGCACTTGATGTAGATGAACACGGACTTGACGATATGGACAAGCGAATTCTTCTAACAATAATTGAAAAATATAACGGTGGCCCCGTCGGACTTGGAACAATCGCGATAGCCGTCGGTGAAGAAGAAGGAACAATCGAAGAAGTTTATGAACCATATTTAATTCAAGAGGGATTTATTAAAAGAACCCCAAGGGGAAGAGTTGCAACAGAACTCGCCTATAAACACTTCGGCTTGATAAAAACAAGATCTGAAAAACAACCGGGTTTATTCGATAACTAAAAAGGAGAAATTAATGTCAAGAAAACAATACTCGCTTCGACGAACTTACATAGGTCGCCTTTCCGAAGGCTCTGACCTTCTCGAAAGCATCACGAAAATCTGTAGGGAAGAAAATATAAAAATTGGCAAAATAACAGCGATAGGAGCCGTAAAAAAAGCGGTTATAGCTTTTTACGACCAAATAGAAAAAAAGTATCACAATCTCGAATTTAACCAAGAGATGGAAATTGTAAGTTGCCTCGGGAACGTAAGCGTGCTAAATGGACAACCATTTGTCCATTGCCATATAGCGCTTGCCGATAATCAGGGGAGATGCTTCGGTGGTCATTTAATGATGGGGACAGAAGTTTTCGCGTGCGAGTTGATAATAGAAGAATTTGATGGAGAACAACTTGAAAGAGTTTATGATGAGAAAAGTGGCTTGAGTTTATGGCACCCAGCATCAATTTTAATGGAATAAAAAAATAACCCCAAAATCTCATGCCATTTGAAATTAAAGACAAAGATCTGATTTCAATCCAGCAAGCGCGCGAACTTATTGCGAAAGCAAAGGATGCATTCCTTGAGTATAAAAATTATTCTCAGGAACAAGTTGATAAAATTGTTAAAGCAATGTTTGAAGCTGGATTTGAAGCATCGGAAAGGCTTGCAAAACTTGCTGTCGAAGAAACCGGAATCGGAAAATGGGAGGACAAAAAGTTGAAAAATGAATTTGCAACGAAATTTACATACGAATCGATAAAAGATTTAAAAACTGTCGGCGTTATAAATTACGATAAATTAAAACGCGTCGTTGAAATTGCCGAACCAATGGGAGTGATATCTGCACTCATCCCGACGACCAATCCAACTTCAACTGCTATGTTTAAAGCTCTTATCTCAGCCAAGACAAGAAACGCCCTCGTCGTAAGCCCACACCCAAGAGCCGTTAAATGCACTTACGAAGCAATTCAAATAATGCAAAGCGCAGCTGAAAGAGCTGGAGCCCCGAGAAATTTGTTCCAATGTTTAACCGAGGTTACAATTGAAGGGACAATGGAGCTTTTAAAACATCGGGATGTTTCACTTATACTTGCAACCGGAAGCACACAAATGGTCAAAATGGTATACAGCATTGGGAAACCAGCTTATGGTGTTGGCTCGGGGAACGTTCCAGCCTTCATCGAAAGAACCGCAAACATAAAGAAAGCAGTCGCTGACATCATCTTCGGAAAAACATTTGACTATGGAACGCTTTGCTCCGCTGAAAATGCTGTTGTATGCGACTCCCCGATAAGAGATCAAGTAATCTATGAGTTCAAAAGACAAGGTGCTTACTTCTGCAATCCAGATGAAAAAGCAAAACTTGAAAAAATCATATTAACACCACAAGGTGGAATAAATCCCGAGATAGTCGGAAAACCAGCTGCATATATAGCTCAAAAAGCAGGTTTCTCAGTTCCTGAACAAACAACTGTGTTAATAGCCGAACTTGAAGGCGTTGGGAAGCAATACCCTCTGTCCGTTGAAAAACTTTCACCAATCCTTGCATTTTACACGGTTGATGGCTGGAGAGAAGGTTGTCATAAATGTATTGAACTACTTGAATTTGGCGGACTTGGTCATACAATGGTTATACACTCAAGCGACCCAGATATAATCGTAAAGTTTGCGCTTGAAAAACCAGCCTTTAGAGTTCTCGTCAACACCGTCGCAGCGCTCGGCGCCGTGGGTTATACAACAGGACTTGACCCTTCAATGACACTTGGACCAGGAACACTTGGACACTCAATAATCTCAGAAAACGTCACCGCAAAACATCTCATTCAAATAAAAAGACTCGCCTACGAATTGATCCCAATCCATGACATTGAAGGAAACAAACTTAAAACTCAAGACTCAAGGAGATTTCTATCCACGACTCTGAAAAGAGAAGCAAAAAGCGTAATTGAAGAAATTGAAGAAAGAATACGCCTAAAAGCTGGAAATCCACCGATGGGCTCTGAACAAAAGTCTTACCACACATCAAGCTACAGCGCTGAGAAAATCTACGGCACTGGGATCACAGAAGAAGAAATAGAGAGAATAATAAAAGAATTTCAATCCTCAAGCAGGTGAAGATGAAGTTTAAACCCAAGAAGTTCTCACTTGACCATAAAAAATTAGATCAAAATTTTTACCTCCAACCTACGCTTAAAGTTGCCCGTGAGCTACTTGGCAAAATAATCGTCAGACAATTCAACGGTCAAATTCTTGCTGGACGAATCGTTGAAACTGAGGCTTACATAGGTGAAAGTGATCCCGCATGCCATGCCTACGGTGGAATGACCCCGAGAAATAAAATCATGTATTTACCCGGTGGATATGCTTACGTCTATTTCACATATGGGATGCATTACTGTTTCAATGTCGTGACTGAGAAAGAAGGTTTCCCCGCAGCTGTTTTGATCAGAGCTGTTGAACCCATTGAAGGAATTGAACTAATGAAAAAGTTTCGAAACACGAACAATATCTACAACTTAACAAATGGACCTGCAAAGTTTTGCCAAGCGTTTAAAATCGACAAAAGCCTAAATGGAACATCATTGCTTGGAGACGAAATTTTTATAGTTGATTCAGATGACGACATAAAATTTACAATCGGGCGAAGCCAGAGAATTGGAATAAGTGCTGGAACAGATAAAAAGTGGAGATTTTTCATCCGTGGGAATCCTTTTGTTTCAAAAGTTAAAATAAAATCAAAATGAAAAATGCCAAACAAAGTTTTACACGAGGCAAAAATTAACGACAAAATTATTCGCATAGTTCATGGCGATATAACCGAAGAAAACGTTGACGCAATTGTAAACGCAGCAAACGAATTTCTCAAGCATGGCGGTGGCGTCGCAGGTGCAATCGTCAAAAAAGGTGGATACGAAATTCAAGAAGAGAGCGATAAAATTGGGTATGTCCCAACGGGAAGTGCAGCAATTACCGGAGCTGGAAAATTGCCG
Organism: Candidatus Kryptoniota bacterium; assembly: GCA_938074445.1. GTDB lineage: Bacteria > Bacteroidota > Ignavibacteria > Kryptoniales > Kryptoniaceae > Kryptonium. The sequence continues at coordinate 56,928 of CALJEK010000022.1, read as the reverse complement.
GCAAAATTTGTCATCCATGCAGTTGGACCCGTTTGGAGAGGCGGAGAAAGCCAAGAAGACGAAAAATTGCAAAGTGCGGTTTTATCAAGTTTAAAAATAGCGGATGAAAAAAAATTAAACTCCATCTCATTCCCAGCTATAAGCGCTGGCATATTTGGCTTCCCAAAAGAAAGATGTGCAAAAATTTTAATTGAAACTGCCGTGAAATTCATTACGGAAAATCCAAACACAAGCATAAAAGAAATAAGATTTTGCCTCTTCGATGAACCAACTCTAAACGCATTTGTTGAAGAATTCAAACAAAAATTCCCAAAACCATAAAAGCAGAGCAATAAAACAAAATCAAATTCGCCATGAAAAAAAATCATACAATACTCGTCACAAGACAAATCCCCGAAGCTGGGCTTCAAATCTTGCGGAAACATTTTAAAAATGTAATAGTTAACACAAAAGATAGAAACTTCACCCACGATGAACTCGTTAAAAAGGTTCGAGGCATTGACGCCTTGCTTTGTCTTTTAAATGATACGATAGATGCAGAGGTTATAGCAAACATGGATAAATGCAAGGTAATCTCAAATTATGCGGTCGGTTTTAACAATATTGACATTGATGAAGCAACTAAACGAGGTATAATTGTAACCAATACACCTGGAGTTTTAACAGATGCGACTGCGGATCTCACATGGGGTCTTATACTCGCGGTAACAAGAAGAATAATAGAAGCTGACAAATTTGTTAGAAGGAAAAAATTCAAAGGATGGGCTCCATTGCTCTTGCTTGGAACAGAGTTGGCTGGCAAAACCCTCGGAATAATTGGTGCAGGTAGAATTGGAACTGCCGTCGGATTGAGAGCAAAGGGCTTTAAGATGAAAGTTCTTTACTTCAACCTAAATAAAAATGAAACTTTGGAAGAAGAAGTTGGCGCTAAAAAAGTATCCCTCGACACATTGCTAAAAAACTCCGACATAATCACAATCCATGTTCCCTTGACACCAAAAACACGGCATTTAATTGGGGAAAGAGAGCTAAAACTTATGAAGAAAACCGCATACCTTATAAATACGTCTCGAGGAGAAGTCATTGATGAAAAAGCCTTGATAAAAGCGCTTAAAAATAAAAAAATTGCTGGCGCTGGACTTGATGTCTTCGAGCAAGAACCATTTGTCCCAGATGAATTGCTCGAACTTGAAAACGTCGTCCTGACCCCACACATCGGAAGCGCAACAGCTGAAGCAAGAACAAAAATGGCTATCGTCGCTGCAGAGAATATCGTTAAAGTCTTGACGGGAAAAATACCAGCAAATGTTGTAAATCCAGAGGTTTTAAAGTTCGCAAGGTCATAACCTCGCAAAATGACTTTATTGGAAATTTTTCACGTTTTACTTAATTTTTTTCAGATAGAAAACAAAATTCAAAATCTATCATGACCACCAATGCACATCCCTTCAGGGAAGCTATCTCAACAATCAACGTAGGTAGAAAAAAACTCAAAATTTTTAAATTACCTTGGCTTGAAAAACAAGGGTTCACAAATATCTCAAAACTTCCCTATTCAATAAGAATTCTCCTCGAAAATGCGCTACGCAATTGCGATAATTATCTCGTCACAGAAGATGATGTAAAAGCAATTGCCTCATGGCAACCAAAACCACCCCTGCGAGAAATCCCTTATATGCCCGCGAGAGTCCTGCTTCAAGATTTCACAGGGGTGCCGTGCGTTGTAGACCTCGCATCAATGCGCGACGCCGTGAAAAAACTTGGCAAAGACCCAAAGATTATAAACCCACTTAAACCTGTCGACCTTGTAATCGACCACTCAGTTCAAGTTGATTACTTTGGGACATCTTACGCATTCGACTGGAACGTAAAGAGGGAATTCGAACTTAACAAAGAGAGGTATATACTTCTGAAGTGGGCTCAAAAATCGTTCAAAAATTTTAGAGTTGTCCCACCAGGAACGGGAATCATTCATCAAGTAAACCTTGAATATCTTTCAAAAGTTGTTCAAATTGAAAACGGATTTGCCTTCCCGGATACTCTTGTTGGAACTGACTCACACACGACAATGATAAACGGCATCGGGGTTTTAGGATGGGGTGTTGGAGGAATTGAAGCGGAAGCCGTAATGCTTGGACAACCTTATTACATAACGATTCCAGAGGTAATTGGTGTCAAGTTAACAGGCGAACTTCCAAAGGGAGCAACTGCAACTGACCTTGTTTTAACAATTACAAACATACTTCGCAAAAAAGGAGTAGTTGAGAAATTTGTTGAATATTTCGGACCGGGTATATCTAAACTTTCCGTCGCCGACAGAGCAACTATCGCAAATATGGCTCCAGAATATGGTGCAACATGCGGCTTTTTCCCGATTGATGATGAGACGATCAACTACCTAAAGTTAACAGGAAGAGAAAACATCGCCAAGATAGTCGAAGTTTACGCCAAAGAACAAGGGCTCTTTAGATATGATGACTCACCCGAGCCTGAATATACAGATGTAGTGGAGATCGATATGAGCCAAATTGAGCCAACACTTGCTGGACCAAGCAGACCTCAAGATAAAGTTTTACTCCGAGAGATAAAATCACACTTCGAAAAAGCTTTAAAGGAAAACTATAAAATTAACGATGAGCAAAAAAAGGTAGCCCAAGTTCAAATTCGCAATCAAAAAGCTGAACTAACCCATGGCTCCGTCGTGATCTCCGCTATAACATCCTGCACGAACACATCAAACCCAACTGTTTTGATCGGCGCTGGTCTTCTTGCTAAAAAAGCGATAGAAAAGGGCTTAACAGCAAAACCTTATGTTAAAACAAGTTTAGCCCCTGGCTCAAGGGTTGTGACAGAATATCTTCAGCAATCTGGACTTATGCCATACCTCGAGGCACTTGGATTTCATCTCGTTGGATATGGCTGCACCACATGCATAGGAAATAGTGGACCCCTTCCAGAATCAATTTCAAAAGCGATCGTTGAAAATAACCTTGTCGTATCTGCTGTTTTGAGTGGCAACAGAAACTTTGAAGCTCGTGTTCATCCACTTGTTAAAGCAAATTATCTTGCATCCCCAATTCTTGTCGTCGCCTATGCCATCGCTGGAAAAATAGATATTGACTTCAACAATGAACCCATCGGCTATGACCCCAATGGAAATCCTGTCTATCTAAAAGATATATGGCCAAGTCAAGATGAGATAAACGAAACGATAAACAAAGTTCTTAACTCAAAGCTTTTCAAGAGAAAATATTCCGATGTTTTTGAAGGAAATGAATACTGGAAAAACATACCGATCACGGAAGGTGAACTTTTTGAATGGGCTCCGAATTCAACTTACATCCAAAATCCACCTTTCTTCGAAAATCTGAAACTTGAAGTAGAACCACCTAAAGATATAATCAATGCATATTGTCTCGCGGTATTCGGTGACTCCATCACAACAGATCATATCTCGCCAGCTGGCTCAATTTCAGAAACCAGTCCCGCAGGTAAATATCTAATCGAACGAGGCGTCCCAAAATCTGAATTCAATACATTTGGAGCAAGAAGAGGTGCTCACGAAGTGATGATGCGTGGAACCTTTGGAAATGTAAGAATAAAAAACCTAATGCTCCCTGGAGTTGAAGGTGGTTGGACAATTTATATACCAACGGGCGAAAAAATGTTCATCTATGATGCTGCTATGCGCTATAAACAAGAAAATCGCCCACTTATTGTGATAGCAGGAAAAGAATATGGCACCGGAAGTTCACGCGATTGGGCTGCTAAAGGTACTTACTTACTTGGTGTGAAAGCTGTCATTGCCGAAAGCTTCGAACGCATTCATAGAAGCAATTTAGTTGGTATGGGGGTTCTCCCACTCCAATTTAAAGAAGGCGAAAACAGAGAAACTCTTGGATTAACAGGTTTTGAAGAGTACACAATTGAAGGGATTGCAGAAAACCTTCATCCAAGAAAAATTTTAAAGGTAACCGCAAAATCAAACGATGGCTCAATTAAAACCTTCGAAGTTATCGCCCGTCTCGATACGCCAGTAGAAGTCGAATACTATATAAACGGTGGGATAATGCAAACCGTCCTCCGCAAGTTACTCAAAAATTCAAAATAAATTTTCCCTAAAGGCGAGGCTTTTGCCTCGCCCTAAAATTAATAAATTCTAACCTCGAAAAACTTGACAAATTACTTTTAAAAGTGTATATTATAGTTGCAAATAGTAATCGTTATCATTTAAAAACAAAATTTAAGGAGTAAAGCCATGGCGAAATCACTTGCTGGAACTAAAACGCTTGAAAATCTTAAACATGGTTTCGCTGGGGAATCCCAAGCAAACCGTCGTTATTTATATTTTGCCCGTCAGGCAGATATTGAGGGTTACCCAGATATTGCTGGTGTTTTCAGAGACACAGCAGAAGGTGAAACGGGGCATGCCTTCGGGCACTTTGATTTCTTGAAGCAATACGGAGCTGGAGACCCAGTCACAGGTGAACCGGTTGGAGATACTGTAGCAAATCTTAAATCTGCAATCGCGGGTGAAACATATGAATATACCGAGATGTATCCGGGATTTGCCAAGACAGCGCGTGAGGAGGGATTTGATGACATTGCGGAGTGGTTTGAAACTCTTGCACGCGCCGAGAAATCTCATGCAACGAGATTCCAAAAGGCGCTTGAAAGCTTGACAGGAAGCAAGTAATTTTTTCAACGGGGCTTTCCCAAAGCCCCGCTTTTTTTATTTTATCAAAACAAAATTGAGGAAAAGCACATATGGTCTTTGATTTAAAAGATCCTAAATTTTGGGATGAAGATGCCCTTTTTAAAGAAATGTACCGCATATTTGACATTTGTAATGGTTGTCGTCTTTGCTACAATCTCTGTCCATCTTTTGAGTTTTTGTTCCGAAAAATTGACGAAACCGATAATCTTGATGACTTAACAAAGCAAGATTATTACAAGGTTGTTGAACTTTGCTATGATTGTAAACTTTGTTTCCCAAAATGCCCTTATACCCCACCCCATCACTACGAGCTCGATTTTCCAAGGTTAATGTTAAGAGCGAAGGCTGTAAAAGCTAAAAAGGAAGGTATACCTTTACGTGATAAAATTCTCGGGCAGGCTGATTTAATAGGAAAAATTAGTAGCAGATTTGCAAGTTTGATCAACTTAGCGAACCGCTTAAAAATAAGCAGAGTTTTAATGGAAAAAACAATTGGAATACACAGGGAAAGAAATTTGCCCGAATATCACAGCGAAACATTTGAAAAATGGTTTAAAAAACACTTCAAGCAAAACGGAAAAAAGGCAGGCACAAATGGAAAAGTTGTTTTGTTTTATACCTGCACCGTCAATTACAATGAACCTGAACTTGGAAAAGCAATTATAAAAGTTTTAGAACATAACGAAGTTGAAGTTATCGTACCAGAACAAAAATGCTGTGGGATGCCCTTTTTAGACGGTGGGGATATTGACTCTGCAATTAAAAACGCAAGGTTTAATGTTAACTCACTTATCAAGTATGTAAAACAAGGCTATGATATCGTGATACCAGCACCTACCTGTAGTTATATGCTCAAACAAGAATACACAATGCTTCTCCCAGATGATGAAGACGCAAAGTTGATCGCTCAACATACTTATGATATCTCAGAATACTTGATGAAACTGCATAAAGAAGGGAAATTAAAAACAGATTTTAAAAATCCTCAAGGTAAGGTTATTTACCACTTGCCCTGTCATCTCAAGGCGCAGAACATTGGTTATAAATCGCGAGATTTGCTCGAACTGATACCTGGAACTGAAGTTGAAATGATTCAAAGATGTTCAGGGCATGATGGAACTTGGAGTATGAAGAAAGAATTTTTCGAGATGTCTATGAGGGTCGGCAAGCCAATCTTTGATAAGATAAATCAGAGCGATGAAGAAAAACTTGTCGTCTCCTCTGATTGTACCCTCGCGCAATTACAAATTCAAAAAGGAACCGGGAAAAAAGGCTTACATCCGATTCAAATTCTTTATAACGCATACGGTTTAAACGAAAAATAAAAACAAAATAAAGGAAAAGCCATGAAGCCAAATATTGGAATCACTGAAAAAAATCTTGAAGGCGTAATTAAAATTCTAAGCACCTTACTGGCAGATGAATATGTGCTCTACACAAAAGTTAGAAACTACCATTGGAACGTGGTAGGAATGCAATTTAATGATCTGCACAAATTTTTCCAATCACTGTATGAGGAACTGAATGAATATGTCGATGATGTAGCAGAAAGAATTCGGACGCTTGGCGGTAATACGGTTGCAACTTTGAAGGAATTTCTTGACTTAACAAGATTAAAAGAACATCCTGGCGAATATCCAGACGCTAAAACAATGATCTCTAATCTCCTAAACGATTATGAGACCATAATAAGAAACTTGAGAGATGATATAGTAGCTGTTGAGGAGCAATATAAAGATCTTGGAACAGCTGACTTTTTAACGGAACTTATGGAAAAGCATGAAAAGACCGCTTGGATGCTGAGATCATTTTTATCATAAGTGCGCAAGTGATAAAAGATGGGGGTTCCCGCCCCCATCTTTTTAAAGATTAAACTGTGCCAAAACTGAACTAAAAATAAAAATTCAAAATTGAAATGAAAAAGATCGAACTTTCAGAGGTAAAGAATATATACGAGTATGAAAAAATAAGAGAGGATTTCAGAAGGTACATCATTGATTTAAAGAAAAAACGCAGGATAGAAGTTGGCAATAGGGTCTCACTTGTGTTTGAAAATAGAGATACTGTGCTTTTCCAAATTCAAGAGATGATGAGGGCTGAAAGAATGGTTGATGATAACGAGATAAAATTTGAAGTAGATACATACAACGAGCTGATTCCCGAAAAAAATGAACTAAGTGCGACACTTTTCATCGAGGTAGATGACCCTCAGCTTTTGCGTCCTGTCCTTGATAGTTTTATAGGGCTTGATAAAGGCAACTATGTTTATTTGCAAATTGGGGATAAGCATAAAATTTACGCCGAATTTGAAGAGGGACATAGCAAAGATGATAGAATAAGTGCCGTTCATTTTATAAAGTTTAAATTTAAACCTGAACAGATTGATGACTTTAAAAATCCCGACAACGAAATTAAACTTGTAATCGAGCATCCAAACTATAAAGCATTTGCAAAAATAAGCGAAGAAACCAGAAAAGAATTAATCAAAGATTTGGAATCAAATTAAGAGGTTAATTCTCAATGGCAAGTCGTAGAGGAAGCAAACAAAGGGAAGTGATCTTGAAAATTTTGCAAAATACATATATACATCCAACTGCTGACTGGATTTACGAACAAGCACGCAAAGTGATACCTAATATAAGCCTTGGCACCGTGTATAGAAATCTAAACCTTTTGAGGGATGAAGGATTAATTCGAGAGGTGACGATTCACGGCTCTTCAAGCGCAAGATACGACGCAAATCTCGAACCTCATCATCATTTTATCTGTCTAAAATGCAACTCTGTGTATGATTTGCCAATTCAAGATAAAAACTTGAACCTTGAGACTTCTCTCATAGGGAAAAATTTTAAAGTTAAATTTATAAAATTGGACATATTTGGAATTTGCGATAAATGTTTAACGGATGAATCAAACCAAAATTGAAAGGCGACCTCAAAAGGGTCGCTTTTTTATTTTTGATTTATATCACTTAATCTTTCGGGGGGCTTGATATTTGTTCTCAAATTACTTAAAATTAATACAGGTAGGTAAAAATTAATTCGTGAGGTCAAATCATGAGAAAGATTTCATATTTTGGACTTATTTTAACCCTACTTTATTCATTCCTTTTTTCGCAAGATGTTGAAAAAGCAATTAAGCGGATGACTCAGCCTGAGGTCATGGTTGTGATTGACGAATTTGTAGATGGTAATTTCACAGACACAAGAACAATTGCATCCAGAATTGAAAATGAATTGCTGAAAGAAGGTTTCAAAGTAATTGATTACCACACATTTCAAAGCATAAGGGCAAAGGAACTTGAACAAGCGGAGGGAAATCCAGAAAAATCTAAAGAATATGAAAATCGCTTCGGAGCAGAGATCATAGTTCTCGGCTATGCAAGCGCGGAATATGGTGGCGAGTCAGAATTCTACGATGTGAAACAACATAAATACACAGGACAAGTTGATATAAAAATAATTTACACAGACACTGGCGAATTGATAGGCTCAATAACTGCAAGCGATAGAAAATTTGGGCAGGATAAGAGAGGGGCGGTTAATTCATTATTCAGATCTCTTGCCAATAAAGTCGGCAAAAATGTTGTAGCAAAAATCAAAGAAAGGATAAAGGAAGAGCAACAAATTAAAAAATTTGAAATTGCGGTTTACGGTATATCTCAAGATAAAGCGATGCAAATTGAGGCAGAACTTCAAAAGTTTATCCCGTCGATCAAAGCGTTAAAATATAAGTTTTTCGATACAAACGTTTTGGTATTTGATGCTTTGATTGCTGGCGAAGATCAATTTAGAAAAGAACTTGCAAATTACGGAAAGTTAAAAATCGTCAGATTTACTCCAAAGCGATTAACTCTATCACCACCCGAAAAGGAAACAGAAGCAAAGGCAACTGTTGGTGAAGTATCTCTTGTTATAACCGATTTTTCAATTCTTCCAATCTTCCCATCGCAATATAACTTTTACGCAACTAATCCAATCGGAAAAATAATCGTTGAAAATTCTTCAAAGAGCGAAGTTAGAAATGTTAAGGTTTCAGTTTTAATCCCAGAATTTATGAAAATGCCAAGTGAAATTATCTTACCCAAAATAAATCCAAACTCCAAAGAAACAATCTCAATCCCTGTGACTCTTGATATTTTTTCACTTTTAAAATTAAGTGAAAACATAACTTCTCAAGCGCAAGCTAAAATCAGTTATATAGTTGGGGGCAAAACTCAGGAAAGGAGTTTGACAAAACCAGTTACAATTTATAACCGCAACGCAATCTCGTGGAGAACTCCTGAGTCCGTTTGTTCCTTTGTAACGCCAAATGATGAAGTTGTCAAAGAATTCGCAAGGTTTGTTCTTGGCTCAGTGAATATAACTAATCAGAATTTGCCGAGGAATATTTTCAACGCTATGGTTATTTACAATTCGGTTCGCACATATGGTATAAAATATGTATCCGATCCATGGAAAGTTGCTGGGAACGAAATACTTGACAATGTTTATTTCCCAAGAGAACTTCTCTATTACAAAACCGGGGACTGCGATGATCATGCAATTTTGCTGGCATCTTTACTTGAAAGCGTCGGGATTAGAACAGCTTTTATCTTAACCTCTGATCATATCTTTATGATGTTTGACACAGGGATACCATACAAGAACGCCCATCTTGTAAGTTTAAATCAGTATGATTACATAATTTATGATGGCAATGTGTGGCTTCCGATTGAAACGACACTTATAACTGAGCCATTTGCGACCGCGTGGAAAACTGGCGCTGAGCAATACTACAAGCTCAATGGTGAGGGAAGAATCAAAACTGACCCAAAGGCTGATTTATCTCTTATAAAGAGCGGGAATGTTTACATCATAGATACACACAAAGGATGGAAATATTTCCCATCTGTAAATGTTGAAGGGTTAGCTAAACCGCAAACCAGACCCGACATATCCATGGTTGCTTCGAAGACGCAAGATGATATTTCGGCGTTTGTGGAAATTTATAAAAAAACATTAAGCGATGTGGTTAAGTCGCTCGCCAATCAGGGAGATGAAATTTCTATGAATAAGCTTGCTAAAATTTTCGTTCTCTTTGATAAATATGATGAGGCTGAAAAATTCATTTCAAAGTTTTCGAGTTCGATAACCTACAATTCACTCGGAAACATTTATTTCCTAAGAAACGAACCGCAAAAAGCGTTGGAATTTTACAGAAAAAGCACAGACCTTGATCCCAACGATGGTGGTGTATATCTTAACACCGGACTCTTACTATACTTGAATGACGATCTAGAAACAGCGAAGCAATTTTTTGAACTTGCGATATCAAAATTTGAATCACCAGATAAAGCATATGAGATTCTTGGCATTGAAGATATCTTAAGGGAACTTGGGGAAGTCGCAGCTGAAAAGAAAGATATATCAAAGAGACAAATTTCAAAGGAGGAACTGAAAAAGCTAATTCAGGAAGCTTCAAAAACATCAGCACAGCAAACCAAAAAGGGAAGGGAGTACAAGAAAGAAGAAATTTTTGAAAAAGGACAGAATGTTTTTGTGTTTGGAGGGAGAAGGGGAGCAGATCCAACCCAATTGCAGACAGTTAAATCGTTGCTTTACTGGAAATTTTAACACATTTGAGAACCCATCTTCATCTGCCTTGGGCTACGGATAAGTTAACAGCTGAAACTATATTTTGAGTTTTAGATTATCAAGTTTAAATTTATGTGAGTTCGAATTTCAGCATAAAATTTTTTGACAAAGAAGATGCGATTTTTCAACAAGAAAAGAATTCAATATGCTCCTTTTGGAATACTTTTCGCAACAATTTCGATCATTCTAACGCTTGCTTTATTTAAGACTGATATCTTCGGGGGATTCTTTAAGGCTCTTGAATATAAATCTCTTGATATGATGTTCAAAACTCGGGGTTCCACTCTTCCAAATCCAAATTTAATAATTGTCAAAATTGACGAACGAGAGCTTATTGATTTTAATTATCCCATTCCGCACAGCATTACTGCTCAGGCAATATATTATATGACCGAGGCTGGTGCAAAGGCTATAGGTATAGACCTTTTTTTAAACAAGCAAAGCGATGAAAATTCTAATAACCTTCTCGTTTACTCAGCTGCACACTCAAATGTGTTTCTTGCAGTTGGACCATATCGACCATCAGGGATAAGTGACACTGAGGTTGATTTCTACATTGATAGCCTTGTTCACTATAAAGTTAAACATTGGGGAGTTCAAATTCAGCCTGAATTAAATCAATACTTTCATCGTTCTGTCACATTTGCGGGAAAGTCTTTTGACGAACTTGTTGAGGCTTCAGCTGGGATTGGACATGTTGCGATTTTGCCCGATCCATTTGATGGGGTTCAGCGTCGTATTCCGCTCTTTGTTGAATACGCTGGGAGAATCTATCCATCGCTTGGGCTTGTCCTTGCGTTTGAATATCTCGGGATTGATTATAAAAAAGTTAACATCATTAGAAAGAGAAACGAAATAATTTTTGATTTTGACGGTTTTAAAATTCCAACGAGTTTAAAATCTGAACTCTTTATAAACTATGCCGGACCCGACACAATCTTTAGGCAAGTTTCACTTTATAAGGTAATTGAAGCTGGGATCAAAGGTGACCGTGAGTTTCTTTCACAATTTAAAAATGCAATTGTAATAATTGGACCGACAGCGCGCTCGCTCGGGGACCTTGGACCAAACCCATTTTCAGAAAAATCGCCAAACATTTTTATTCATGCAAATGTGTTTAACACCATTGTATCTAAAAGTTTCATACGCCCCGTGAGCTGGCGCGTTCAAATTTTTATACTGGTAATTTTAACGATGATAGTGGGAATATCCGGTTTTGTGACGAAATTTCGCAATAGTTTAATTTTGACAATTGCAATTTTAATCGGATACTTCGCTTTTTCCTTCCTTTCGTTCACACAATTTTTGCGATGGTTTTATAATGCTGAGCCGATATTTGGAATTCTGATATGTTATATATCGTCGGTAAGCTTTTTAACCTTCAGAGAAAATAAGCAAAAGCAGCAAATAAGAAGCATGTTTGAAAAATATGTTGATGCATCTGTTGTCGATAAACTTATTGAAAACCCTGAGCTTATGGCTCTTGGTGGTGAAGAGAGGGAGCTTACAATTTTATTCAGCGACATTCAAGGTTTTACTACAATAAGTGAAAAGTTAACACCACATCAACTTGTTACATTGCTTAATGAGTTGCTTGATGAACTCTCTCTTATCATATTCAAAAATAAGGGCACAATAGATAAATACATAGGCGATGCGATAATGGCTTTCTGGGGAGCCCCTGTGCCGGATGAAAATCATGCTTATAACGCCTGCATCACCGCACTTGAAATGCAGGAAAAATTAAAGGAACTGCGCGAAAAATGGAAAAAACTCAAGAGACCAGAAATAAAGATGAGAATCGGAATTAACACCGGCAAAGTGATAGTTGGGAATATGGGCTCAAAAATTAAGTTTAATTACACTGTCGTTGGAGATGATGTCAATCTTGCCTCCAGACTCGAAGGCGCAAATAAAGAATATGGAACAAACATCATGGTTGGAGAATCAACTTATGAGAAAGTTAAAGATAAATTTATCTTCAGAGAACTTGATCTTCTCGTCGTTAAAGGAAAGACGGAACCAGTTAGAGTTTATGAGTTGATCGCCCCAATTGGTGATACCTTGCCCAAAGAAATGGAAAAATTTTTAGAAATTTATCACAACGCGCTTGAACTTTATCGCTCAAGGGAATGGGATGAAGCGATTGACAAGTTCACAAAAGCTCTTGAAATATACCCAAATGATTTCACATGTAAACTATATATCCAGCGTTGCCTATATTTTAAAGAGTCATCCCCTCCTCCAAATTGGACTGGTGTATTTGTAATGCAAACCAAATGATGAAATTTTTATTTCGATGGAGTTTAACGAAAAAACAATCTCAATAAACCTCGGAACAAAAATTTTTGGACAAAGGATTTTTTTCTTTAAAAGCATAAGATCAACAATGGATTACGCAAAAAGAATCGCAGAAAGGGATGAGCCGGAGGGGACAGTAGTAATAGCAGATTATCAATCACACGGGCGAGGAAGATTTGGAAGGGTGTGGAAAGCAAACCCAGGGGAAAATATACTGATGTCCATAATCCTACGACCCAAAATCCCGTTAGAAAAATTTTCCATCTTCCCTTTTCTATCTGCCGTCGCTGTTGCGGAATCGATTGAGAAAAACATAGGCGTTAAAGTCACGACAAAATGGCCCAACGATTTGCTTATAAATGGCAAAAAATTTTGCGGAATCTTAATGGAAGCGTCGATAACCGTTGAAAAAGGTGATTTCGTCATACTTGGAATCGGGATAAATGTAAATCAAAGTGAATTTCCTCGAGAACTTCAGGACCATGCAACTTCGCTGTATCTTTCAACTGGTAAAATTTACGACAGAGCCGAGATTGTCAAAGATATCCTTCGGCAATTTGAAATTGAGTACGAAAATCTGAATAAAGATAACGATTTTAAATCCGTGCTTGAGAGGTGGAAAAAAAGATGTGAAATGCTCGGTAAAGAAATAAAGTTAATACAATCTGGAAAAGTGATAACTGGTAAAGCTGTCGATGTTGACGATATGGGATTTCTTTTGTTAGAAGATGATAACTCAAGAATCGTTAAACTTTCATCCGGGGATGTAACTGTGCTCAAGTAAGTTTTTAAATCGATAAAAACTTTGCTGATTCTATCAATTTCTGTGTATAAGGATGTTTGGGATTTGATAAAATTTCAACGACGGTGCCACTTTCCAAGATTTTTCCTTTTCGCATCACATAAACACGACTTGCGATTTCATTGACAACCCCAAAACTGTGGGTTATCAAAAGAACTGAGGTTTTGAACTCACTTTGGAAAGATTTTATTAAGTCAAGTATTTGATTTTGGGTTAAAGCATCAACAAACGATGTCGGTTCGTCAGCAATTACAAGTTTTGGTCTTGGGGCAAAAGCCATTGCGATTAAAATTCTTTGCCTTAATCCGCCCGAGAGCTGATGGGGGTAAAGATGATATACTTTTTCTGGTTCCCTTATTCCAATTTTCTCAAAGAGTTCTAAAACTTTGCTCATCGCTGACTTTTTATCAGCCCCCAACCATATCTCAAAAACTTCGCTAACCTGTTTCCCAACGGTCAAAACTGGATTCAAAGAATTTGTCACATCCTGAAAAATTACACCAATTTCTTTCCCCCTGATTTTTCTTAATTCTTGTTCACTTAATTTTAGCATATTAACTTCTCCTTGCCATAAGATTTCACCACTGACAATCCTCCCGGGTGGCTCAATTAAGTTAATTATTGAAAGAGCGGTGACGCTTTTCCCACTTCCTGACTCCCCAACAATGGCAACGACTTCACCCTCATTTACTTCAATAGAAACATCGTCAACTGCCTTGATCACCCTATCCTGAAGGAAAAAATAAACTGATAAATTTTTAACCCTTAGAATCAATTCAAAATGACCTCTGTTATTTTCGCCTCGTTAAATATCCTTATCGCCCCATCAACATTTTGTTAGATAAGAAGAATTTTTAATAAAAAAATCCCGACGCAAGGTCGGGATTTTTAAATTATCCAAGGTAACCTCTGAGTGCCTTACTCCTGGAATGATGTCTAAGTTTTCGGATTGCTTTTTCCTTAATCTGCCTAACTCTTTCGCGAGTGAGTTTGAATTTTTCTCCTATTTCTTCAAGCGTAAGCGGATGGTCGTATCCTATCCCAAAATAAAGTTTAACGACCTCCCTTTCCCTTGGGTCAAGCGTGTTAAGTGCTTCTTCAATATCCTTTTTCAAAGACTCATACATAAGCCCATGATCAGGCATCGGGTCATTCTCATTCGGCATAATATCCAGAAGTTTGTTGTCCTCACCTTGAGTAAAGGGTGCGTCCATTGAAATATGCTTTCCTGAAATTTTCAACGTATCGGTAACCTCATAAACGCTCATATCAAGTTCCTCAGCAAGTTCATTAGGGCTTGGCTCACGTTCAAATTCCTGCTCAAGCTGGCTTAGTTTCTTACCAATTTTGTTCAAAGCACCAACCCTGTTCAAAGGCAAACGAACTATCCTTGATTGCTCTGCAAGCGCCTGAAGAATTGATTGTCTTATCCACCAAACAGCATAAGATATGAACTTAAATCCTCGCGTCTCGTCAAATCTCTTCGCTGCTTTTATCAAGCCAAGATTACCTTCATTTATAAGGTCCCCGAGTGGAAGACCTTGATTTTGGTATTGTTTAGCAACGCTAACAACAAAACGAAGATTCGCTTGAATTAGCCTATTAAGTGCCTTTTCATCGCCCTGCTTTGCCCTACGGGCAAGTTCAATTTCCTCCTCTGGCGTAAGCAATTCGTATTTACCAATCTCTTGGAGATACTTATCAATGGAAATGCTCTCCCGATTGGTAATTGTTTTTGTAATTCTCACCATACCTTTAATTTGCCGTTTAAATTTTGTTTTTATAAACCTATATCAACTTTTTCAATTATTCCAACAATTGAAGCATCAACAGGTGCTTCCTTAACACCGAGGGGTATCACAGCTTCCCGAGCAGTTATATACATAACCAACTCCCCAGGACCTGCTCCAATCGTATCAACAGCTATAATCGGAACACCTGCCTTTTCTCCGTTTGAAGCTAATGGTTGAATTATCTGTAACTTATAACCCCGCAAATTTGAATCTTTAACTGTTGCCCACACAGTTCCTATAACTTTGGCTATAAACACATCAACAATCTTTTAGTTTTAATCCGAAATTACATCCAACTTATCAACAATTGCCATTATCACAGCGTCAACAGGTTTATTTTTCGTCACGGCGGTAAGTCGTGCTGAACTCCCTGTGGCAACGAGAACAATCTCTCCAACTCCAGCACCAACGCTATCCACTGCTATCAAAAAGTTGTCTTTTAAATTATAGTCAAGGTCAACATGTTTTACAATCTGAAACTTTAAACCCGTTAAACTTTCATCCTTTCTCGTCGCCCAAACCGTTCCCACAACTTTTCCAAGTATCATTTTGACCCTAAATCTTTTATTGTTCAAAGATAAAATAACTTAAATTTCCACAAAAATGTTCCAACTACATCGCATATATTTCCTTCTCATTGCATCTACAAATTTTTACAGATTTCTTAGCATATCGCCAATTTCCAGTTTCTTCATTTTTCTTTGAGACGACAAGACGCGCAATCTGGATAGGAGCGCCACATTGAGGGCAAGTTAATACCACCTTCCTTGCATCTTTTGCGACTTTGTCAGCAAATGAAGCTACCTTTTTTGCCATTTCGCATTTTAATTTTTCTTTTAAAAAACTTTGACAATATTTTCACTGCTTTGAAGCACTTTTAAAAAGTTCTTTTTAACTCTTTCGACAAAATCATCAACTTTTTCTTCTCCATCCCAAGCTGAAACCCCGATTGTGACAGTCACATTGAAACTCTTGTCTCTAAATCTTATTTCCTGATTTGATATACTTTTTCTTAATTTCTCCGCCCATACATAAGCTTCACTAGCTCCCGTCTCAACAAGAGCAACACCGATTAAGTTTTCATCAAGCTTACCAGCAAGATCATATTTATTTAAGTTATTACGAATTATATCTGCAATGCGAGGTTGAACCACTTCGGCGTACCCTTCACCATAAGTGGACTTTATGTAATCAATATTATCAACACTTATTAAAACAAGTGCAAGTTCCCCTCCATGCTTTAATTTCCTCGCTATCTCGACATCTAATCTGGAGTAAAAATAATTTTTCCTCATCAAAAGAGTTGCCTCATCATAGATAAAATAATTTTCAATCATTTCATTCAAACTTTCATTCTCAAGCAATATGCCAACAAGGGTTGCAAGCTCTTCGAGTTTTTTTATTTCACTATAAGACGAAAAGAAATTCTGTTTCGGATGTTCAAAAACTATAGCCCCGTAACATTTCCTTTCATATCTTATAGGAACAACAGCAATTGAGGACTCAAGATTTATTCTCTCGTCTTCGGTAAACCTATAAATTTTGCTCTGCGCCCTCGTCGATGAAATTACCTTGGGGACACCATTCATTATAGCTTCACCCACAAGTGTTCCTTCCATTTTAACTTCCGTACCTGCCTCAACATATTTTCCAAGTTTTGAATATCCAAATGTAACAACCCATTTCCCATCTTCAAATAAAACTACCGCAACTGCAGAACAATCAAGAACTTTTATAGCGAAGTTTTGGATTCGAGCAAGTAAATTTTCAATATCGAATCTTTCAACTTCACTTATAACTTCAAGAATCTTTGCTTTATGGTAAAGATCAAACTTGGTAATATAATTCCAGATAAGGTTAGATATTAACTCAGAAAATAGCCCGACATTTTCAACATCATCCTGACTGAATGTTTGAGCCTGTTGTGAATCAAGTGTAATTACGCCAACAACTTTATCTTTATGAGAAACAGGATAAACAAGCAAGGATTTGCTCCCAGCCCTTGGGCTTTGATATTTTATAACGTCTTCACTTCCTGAAGAGATTATATCACCTATTATCTTTGGAATCCCAGTCCGTGCAACCGTTGTCAAAGCATCATTATCCCAACTATATCTGCGAACAAAGTTAAATCCGAGATCGGTTATACCTTCCTCAAAAACCATTTGCTTTTTGTCTTCGTTAGCCCAGTAAAAAGCAACGGAGTCAGCGACAACATTTTTCTTGATAAGAAGAAGAACCTTTTTTAAAAGTTCCTTAAACTCCTCTCTCGGATTTAATTTCTCAAACGATGTTGACGAGCCTTGCCCAGGTTTTTTAATTACGAAGCCTTCATCTTGAGTCCAAGTAGGTTGTCCTTTCTCATAAGTCAAAATTTTTCCCTTGATCTTTTTTCTCTTAACCGAGATCACAGATGCAATCAGAAGGACTAAAGAAATCAACAGAATAAATCCAATTAACCACCGCACCGTTTTATTATCAACCGCTACAATTAAAAAGACGAGAATCAACATAAAAGCAACCACGACCACAAACTTTGCGGGATTATCACTAACCCTGATCATTGTATTAATTTACCGCATGCAAAATTTTAGTAAAAAATTAACTCGATTATATTAAAAAATCAAATAACACTTCATCTTAATCCCGCAAGCTCTTGGAGCAATCTCCAATTTTTCAAACGGTCCTCCTGAGCCTGTAATAATACTTCACTGGGATTTCCATCTTTATCAAAATGTTTCGCAAACCTACCTTCAGTCCTTGCAAAATAGATAAAATCAATAACCTCACCAGTTTTTGGATGCACATACCAATCGTCTTTAATTGCAGGGTTACCTTGCAGGCTTAATCTTTCCCTTATTGTTTCACCTTTCCTTGGGTCATAGATCAAAAGCGGGAAAGCCCTTGATTCAACTGCGAGCTTCGCTTGATGCATAGCCATATCATCACCAACTCCATGTTCAGGTTGACATGTCGTATAGACTATAACAACAGCCGGACCTGGGAATTCATTTGCAGAAAGGATCGAGCGATAAAAGTGGTTAATATGCGCTGCTGTAGTTTGGGCGACGAAAACATCGGGATGCATCATTACAATTTGAGCAAGTTCCTTTCTTCTTTCAGACTTACCTTTGATCTCTTTACCATGGGCGGAAAGTTTTGTATCCTGACCCAAATAACTTGAGGTTGAAGATTGACCCCCAGTATTTGAATAAACTTGCGTATCAAGAACAAGAACTTTTATATCCATACCGGAAGCAAGCATTCTTGAAAGGGCTTGAAAACCGATATCATACATTGCTCCATCTCCGCCTATAACCCATAATCTCTTATGTTGCCATCCCATTTGATCCCATCTTGCCCTGATTCCAATTGCCACAGCAGGAGCGTTTTCAAACAAAGAATTTATCCATGGCACTCTAAACGGATTGTATGGATAAGTTGACGAATAAACCGTATTACATCCAGTCGCTGCCACGATCCCAATATTTTCAGGACCATAGACAAAACCTGTTGCTGCAAGCATCATTCTTATTGCGGTAGCTTCACCACACCCCATACATGAGCCAGCGCCTCCAGCATAAAGCAAGGATTTACCAGCAAGCATCATATCAGCGAGAACTTTATCCTGAATATATTCCCGCGGGGTTTCAGGAAGCTTTGTGTAAAAATCAAAAACCTCTCTATATCTTTTTAAATTCTCGCTGGTCTTTTTGATCATCTGCAAAGCATTATGCTCCCCACAGGCTGCGACACATTCAGCGCAACCTTTACACTTCGTCGGGTCAACAGCGATCATAAATAAACCAGGCTCAATTCCTTTCTTCTTTGGCACATCATAATACTTCGTGGTCTTTGCAAATTGCTTTCGGAAATCTTCCCTTTTGATGGGGTCATTAATCTTGCTAAGTTCTTCTTCCAATTTTGACTCTGGGACAACTTTCCCAAGTATAGCCGTATCCGGACATTCGGTTACGCATTCCATGCAACCCACACAATTATCAGAATTAAAAAGTGGAATCTCCGGGGCGATATAACTGAAATCTCTAAATGCTCCGGTTCCAGCCGGTATCACACTCCTTGCGGTGTAAATATCCGCAGGCAACTCCTCCTCAGCTACACCACGGTTATAAGCGCCTACAACTTCCTCATTAAAATATTCAATGTCTATAATATCCCTGTAAATTTCTTCCCAAGAATGTTCCTCATTCCCTTGAGGAAATTTTTCTCTATCTTCCATTTTCGTTCTCCAATTTGTTTAAAATTCAAATTCAGCTTTAACTTCCGTCGCCTCTATTAAATCAACTGGAACCTCCATAACCTCATAGTAACCACGCTTAACCGCCTCAAGATTTGCTTGAACTACCCTTTCACCGCGTTTCCCAAAATATTTTCTAATCGATTTCTCAACACCTTTAAATAATTCCTCTTCACTTAACCCATATTGCTCTTTAAATGGCGTAACCCTTAAAAAAATGCCAAGCAAAACAATCCCCTGCATCCTTTGCTCAAGGTCTGGACTTGGTGCAACTTCACGAGCGATCTTAACAGTGTCCAAAAAATATACTTTTATCTTTTTATCCTTTATAATTTTCTTCGCGTAAGAAGGAATTGCATTCCAAACATCCACTGGATTTACTTTATCGCTTTGAATAAATATCATACCCTCCTCACTTAGACCAGAGAGAGGGTTGCCTAAATTAAAAGCATTGACATCGTTCATCGGGACAAATTCAACATGTGTAAGTTCACAATGCGTCCTTATTTTTTCTCTCGCTGCTGTTAAGTAGTAAGTTGTCGGCAATCCCTTCTTCTCGGAACCATACTTCGGATATGCTTGCACCTGAAGTTTAAATATATCCTCAAGCAAAGTGGCTATAACTTTATTCGTCGTAACAGAGCCATATCCACCGACAGAATGACCACGCATTGAGAACGCTCCTTTAGGTCTGACATCCGGATCATATTCCCTTTCAAGAGCAAGCTCATGTTTTATACCAACGACAAAAAATTCTTTCTCTTTACCGTCGTTTCGCATCATGTTTTTGAAAATAGCGATGAAATCACCGGGTCTTACATCTCTGCTTCCAAGTCCGCCCGCGCCAGAGAAAATTCTCGGAATTCTATCTATCTTTGGATAACCTTTGGAACCAATAAATGCATCTGCAAATGACGCTTTTATCGACATTGTTAATGGATTTGATTGAGCAA
This sequence comes from Candidatus Kryptoniota bacterium, assembly GCA_938074445.1. Taxonomy (GTDB): domain Bacteria; phylum Bacteroidota; class Ignavibacteria; order Kryptoniales; family Kryptoniaceae; genus Kryptonium. The sequence continues at coordinate 36,468 of CALJEK010000022.1, read as the reverse complement.
GCGGGTTATCCATTCTTTCAAGAACCGCAAATGCTTTTACATGCTTCAATGCTTCAACGATTTCCTTACCTGGGAAAGGTGCAAAAACCGTCACAGTTAAAGCCCCAACTTTCAAACCTTCAACCTCTCTTAAATAATCAACGGTTGCCATCGCAGTTTCCATAAACGAACCCATCCCCACAACCACATATTCAGCATCTTCAACTTTATACGTATCTATAAAATCATACCTTCTGCCAGTAAGTTCGTAGTATTTTCCCATAGCTTCCCTAATTGCGCCGGGAACTTTATCATAGTAATATCGCTGTGCAATTTTACCTTTCATATAGCTATCCTGATTTTGAACAACTCCTGACATCAGCGGGAAATAAGGATTCATCAAATTTTTCAATTTCTTGTTCGGGTCATCGATGAATTGCTTCATCAACTCTGGTTCTGGCAAAAGAACATTTTCAATCGTGTGTGTTGTAAGAAATCCATCTTGGACCATCAAAAACGGTGTCATTGAATTTTCAGCTGCACGATGTGCTATCAAGGTTAAATCTGCAACCTCTTGAACGTTTCGGGCGAAAATTATACCCCATCCGCAGTCAGCAACCCCCATAACATCATCGTGTCCCGCGTGAACATTTAAAGAATGTGATGTCAAAGCTCTCGCACCGATGTGAAAAACAACAGGTAGTCTCTTACCCGCTATCGCATATAGAACCTCTTTCATTAAAATCAATCCCTGACCAGATGTAAAGTTAGTTATTCTCCCACCAGCTGCAGCAAATCCCTCACATACAGAAGCAGAGCTATGTTCTGACTCAGGCTCAAAAAAGAAAAGTTTTTCTCCCCAAAGATTTCTTTTTCCATTTGCAACTTCAGCTTGAAAACCCTGACCCATTGTTGTTGAAGAAGTAATTGGATAAGCACATGCACCTTGACTTATATGAGTCTCAACCCATACTACCGCACCAGCACCATCAGAAGTCGTCGGTATCCCAGGAAACGGAAATTTATTCCTTTGCATTTTTTATCAAATTTAGTTTTTGATTAACAAACCTTAAATTAAATATCAAAAAAGCAAATTTCCAAATTATCCACCGCTTGGATTAAACTTCATTACTTCTTCGATTACCGCTTGAACGATTTCCTCTTCCTTAACTCTCCTTATAACTTCACCATTTCGATACAAAATTCCCACGCCCTTGCCACACGCAACTCCAATATCTGCTTCACTTGCCTCACCAGGTCCATTCACAACACAGCCGAGTATTGCAACCTTAACAGGTTTTTTTATCCTGCTCAATTTATCTTGCAATTCATTTACAATCTTAAATAAATCAACCTCAAGTCTACCGCATGTCGGGCACGCAATTATCTCAACATTCCTTGATGCAAGCCCAAGTGAGCGTAAAATCTCCCTCCCAACTTCAACTTCCTTAACAGGGTCATCGGTCAACGAAACTCTAATCGTGTCCCCTATTCCCTCAGCGAGCAAAGTCCCAATTCCAACCGCAGATTTTATTGAGCCAGTGAAAAAAGGTCCCGCCTCGGTTACGCCAAGATGAAGCGGGTAATCCGTTTTACTTGCGATCAATCTATATGCTTCTATCATCAATCGCACATCGGTTGATTTTACAGATATCACTATGTCTGAGAAACCAAACTCTTCACATATTTCCACATGACGCATCGCGCTTTCAAAAAGCGCCTCAGCGGTTGGATATCCATATTTCTCAAGCAAATCTTTTTCAAGCGACCCCGAATTAACCCCAATTCTTATCGGGATACCTTTATCTTTAGCAGCTTGTAAAACTTGCTTTATTCTTTCTCTCGACCCGATATTCCCCGGATTTATTCTAACCTTAGCAACGCCCGCTTCAATCGCTTTTAAAGCAAAAATATGATTGAAATGAATATCTGCAACGACGGGAATTGGTGAGCCCTTAACGATTTCCGCAAGAGCCTCCGCTGCTTCTTTATTTGGAACCGCAACACGGACAATATCACATCCAGCTTCAGCAAGCTGGTAAATCTGTTTTAATGTTCCCTTTATATCCTCAGTCTTTGTCTTTGTCATCGATTGAACTGAAATTGGGGCATCCCCACCAACGGGAACACTTCCAACATAAACTTTGCGAGATTTTCTTCTATTTATCATAAAACCTATTCCTATTAACGCAATTTTTTACTTGCCTCATAAAGAATCCTTTTCTCACGCTCGGTTAAACTATCGTATCCATACTGGCTTATTTTATCAAGGATGGCATCAATTTGTTCCTGCGTTATTATCTCGTCATCAACGAGAAGATATTTTTTTCTTTCTCTTCTTCCCTTAAATTTAGGTAATTTTATCCTCGAAATAAAATCAGACAAGTCAAATCCAGCATACATCAGCTTTATATAAACGAATCCAACTATAGCCCCACCAAGATGAGCAAAATGAGCTACCCCATCGCTTCCAAAAACACCCATAATCAAATCAAAAAATACAAGAATAGCAACAAAAATCCTCGCAGGGATGGGAATTAAAAAATAGAGAAAAATATATCTATCGGGAAACATAATAGCGAATGCAATCATAACTCCGTAAATTGCACCTGAAGCCCCAACAACAGGACCAATTTGACCAAAAAGCGGTGCAAAAATCAAATGCGTAATTCCAGCGCCAATCCCACTGGCAAAATAATAAACTAAAAATCTTCTCGTCCCCCACATATTCTCTATCTCAGTCCCAAACATCCAAAGCATCAACATATTAAAAAGAATGTGAAAAATTCCTTTCGGATCGTGAATGAACATATAAGTTATCAATTGCCAAATCCGAAATCCGTCCCCAACTGGGTTCAGAGCAAAAAATTTGTAAACATAAAGATAAAGAGGAACACCAGAAATCCTAAAATTCAAACCAAAAAACACAAGCAAAAGATAAACAGCGACATTGACAATAATGAAATATTTTATCGCGGTTGGAAAAAACCTAAAACCGCGAAAAAAGCTCGGTCTGTAATATCTATAACTCATCGACTTAAAGATTATTTTTGCACTTCAAAACAAAATATAAAACACTGCTCAATAAATAAAAAATATGGTAAGTGCCCTCCGACAGGTTTATTTATCTTTTATAGCAGCTATCCCTGGCAGAACCTTTCCTTCAAGGAATTCAAGCGAAGCACCGCCACCAGTTGAAACATGTGAAACACTGTTAGACAATCCTGCTTTTGAGACCGCTGATGCTGAATCCCCACCGCCGACAATTGTTATAGTTCCCTTCTTCGTCAATTCAGCCAAAATTTTAGCGATTTCAAATGTTCCCCTCGCAAAGTTATCAAATTCAAAAACACCCATCGGTCCGTTCCAAACAACTGTCTTTGCATCTTTCAAAACCTCCTCAAACTTTTTTACAGTTTCTGGACCAATATCAAGTATCATCCAATCCTGTTTAACTTTATCAACAGCAACGATCTCAAAATCAGCGTCATTGGCAAATTTATTGGCAATTACGCAATCAACCGGCAAAAGAAATTTTACATTTTTCTTCTCAGCCTCACTTAAAATTTCCTCCGCAAGTTTAAGTTTGTCTTCCTCAACAAGTGATTTCCCAACTTCATATCCCTTGGCTTTCAAAAATGTATTTGCCATTCCACCACCGATCAAAAACGCATCGACTTTTTCAATTAAGTTCTTTATAACTTGAATTTTATCCGAAACTTTCGCCCCACCAAGAATTGCCACATACGGCTTCTCTGGATTTGAAGTTGCTTTAGATAAATATTCAATCTCCTTTTGCATTAAATAACCTATTGCGGTCTCATTCACAAATCTTGCTACACCTTCAGTTGAAGCATGTGCCCGATGCGCACTTCCAAAGGCATCATTTATATAAACATCAGCCAAAGAGGCAAGTTCGCGCGCAAAATTTTCATCGTTTTTCTCCTCCTCAGGATGAAATCTAACATTCTCAAGTAGTAAAATCTCGCCTTCATTTAATTCGTTAACCATTTTTCTAACTTCGTCACCAACGCAATCGGGTGCAAATTTAACGGGCATCCCGAGAAGATTTGAAAGGTGCTCCGCAATTGGTTTCAAACTATACTTTGGATCAAATCCACCTTTTGGTCTTCCGAGATGACTCATCAAAATTGCTTTGCCACCCTCAGCGATAATTTTCCTTATCGTAGGCAACGCTTCCCTTATTCTTGTATCATCTCCAACTTTACCACCTTCAATTGGGACGTTAAAATCAACTCTAACAAGAACTCTTTTCCCTTTAAGGTGCAAATCATCAATTGTTACTTTTCTCATGGTGCTTCGCCAAATTTATTTTAAAAAAAATGTAACATTAATTGCTTCATAAACTATTTTAACTGTCCCGAACTTAACAAATAAAATCTTTGGAAAAACCTGAACCTCATTTCTGGCTGGCAAAAGAATCCCATTAAAACTTGAGACATCAAGAAATTGCTTGCTTTGATTTTTTCCGAATCTCTTGGAATTATATGTCACATCATACTCACACCTGACGGGGAGATAGCTTCGCTGATCAATCCATATTTTCCCTGTGCCTTCAGAGCTGGATGTGTCACTTTTAACTTTATAATCAACCTTTATCACGAAACAATTTTTACCCGAAAGTTTCTCCGTGCCGTTAAATTTGAAATTTATCTTCTTCTCGGTCAAATCACTTCCAACGCGAAGGAAGGGAAAAACAAGATTTTTTATTTTTAAACTTTCCTCTCTTCTGACCTTCTCAATTTGCTTCGCTATCATCAAACTTGACGAATCTACATCGCTTGGAGTTGAAACTAATTTTCTATCCTTTATCACGCCATTCTCAAATTTCACATCGTATAAAAATTCATAATTTCCCTTCTTAACGGTCAAATTATAATCTAACACAACCTTAAGTTTGAACTCGCCCGAAATGTTTTCAAGTTTCTTATCATTTTCCTCAACTACTTCAATTGTCCTGTTGATGATCTCATCGGCATTTTGAGCGAATGAAAAATTGATAAGCAAAATAAAAATTAAAATACGCATATTTAATCCCAATTTATTTAAAATGCCCCCTCCAAGTGACGGAGGGGATAAAAATTCAAAAACGATTAATCTGACATCATATCCGCAATTTTCTTCGTCAAATCAACAACTCGACAGGAATAACCCCATTCGTTATCATACCACCCAATCACCTTGACAAGATTTCCAGCCATAACCATTGTTGATTTAGCGTCAAATATACAAGAGTGCGGATTTCCAATTATATCGCTTGAGACTATTTCATCTTCAGTATACTCAAGTATCCCTTTCAAATATGTTTCGCTGGCTTCTTTAAATGCCTTGTTAACTTCATCAACCGTGACTTCCCTATCAAGCTCGGCAACAAAATCAGTTACAGAGCCATCTGCGACAGGGACGCGAAGCGCAAATCCATGAAGTTTTCCATTTAATTCTGGTATAACTTTACCTACCGCTTTTGCTGCTCCAGTTGTTGTTGGAATGATCGAAAGCCCAGCTGCTCTTGCTCTTCTTAAATCTTTGTGCGGGAGGTCAAGAACCCTTTGATCGTTCGTATAAGCATGCACCGTCGTCATCAAACCTTTTCTAATCTTAAAATTATCATGCAAAACTTTCACCATTGGAGCAAGGCAATTCGTTGTGCAAGATGCGTTTGAAACTATCACATCATCAGGAGTTAGAATATTATCATTTACACCAAGCACTATTGTTTTCTCAACCCCATCAGCAGGAGCTGTTATTATAACTTTTTTCGCACCCGCTTGAATATGTTTCTCCGCATCTGCTTTTTTAGTAAAAACCCCTGTTGCTTCGATAACAATATCAATACCTAAATCCTTCCACGGCAATTGAGTTGGGTCCTTGATAGCAAAAATTTTAATCTTTTCCCCATTTACAATTAATTCATTATCGGTATACTCAACCGTCCCAGGGAAACGACGATGAATTGAATCATACTTTAAAAGGTGCGCCAAAGTTTTGGTATCTGTGATATCGTTTATCGCAACAAATTCAAGCCCATCAACATTATTTTGAACAGCAGCTCTAAAAACAAGTCGCCCAATTCTACCGAACCCATTAATTGCTACTCTTACTGCCATTTTTACCTCCCATTTTGATTTTTAGTTTGCTGTTAACTTTGCGAATAAATGAATTTAGATTGAAAAGTTTTTTTAAATTTAAAAACTGCAGACCAAAAAAACAATAACTTTTGACCCCACAGCTCAACTTTCAAACGCTTCATAATTTGCAAATTGAAAACATTTACCTTAAATTAGCACAGGCTAAACTCAATATCTAAATTCAACCTTGAACCGCAAGATCAAAATAATCCCCTTGTTAATTCTATCAACAATTGTGCTCGTCGGCTGCAGTATATGGAAAAATATAGCAAGCGAATTTAACGCTTACTTTAACACCTACTATAACGCTAAAACCATATTTGAACAAGTTGAGAACTCCATACAAAGCAGAATCTCATCTGAAAAATTTCTATCCGTTGAAAAAATCGACTCTGAATTCAAAATCCCGCCAACCGAGAAAAACAAACTTGACGATGTCATAAAAAAATGCTCAAAGATTTTGCAATATTACCTTAACTCATCAGTCGCGGACGACGCCATTCTGATGATTGGGAAAGCATACCTTTATCAGGATAATTACCTCAGCGCCGAAAGAAAATTTGCAGAACTCATCTCAACATTCCCTCAAAGCAAGCTTTACGATGAAGCACTTTACCTTTTAATGCTAACGCTCTCAAAGAGGAAAAAATATGAAGACGCAATAATTACATTTCAAACCAAAACAAATCGTGATTCTAAAAACAAAAAACTATGGAATCTTTACAAAATCTACGGATTTGCAAAATATAAACTTGGTGAAATAGACAGCGCATCTTACTATCTTAATCTCGCATCTCAACAAGCAAAAGGTGAAGATAGAGCCGAAATTTTATTCTATCTTGGTGAGATAAACGAGGGAAGAAACCCGAGCGAAAGCGCGAAATTTTATTACAACGCTTCTAAAACAACAAAAAGAACAAACCTTAAAACATATGCCCTCATAAAATACGCCATACAACAACGCGAACTTGGTGACTATGAACTTGCTGAAAGAGTTCTAAACGACCTGCTCTATTCCAAAATGGATAAAGATTACGAAAGGAGAGTTTATCTTGAACTTGCTCGCACTCGTTATTTATCCAACAGAATAGATCTTGCCGTTCAAACTTATATTTACCTTGACACAACTTACAAGAGAACCCAAGAATCCGCATTTGGCTATTTCGAACTTGGTCAAATATACGAAACAAAATTTGGAAAATATGATTCAGCTAAATTCTTTTACGAAAAAGCACAGTTTGAGTTCCCACAAGCTGAGATCGCTAAGCAAGCACAGAAAAAAACTACGTTGATGAACGACTACTTCAGATATCACTCGATAATATCAAGAAATGATAGCATTTTAAAATCAATGAATTCCACTGATTCGATACCACCAATAAACATTGATTCACTCAAAAATATAATCGCGCAAGCAAAATACTCACTTGCTTGGATTTTTTATACCTCACTCGACCGCGTTGATTCGGCAATTCATTATCTCACTGATGTAATCAAAAACTTTCCCGAGACCTCAAGCGCACCGCGTTCTTATTATCTTCTTGGAACGATTTACGAAACAATCGACACAGCAAAGGCAAAAGAAATTAACCTTGAACTAATTGAAAAATTTCCCCAAAGTGAATTTTCAACACAAGCCTTAAAATTTCTCGGAATTAAACCTGAATTTGTTAAAGACACATTAAATGAAATTTATAACAAAGCAATATCATTGATCGACGATGACCCGGAAGCAGCGGTGAAAATGCTTTCAATAATCTGCAATCATAACTCGAACTCGGATTTAAAAGCAAGAGCATTTTTCGCAATCGCATGGATTAACGAGTATAAACTTAAAAATTTTACAAAGGCGAGCGAATATTACAGAAATGTTGTAAACAATTTCCCAAAATCTGAATATGCCAGAATAGCAGAGGTAAAATTAAATCCAGAAAAAATTGAAATACCCCAAACTCCTAAACCTCCAAAAGAAACAAAAACAAACCAAGTTGACGAAACAAAGCCAAAAATAAATGAATTTGAAGAAGATACTCAAAGAGTTCGGGAAAGAAAGAAAAGAAGAATAGATGATAATCAAGACAATCTCGACCATCCTTTCAAATGAACCTGTAGGTGAAAATATCTATCGAATTGAACTTTTGTCCCCAGAAATTTCAACGGCTTCAAAACCAGGGCAATTTATAAATATAAAAGTTTCAGAAAACCTCGATCCACTTTTGCGCAGACCTTTCAGCGTTTACAACGTAATTGATGACAGAATTCAGATAATTTTTAATGTTGTTGGAAAAGCGACAAAAATTTTATCAAGCAAAAAGGTTGGCGAAAAAATAGATATAATCGGACCGCTTGGGAATGGATTTAACTTGAACGACGATTTCGACACAGCTTTAATAGTTGCTGGAGGGCTTGGGATTGCACCTTTTCCGTTTTTGACGAAAATTTTGAAAGAAAAAAATAAAAATATAATTTCACTTGTAGGAGCAAGGACGAAGTCACAACTTGTTCTTGATGGATTTGTAAATGTAAATACCGCAACGGATGACGGCTCGTATGGGCACAAAGGAACGGTTGTTGAACTTTTTAAGTTAAAGGTAATGAATAACGATATAGTAAAAACCCCTTCTGCATTTAAAGTTTTCGCCTGTGGTCCAATCCCAATGCTTAAAGCAATTATCGAACTATGCGATAAACTAAATCTTAATTGTGAAGTCTCCGTTGAAGCCCCAATGGCATGCGGAACGGGATTATGTCAAGGATGCGCCGTGAAAACAAGGGATGGGAAATACAAGTTAGCTTGCAAAGATGGTCCCATTTTTAACTCAAAAGATATCTTGTTATGATCAAAACGGAAGTTATAGTTGGTAAGCTAAGACTTAAAAATCCAGTCCTTGTTGCCTCAGGAACTTTTGGATATGGGGATGAATTAATTGGGACAATTGATATTAACAAACTCGGTGGTATAGTTACAAAATCATTGACACTTAAACCTAAAGTTGGCAACCCACCACCGCGAGTTGCTGAGACACCGTGTGGAATGCTAAACTCAATTGGACTTGCCAATATTGGGGTTGATAAATTTATAAACGAAAAATTACCCTTGCTGAGAAACTTTGATACCGCAATAATTGTAAACATCGCAGCGAAAAGAATTGAAGATTACTGTGAAATAATAAAACGATTAGAAGACACAGAAGGGGTGAGCGCATACGAAATCAATATCTCCTGTCCAAATGTAAAGGAAGGCGGACTTGAATTTGGAACGAACATAGAAATGACGGCTAAAATCGTCAACGCAACGAGAAAACTTACGAGCAAAACATTGATAATTAAACTTACACCCAATGTCACAAGGATTTCTGAATTTGCTAAAGTTTGTAAAGAGGAAGGAGCAGATGCGGTATCTTTGATAAATACAGTTGTTGGGATGGCGATTGACATAAAAACAAGGAAGCCTAAAATATCAACTATCACAGGTGGGCTTTCAGGTCCCGCGATAAAACCAATTGCGCTCGCAAAAGTTTTTGAGGTTTTCCAAAACGTCGATATACCCATCATTGGAATTGGCGGAATAACAACATGGGAAGACGCAATTGAATTTATGATAGCAGGGGCAAAAGCGATACAAGTCGGAACAGCAAACTTTATTGACCCGAACACCCCGATTAATATCATCTCAGGCATAATCAGATATTGCGAGGAAAATAAAATTGAAGACATTAACGATATCGTCGGTTCAATAATTGTTGAAACTTTTCCACACTAACGGGCAAAACAAAAACACAATGTGAAAAACCAGTGAGACAAGGATATCTTGAGGTTATAAACTACCTTTATTCTCTGCAACGCTTTGGGATTAAATTTGGCTTGCAAAATATAGAAAAATTACTTAAATTTTTTCAGAACCCTGAGAAAAATTTTATTTCAGTTCACATTGCCGGAACGAACGGCAAAGGTTCAACTTCATCTTTTATAGCTTCAATTTTAAAAGCGAGTGGTTATAAAGTAGGTCTTTACACTTCACCGCACTTAGTTGATTTCACCGAGAGAATAAGAATCAATGGTATCCCAATTTCGAGGGAAAAAGTTGTTGAATATGTAAAATCTCTGCAAACTGAAATTGATCTTTTAAAAGCTACATTTTTTGAAGTAACTACAGCAGTTGCATTTAAACACTTTGCTGATGAAAGAGTTGATATTGCTGTAATTGAGACTGGTCTTGGTGGGAGACTTGACTCGACGAATATCATTTCACCCGCTGTCTCTGTAATTACGACAGTCTCATACGACCATATGGATGTCCTTGGTGATACGATTGAAGAAATTGCCTTTGAAAAAGCGGGGATAATCAAAGAAAAGACCCCTTGCATAACCGGATGTGATGGTAAGGCTTTAGAGGTTATCAAAAAAGTTGCAGATGAAAAAAACTCAAAACTTGTCGTAGCTGACAACGTTTCAAGGGTGGTGTTTAAAGAAGCGGATGAGCATAAGGTGAAGTTTGACTTGGAAACTGGAAAAAATCATTACATTGATTTAACTGCTGGGGTTGCTGGAAAATTCCAAACAAGAAATGCTCAACTTGCGGTTTTAACCTTTGAACTGCTCTCGGAGCTTGGTTTTGTAAGTTATAAAACTGAAAATGTATATGAGGGTCTTTTAAAGGTTAAAGAATTTTCAGGGTTGAGAGGGCGCCTTGAGGTTTTAAAACCCTTAACTAATTATCATAAAAACCCGAAAATTGTAATTGATGTGGCTCATAACTACCCTGCTGTAAGTCAGCTCGTTACAGAACTTGAAATTTTCAAACGAAATAGGCTTTTACTTTTATTCGGCGTGATGCGCGATAAGGAATACGAAAAAATGATCAAAAAACTATCTGAAGTAGCTGATTTTGCTGTTGCGACACAGCCCAAAATTGGGCGTGCCCTCGATGCAAAAATAATTTCCGAAATTTTTAAACAAAATGGGGTTAACTCCGTTTATATTCAAGATTCTGACAAAGCATTTGATTTTATTGTAAACGAATCTAAAGAGGGGGATCTGATCTTGATAACGGGTTCCCACTATTTGGCTGGCGAGATAATTGCTCACATTGAAAAGCGAAAAATTGAATGTTTAATTTAAAAATCAAAAATAAAAAGGAGGACAAATTAAAAATGGTAATGGACATTACAGAGCTTCAGTCGAAGAAGGTAGCGGAGCTTCAAAAAATTGCCAGGGAGATAGGAATCTCTGGCTATAGTGACTTGAAAAAACAAGAATTGATAATGAAAATCCTTGAGAAGATGCAAGAGCAAAGGGCTGTTGCAGGAGAGGTTGAAGAGGGTGAAGAACAAAATGGAATTATATTCAGCAAGGGAGTTCTTGAAATTTTACCTGATGGATATGGTTTTTTAAGGTCAGCAAATTATAATTACCTTCCCTCTCCGGATGATATTTATGTTTCGCCATCTCAAATTAAAAAATTTAATCTTAAGACCGGCGATACGATTGCTGGTCGAGTTAGACCGCCAAAAGAGGGCGAAAGATTTTACGCATTGCTTAGGATTGAAACAGTAAATGGTCTCGCTCCTGAAAAAGCTCAGGAGAGAATTCTCTTCGAAAATCTAACCCCACTTTATCCAACCAAGAGAATACGCCTTGAAACAGTCCCAGGGGAATACTCAATGAGAATACTTGATCTGTTCGCGCCGATTGGGAAAGGACAGCGTGGTTTAATCGTATCGCCACCAAAAGCTGGTAAAACTGTTCTTTTGCAGAAGATGGCAAATAGCATAATGAGAAATCATCCGGAGATAAAACTTATCATCCTTTTAATTGATGAACGCCCAGAAGAGGTCACTGATATGGAGCGTTCTGTTGGTCCGGATGTTGAAGTTATAAGTTCAACTTTCGACGAGCCACCCGAAAGACATATGCAGGTTGCTGACATGGTTCTTGAGAAAGCGAAACGCCTTGTTGAATCAGGGAAAGATGTTGTAATACTTCTTGATAGCTTAACACGACTTGCGAGAGCTAGCAACCTTGTAACACCGCACAGTGGAAGAATTCTCTCCGGCGGAATCGACGCAAGCGCGTTGATAAAACCGAAGAAATTTTTCGGAGCAGCAAGAGACACAGAAGAAGCAGGAAGTTTAACAATAGTAGCAACAGCCTTAATTGAGACCGGAAGCCGAATGGATGAGGTTATTTTTGAAGAATTTAAAGGAACAGGCAATATGGAAGTTGTCCTTACAAGAGAACTTGCCGACAGAAGAATATTCCCAGCAATTGATATTAATAAAACAGGAACGAGAAAAGAAGAATTGCTCTTGGAACCAGAAGAGTTGAACAGAGTTTGGATACTTAGAAAACTCTTAAGCGAAATGTCTCCAGTTGAAGCGATGGAATTTCTACTTGAGAATATGAGGGGAACAAAGAACAATAAAGAATTTTTGAGGTCAATGAGTACTTAATCTTTTAATACCGCTATCTTCCCAATCCCAACTTGTGTTCCGTCTTCGTTGTAGACAACGACAATATAAATCCCGGTGGGAACATACTGTCCTTTTTCGTCCTTGCCATCCCAAAGACCTATTTTACCGCCGGGGGTTATAATTGTTTTTACAAGGTCACCACTAATTGTAAAAATTTTTATTGTTGAATTTGCAACGATTCCATCAATTACAACATTTAAATCTTTTCCCGGGCGAAAAGGATTTGGGTAAATTTTCATAGTGGTAAAATTCTCGGCGGGTTTTCCAAATTCCGTTTTTAAACTCGTTAACCCTTTATCGGTTCCAAAATAAACTATCCCTGAGTTAAGATCAAAAGCAATTGATTTAACATCATCGCTTAAAATCGGAGAATTACTCGCATCATATTGGGCGAGGACATTTGTCCCGTCCGGTGATAGAACCCATACGCCGTTTTTCGTCGCAACCCACTTATTATTTGCTCCATCAACAGCTATGTCATTTATATAAAAATCACGAAGCGCAAAAACATTTCTTATGCTCCCACCCTTTAACGGGTCATCGGGATTTACAATCACATTAAGTCCGTAGGTTGTCCCAACCCAAAGATCGCCTCGATTGTCAAATCTTATCACCGTCGGATTCCCATTTAAACCATCCGCTTTTGAAATTGCAATCCATTTATCGTCATTCTTATCGAAAACTGTTCCATTGTCGTCGAAAACAAAAATATATCCATGTTCAGAAACAATCCATTTCCTACCTTTTTCATCTATCTCAAGCTGAATGTTAAGGTAATGTGACGGATTATAAGCGTTAACAAAAGAATAAATCAAAGAATCATTGCGCATAAGATAAATTATATTTGAATTCCTCGGCTTGTAATTTAAAATCCAAACGAAATCGCCTTGTTCAGCGATATCAGTTATGACTACAAAATTTGTATCTTCAGTTACGCCCATTATCCCTTCACTTTTTGAAAAAAACTTCAAAGAGTCACTTTTATCAATTTGTATCAATCCCCCACCCCAAGTCCCAACCCAAACATGATTTTTCCCAATTCTCACCCTGTAGCAATCGTTTGACATTCTGTTAAACTGCTCCCTTGTAAAATTTTTCCATTTTCCACCATCACCAAAAGTTTCAGGTTTAAACTTGTAAAGTCCTTTACCTAAAAACTTTGATGACGCAACCCAAAGGTTCCCTTCCCTATCAACAGCCATATTCGAAAATTGATTGCCATTTGGTCCATCTGGATAATGAAACTCCCATTCGCCGTTTTCAAAAATTCCAACGCCATTTGATGAAACACCAGCCACGATTTTGCCACGCCATATTGAAATATCACTTATATTACCAGAGACTAATTGAGCTACATTTCGCAATTGATTATCCCTATATGAAAAAATCTCTCTACCGGTTGAGATTAAAAGCGAATCCCCAGCGCTGTAAATTAAATTAACAGCCAAAGAAGAAACTTTCGTTACGCTATCTCCATCAAGTAAAAAAAGACCGCTTGCGTTCCCAGTATAAATTTTATCGTTCAAAACCCCAATGCTTTTAATTCCATCTGGAATCCTGACTGTCTTCCACCCTGCTGGTGAAACAAGAATTTGACTAAACCGATAACCCTTACCAATCCCTTCCGATGTCGCGACATAAATTGTGTCGTTCAAAATCTGAACATCAAAAACCTTAATTCTTTCAAACTCTGGGAATATCCTCCTATAAGTATCGACAAACTCTTGCTTGGAAATTCTGTATGTCAAAAGTCCAAAATTTGTCCCAATAAAAAGGGTATCGCCGTACGGTTTCAGAAAATTTATCGTTTTGTCGGGCTCTGGAGAATTTTGTATATCAAAGATATGTCTAATTTTGTAACCCTTTGACGAGTAACTCAAAATGTCAATAACTCCACTTCCAAATCCAACGATAATATTCTTACTTGGTATTACAGCCATTGATTTAACATCAACCTCGAAAAGCCCATCAACTTTCAAAATCTTTTCAAACCTTTTTTCATTCGGATAAAATATAAAAATCCCTCCTTCTGTCCCGGCTATAACTGTATCCCCAAACACAAAAACTTTTCTTACATTTTTCATATCCGTGTAATTTCTCCATTCCCTGAATTGAGCTGGAAGGTTGACGGTTATCAAAATGGACAACAGAATTACGAAGCGAAGGTGTGAGTTTATAATTCTAATCTCTTTGGAAAAATTTGAAGTGATACAAAGGTGAGGCGACAAAAAACGCATAATTTACTTTTTTATCTGATTTATGAGGTTTGCCATTTCAATTGCCGTAAGAGCAGCGTCCCAACCTTTATTCCCATTTTTCATCCCCGCTCTGTTCAACGCTTGTTCAACATCATCAGTTGTTATAACTCCAAACGCGACTGGGATACCTGTTTCAAGTTGAACCTGAGCTATACCTTTTGAAACCTCCGAGGCGATATAATCAAAATGTGGAGTCTCCCCGCGAATTATGGCTCCAAGACAAATCACCGCGTTGTACTTTCCTGTTTGAGCGATTTTTTTAGCGATGAGAGGCATTTCAAACGAACCAGGTGAATAAAAAATTTCTATATCCTCTTCGTTCGTTCCATGCCTTTTAAGGCAATCGATTGCACCGTCAAGCAATTTTGATGTGACGAGTTCATTAAACCTGCTAACAACTATGCCGAATTTTAACCCTTGAGCTATGAGATTTCCTTTAAAAATTTTCACTTATCAAGATACTTTTTGTTTTAAATTTTCAAATTTAATCTTTGTTCCATCGTCTTTACAAACTTGTAAGGCACGGTATAGACGCCGATATGATGCTCGTCATTCCTCAACCCACCGTGAAAATCAGAACCTCCGCTCTCAAGCAAAAAATATTCATCAGCTATTGAGCGGTAGTATTCAATTAACTCTTCATTGTGCGATGGATGTATGACTTCTATCCCATCAATTCCAAGTTCAATTAAAGCTGCAAGTTCAATTTCGCTAATTGATTTCGCTGGGTGAGCAATAAAAGATAAGCCTCCAACTTCTGAAATTAACCTTATGGCTTTGCGAGGTGAAAGATCGATATTTTTTTCATAAGCCGGGCAACCGACGCCGAGATACTTATTAAACGCCTCATAAAAATCATTCACAAAACCATATTTAACAAGCGCACTTGCTATATGGACTCTGCTTATGACTGAATTTTTCGCTATTTCGACCACGCTTTCGAATTTAACGGGTATATCAAGAGCATTTAACTTTTCAACTATTCTTTTCGCTCGTTGAATTCTTAGTTCGCGAAAAATTTTTAGATAAACTTGAAAATTCTCGTTTTTCCAATCTATAAAATACCCAAGTATATGAATATCTGTTCCATTTATACTTGAGCTCAACTCAATCCCTGGAATCACCTCAACACCAAGCTCTTTGCCTACTTCAATCGCCTCTTCAAGTCCATCTGTCGTATCATGGTCGGTTATACTTATTATGTTAAGACCATTTTCTTTTGCTTTCATCACCACTTGTGCTGGCGAGTAAATCCCATCTGAATAATATGTGTGCAAATGCAAATCAACTTTCATTTAAACATCTGTTTCATTTTTTCATATTCAAGAATTATGAGCTTCCTCCCCTCAATCTTAATCAATCCCATTTTCTCAAATTTCGACAAAATTCTTGATACCGTTTCTCTTGATGTCCCTGCCATGTTAGCCAAATCTTGTTGTGTCGGAAGCCCATCAATTATAACATGACCTTTATACATCTTCCCAAGGTCATCTGCGAGCATAATTAAAACACATCCCACACGCCCTTGTGCATCTTTTAGCGACAAGCTTTTGATCTGCATATCAGCCTTTCTTAATCTTTGCGTTAATTCCCTTAACAATGAAATCGCAATTTGCGGATGCTTATTAAGCAAATTCAAAAAGTCATCCCTATAAATTATCAAAACTTCTGTATCGGTAAGCGCAGAAACAGTCGCTGACCTTTTCATTCCGTCCAATAGAGACATTTCCCCAAAAACCTCGCCTGGACCAAGTATAGAAAGTATAACTTCCCTCCCCGTTTCATCCAATCTTGAAACCTTAACTTTTCCATTAACTATAATAAAAAGCGCACTCCCAATCTCATCCTCCATCAAAATTACACTTCCTTTTGAAAACGTTTTCCGAGTCCCAAGGCTTGCTATCTTTGCCAGATCTCTTTCTGGAAGTTCCTCAAAAATTGAAACGTTCCTGAGAAAGTTTATATCCTCACTCATAGGCAAGCAAAGATTGATTTTTTAATAATATAACTCTTGAAATAATCAAAAGCAAGAGATTCGCCATCTTTTTCTTGACATTTGCCCGTAAAAATTTTTATTTTAAATCAAAAAGGAAACTTATGATCAACCTTAAAGGTCGCATAGCGCTTATCACGGGTGGTTCAAGGGGAATTGGAAAAGAAACAGCAATATTGTTTGCAAAGGCAAATGCAGATGTAGCAATTGTATATCGAGCCAACGATGATGCAGCGAATTCAGTGATAGAACAAATTAAAAGTATGGGACAAAGGGCAATAGCTGTTAAAGGTGATGTCTCCAAAAAACCAGATGTACAAAGAATGGTAAAAGAAGTTGTTGAGCATTTTGGCAAAATTGATATACTTGTTAACAATGCAGGGATATGGACGTATGGAGCTATAGGGGAAATGCCAGAGGAAGTTTGGGATGAAACGATGGATGTTAACTTAAAGAGTGTTTATCTTTTCACGAATGAAGTTGTGCCGATAATGAAAGAGCAAAGATGGGGCAGAATTATAAATATTTCATCCACCGCAGGACAACGCGGTGAAGCCTTTCACTCGCATTATGCTGCTTCCAAGGGGGCGATAATAGCATTTACCAAATCTCTCGCAGTTGAACTTGCAAAGTATAACATTCTTGTAAATTGCGTCGCCCCGGGATGGGTAAATACTGATATGTGCGCTGAAGTTTTCAAAGACCCAGCCTTCGTTGAACAGGTTAAAAGCACAATACCACTGGGAAGAATACCTGAGCCCAAAGAAATTGCCGGACCGATTCTCTTTCTTGCATCGGAGCTTGCAAACTGGATAACTGGAGCAGTTATAAGCGTAAACGGAGGTTCAGTCCTATGTGGGTAAAAACTAAATAGATTAAAAAATGGAAAAATCAAAACATAACCCAAACAAAGACTTTTACGGCAAAAATTTATCTGGCATCGAAATTTTAATCCGCTCACTCATCGAAGAAAATGTCGAGGTTGTTTTCGGTTGCCCGGGAAATGCTGTGCTTGGGATATTTGACGCCTTGCTTGACATCGCTGGAAATATAAAGGTCATATTCACACGACACGAAGCTGGAGCTATTTTATCAGCAAGCGGATACGCAAGAGCAAGTGGAAAACCCGGCGTTGTAATTGTCTCATCCGGTCCAAGTGCTTCAAATCTCGTCACTGGAATAGCTGACGCGAACGCTGATTCAATCCCACTTGTAGTTTTCACAGCACAGGTCCCCACTAAGCTAATCGGGAATGAAGCATTTCAAGAAGTCGATATAGTCGGAATTACAAGACCTATAACTAAACATAATTTTCTCGTCACAAAAATAAGCGAACTCTCAAATACAATAAAGTCAGCCTTTTACATCGCGACGACAGGTAGACCTGGTCCAGTTCTTATTGACTTGCCTAAAGATGTGATGTTAGAAAAATTTACGTTTGAATATCCCGAAACCGTAAATCTTCGTGGTTACAACCCTGTCCATTCTGCTCACACAGGTCAAATAAAAAGGGCAGCGGAGATAATAAATAAATCGTCAAAGCCAGTAATAATCGCAGGTGGTGGTGTTACATTAAGTAACGCTTCAGGCGAACTTCGCGAGCTTGCAAGAAAGATAAACTCTCCTGTTGCAACAACCTTAATGGGACAAGGTGTTTATCCCGAGGATGACCCGTTATCCCTTGGGATGCTCGGAACGCATGGGACATTGTATGCCAACATCGCGGTCAGCGAATCCGACTGCATACTCATAATTGGTTCAAGGTTAAGCGAAAAGACCGCTGGAGAAGCGGATAAATTTGCTCCAAACGCAAAAAAGATTCACATTGATATCGACCCCGCTTCAATAAGCAAAAATATCAAAGTTGATGTCCCAATCGTTGGTGATGTCAAAGATGCTCTTAAAAAATTAATCCCACTTGTAAAAAACTTAAACACAGAAGAATGGCTTCGCCAGATCAAGATATGGAAAGAAAAGTATCAATTAAAATATGAACAAGGGGAGAAAATTCATGTTCAATATGTCATAGAAAAACTGCGTGAATTAACTGGAGGAAATGCCATCATCGTCACGGATGTGGGGCAATTTCAAATGTGGACAGCACAATTTTTTAAATTCCTTTATCCAAGAACTCACATTACAAGCGGTGGACTTGGCACAATGGGTTTCTCTATACCAGCCTCAATCGGCGTGGCAATGAGCATCAAGGATAGACCCGTCATATCACTGAACGGAAATAGGGGCTTTCAAAAGAATCTTCAAGAACTTGCGACGGTTGTTTTATACAATCTCCCGATAAAAATTATAATCTTTAACGATGGACATATTGATATCACAAGACAATGGCAGGAATTACATTGGAAAAAATCTTTTGATGAACTTTTGATCGATAAAGCATGCCCGGATTTTATGAAAATTGCTGAAGCCTACAAAATTCACTTCTTTCAAGCCGAGTCAACTTTAGATGTTGAACCTGTTTTAAAAAAGGCGCTTGCATTAAGAGATAAACCAGTTATGATCGAATTTAAAACAATCTATGAAGAAAATGTTTATCCGTATATTCCCCTCGGAGCTACGGTAAGAGATATAATCGAACATTAAAATAGAGGTTGAAAATGAAACACACGATATCAATATTGGTGGAAAATAAGTTCGGAGTCTTGGCAAGAATTTCAGGGCTTTTCAGCGCAAAAGGTTATAACATTGAGAGTATCTCTGTTGGTCCAACGGAAGACCCAACTATCTCAAGAATGACAATAGTAACAAATGGAGATGATGACCAAATCGAACAAATAATAAAACAGCTGAATAAACTTGTGGACATTTTAAAAGTTGTCGACCTGACGAATGAACCGTTTGTTGAAAGGGAACTTGCGCTAATTAAGGTAAAGGTAAATCCTCACACGAGAAGTGATGTGATTGAAATTTCAGATATATTCAGAGCAAAAGTTGTTGATATCGGACCAACAACGCTGACTGTTGAAGTAACTGGCAAAAGCGATAAGATAACCGCAATGATAAAAATGCTTGCCCCATATGGTATAGTTGAGCTTGCAAGAACAGGGGTCATAGCGCTAAAAAGAGAGTTCAAAGGCGAGGTTTACGACCCAAAAGAGATAAAATTGTTACAAAAGAAAGCAAAACAAAACCCCGATACCGAACGGAAGAAAACCGAATCCTAAAGTGTTTTTAAAGAATAAACTCAAGCGACGAAAAAACGAAGTATAAGGTGCTTACCAAACTATTTATGTTATTAAACGCAAAATTTACTCTTGATAAATCGTTTGGCTTAACTATTCTATGCTGATAAATTAAAAGTACGCCGATTAAAATTAACCCAATAGTATAAATCCAACCGAGATTTAGAACGAATTTTAACGAAACAAAAGACGCAAAGGTTAACAGGTGAATCAAGGATGAGATTTTTAACGCATTTTCAATTCCAAATTTTTGAGGGATTGAATAAAGACCGTGTTTTACATCGAAATCATAATCTTGGCACGCATAAATTATATCTGAAGCTCCAATCCATGTTAAAACACCGAAACCAAGTATAATTGGGGGTAGATCAAATCTACCTGCAATAGCAAGCCATGCCCCAATCGGTGCAAGTCCAAGAGATAGACCGAGGAAAAGATGTGAAAGCCATGTAAATCTTTTTGTGAATGAGTAAAAAAATATTACAGCAAGCGCAACAGGTGAAAGGTAAAAGCAAAGACTGTTAAGTTTATAAGATGCGTAAATAAAAAGTGCAGAGAAAAAAATCACAAAAACACTTGCTTCAAAGGTTGATATCTTCCCCGTCGGTAGTTCTCTTAAGTTAGTTCTTGGATTTAACGCATCGATTTTACGATCAACTATTCTGTTGAAACCCATAGCTGAGCTCCTCGCCCCAAGCATCGCGATCAAAATCCAGAATATTTTTTCAAGTGTAACTCTATAAAAGAGTGCGGAAAAGACAACGCTGGAGAGCGCAAAAGGGAGAGCAAAAATAGTATGAGAAAATTTTATCATTTTGCCATAAGTCCGAACCTTATCAATCGCTACCCTCAGACTCATCATCGATCGCATTTTCAGGTTCTTCAAGTTTGTATTCTTCTATTTTTCTGTAAAGCGTACGCCTATCAATTCCAAGAATTTTTGCTGCGTTTGATTTATGCCAACCTGTCTCTCGGAGAACCTTCAAAATATATCTTTTTTCAAGCTCCTCAAGGGTTATCTTATCACCCAAAGTGAGTTCTTCAACTATGGTTTCTGCTTTGCATACCCTTATATGTTCAGGCAGATCTTCAACCCTTATTTCATCTCCCGTTGAAAGAACCACAAGCCTCTCAATTAAATTTTCAAGTTCTCTAACATTTCCAGGCCACGAATACTTCATCATACATGCGAGCGCCTCTTTAGAAATCCTTACATTTTTCTTTGCCTCTTCATTGTATTTTTTCAAAAAATATTCAACCAACAAAGGTATATCCTCAACCCTTTCCCTTAGTTCAGGCAGATAAATTGGTATAACATTTAATCTATAGAACAAGTCCTCACGGAATGTCCCTTCCTTAACTGCTTTTTCAAGGTCCTTATGTGTTGCGGCTATAACCCTAACATCAACTTTTTTAGGTTTATCACTTCCGACTGCTCTTATTTCTTTTTCCTCGAGTACTCTTAAAAGTTTAGCCTGCATCGCAAGCGACATATCCCCAATTTCATCAAGGAAAATTGTTCCACCGTTTGCCTCCTCAAAAAGCCCTTTCCTTGAGCTAACCGCTCCCGTGAATGCACCTTTTTCGTGCCCGAAAAGTTCCGACTCAAGCAAACTTTCAGGAATTGCGCTACAATTAACAGCGATAAAAGGTTTATCTTTTCTCGGGCTATTGTAATGAATTGCTTTAGCAACGAGTTCTTTGCCAGTTCCGCTTTTGCCGTAAATTATCACATTGCTATTCGTATTTGCGACTTGCTTTATCAAATTAAATACCCTTTGCATCTGCGGACTTTTTCCAATGATATTTCCGAAAGAATATCTCTGCTGAATTTCTTTCCTTAAAAATTCAACTTCTTTTTTCAGTTCGACCTGCTCAGCTGCTCGCTGAATTATCAGAACAAATTCCTCCATGTTGAAAGGTTTTATGATATAATCATACGCACCAAGCTTCATAGATTCGACAGCCGAGCTCACCGTAGCAAACGCGGTTATCATAATGACAATTATATTTGGGGAAATCGATTTTATTTGTCTTAAAATTTCAAGTCCATTTATCTCAGGCATATTTATATCAGTGACAACTATATCAAACCCATCGGATTCAAATTTCTCAAGTGCTTCCCTTGGTTTTGAAGTTACCTCAACGAGATATCCCTTTCTCAAAAGCACTTTTTCCAAAAGCTCAAGCATTTTAACGTCATCGTCAATTATGAGAATTTTAATGTTTTGTGCTTTTGAAAGATCGTCCATCATCTTCTTTATTTTCTTTTGTTATATATGCTGGAAACTTAACAGTGAATATTGTCCCTTTACCTGGGGTACTCTCAACTTCTATTTTCCCATTATGTTCGTCAACTATCCTTTTGCTCACCGCAAGCCCAAGCCCTGTGCCTTTACCGGCTTCTTTAGTTGTAAAAAAAGGCTCGAAAATCTTGTCAATATGTTCAGGCAAGATGCCAACACCATTATCCTTAAATTTTATATTCACATACCCATCCCTTAAAAACGTTTCAATCTCTATCAAGCCATCTCGGGTTATCGCTTGAATCGCATTCATAATTATGTTTAAGAAAACTTGATGAATTTGAGAACAATCGGCATAGATACTTGGGATATCTTCATCAAATTTCAAACTTAATTTTATATTTGACTTTTCAAACTGACGCTTCAATAGTTCAACAACATGGGAAAGTTCATGATTTACATTTACCTTAGTATAGTTAGGTTTTTTCGGTCTTGCAAATTCCAAAAGTTGTTTTATAAGGTTTGCTATCCTTTCTGCTTGCGAAATAATTGTTTCAAGTTCTTCCTTATACGGATTATCCTCGCCCATCTCCATCATTATATACTCAGCATTTCCAGAGATCACATTAAGAGGGGTTCCTATTTCGTGGGCAATTCCAGCAGCAATTTGCCCAATTAGAGCGAGTTTATCAGAATGTTGTATTTGCTTTTCAAGTTCTTTAATTCTTGTAATATCTTTAACAATAGCAAGACTCCCTAAGATTTCGCCATTCTCATCCCTTATTAAACTTCTGGACAAATTCACAATAATTCGTCTACCATCTTTTGTGATCCTCTCAGTCTCGTAGTTATCAATATATCCCTTCTTTAAAGTTTCCTCAAACAGCCACTGTAGCTCACCTTTTTCTTTCAGTTCGGATGGAATAATGGGGTCCACAGTTTTACCTAACATTTCATCCGAGGTATATCCAAAAATTCTCTCCGCACCTTTATTCCAGAAGAAAATTTTATAGTCGTTGTCAAGCGCTATCACCGCATCGGAATAATTTTGTATGATTGAATGTAAAACTCTTTCATGTATAGAGCGCCCTTTTTTAGCAAGGTCTATTACTTGGTAGATATATTTAATTAAAATTTGATGGATTTTTTGAACATCATCCTGCTTTATGGAAGTAAAATTAGCGGATAGCTCTTCTTTGAGTAATTCATCTATCTGACTGAGAAATTCGTCAATTTTGCTAAAAATTCTTTGCTCCATCGCAGGGCGAATTTTAAATTTTCAGTCTTAAAGTTACTAATAAGTTAAGTAAAAATCAATTTCCACTCGCTCACAAAAACCCTTCCGCGGTTGCAATCACAGCGATCGCAAATTTCTTTGATTTTGGGGTAAGCACGTTTAATTTCTTGATTTTGTCAAATTTATTTATTATTATTTGTGCAAATGCATTATTTTTAAAACTAAAAAATTTTGGAGGTTAAAAATATGGTCTTATCACAAGGCGTATTAGCTTTCTTGTTTCAGGTAGAGAAGAAAGGACCGGTGGAAGAAATAGTCAATATCCTTGTTGAGAAGTATATTCAGGGCGGATTTTTCATGCATCCAATACTTGCAATCTTAATTATCGGTATAGCTCTCTCCATCGCAAAGTGGATTTCGCTCAAGAAAGCCAGCATCAACACGAGGAAATTTCTTGAAGAGGTTAAGAAAGCCCTTAACGAGGGAGGGGTTGAGAAGGCGCTTGAGGTTTGCCAGAAGACCCCAGGACCTGTTGCAAGCATCTTCCAGGCTGGACTCCTAAGAGCAAAAGAAGGAATCGAAGCAGCCGAAAAAGCAATAATAGCGTATGGCGGAATAGAAATGGCTTTTCTTGAAAGAGGGCTTGTATGGCTTTCGTTGTTCATCTCACTTGCTCCACTTCTCGGATTTACTGGGACGGTCCAGGGAATGATTGTCGCGTTCGACTCAATTAAAGAAGCAAAGAATATCTCACCTGAAATTGTCGCGGGTGGTATCTCAATAGCCCTTTTAACAACGCTTTTTGGACTTGTTGCTGCTATTATACTTCAAACATTCTATAACTACTTCGTTTCAAAAGTTGACAGAATAGTTATTGATATGGAGGAAAGCTCAATTGAGTTGATCGACGCGCTTGCAGAGATGCAGTCAGATAAAAAAGTAGGCGAGACCGAAATTAAAAACCCAACAAAATAAATTTTCTAACCATGTTTAAAAGAAGAAAAAAGGGCGGACCAGAAATTCCTTCCGCTTCAATGGCGGATATTGCCTTTGAATTGATGATCTTCTTCCTTGTCGCGACAACATTTGATGTTGATACAGGTATAGGATTGGTACTTCCCCCAGCAGCTGAAACAACTGAACAAGTAAAAGTTAAACAGAGCGATATTGCGAAGCTTTTAGTTAACGCAGCGGGTGAGGTTCTATTAGATGGTGAACTTATAACTGTGCCGCAAATTAGGGAAACGATAAAGAACAAAATCAAAGCAAATCCCAAACTTATCGTTTCCATTAAGACGGATCGCGAAACAAGCTACAGTCGATATATTGAGGTTCTTGATGAATTGAAACTTGCTTATAACGACCTGCGAGAGGAGTACTCACTTAAAACATTCGGCAAAGAATTTAAGAATTTAACAAAAGATCAGCAGGAAGAGGTCAAAAAAGAAATTCCAATTCGTATCTCAATCGCTGAGCCGGAAGAGGTTAAATAAAACTATAGAGGTGATAAAGAATGAAATTTCAGAAAAAATTTGGGCAAACTAAACCGACAGTCCCAACCGCATCGCTACCGGATGTAATTTTCCAGTTGATACTGTTTTTTATGGTTACGACAACAATCAAAGTTTTTGATGTCAAGGTAAGATATATCCTGCCAGAAGCTGCTGCTATTGAAAAAATCGAAAACAAGCGTTTGATCTCTTATATCTGGGTTGGAAGAGATGGGAGAATTCAAATTGACGATAACATAGTCCAACTTGACGATATCACCGATATTATGTATAGAAAGCGTCAAGAAAATCCAAATGTTATAGTTTCACTCAGAATTGACAAAGATTCAAGAATGGGGATCGTGATGGATATTCAGCAGAGACTGAGGAAAGCAGACGCTCTGAGAATAAACTATTCAACCTTACAAAAGTTGTAATGTTGTCTTTATGTGAAAACTTTTTGGAAGTATCAAATGTAAGATCAAGATAAACACAAGGCAGGCGTTGTCCTGCCTTTTTATTTTTCAAACAAAATTTTAGCGTGACAAAATGGGATTGAAAGAAAAACTTGGCAACGACCTCAAAAACGCCATGAAATCTGGTGATAAAATTCGGCTTGAGGTTATAAGGATGCTTCAAACTATGCTCAAAAGAAGAGAAATTGAAAGAAAAGGCGAAGGTAAAGAATTAACAGAAGAAGATGAAATCCAAGTTATAAAATCTGAAATCAAAAAAAGAAAAGAAGCCATTGAACTTTTTGAAAAAGGTGGCAGAACTGACCTCGCTGAAAAGGAGAAGAAAGAACTTGAAATTTTAAACGAATACCTACCCGAACAAATGTCTGAGGAAGAAATAGCAAAATTTGTTGAAAAAGTTATTAAAGAAATTGGGGCAAGTGGACCAAAAGACCTTGGTAAGGTCATGGGCGCAGTGATGAAAGAACTACGTGGAAAAGCCGACGGCGCAACGGTTCAAAAAATCGTCAAAGAAAAACTTCAGCCTTGATGAATTGGCTTGATTACATAATACTTGGCTTTATAGCGATCTTTGTCTATCGCGGTTTCAGAAAGGGCTTTATTACAAGGGTTTTAGGACTTGCTGGCGTTGTTTTCGGCATATGGCTCGGCGTGAAACATAACTTAAAAGTTGCACAGATTTTAAAAGATATGGGCATATCTGCCGAATTTTCTACCTATCTTGCTATGTTTATAATTTTCGTCGCATGCATCTTAACCGCCACGCTGCTCGCAAGGTTTTTAAGAAACGTCTCAATTTTCGTCGAATTGACGGATAATCTTCTTGGAGCTGTTCTTGGATTTCTTGAGGGTCTGCTAATAATTGGCATTTTGTTGATATTCCTTGGTTCCTTGAATTTTCCCTCTGAAAAAATTAGAAATTCTTCAAAATTTTATAAGCCCGTCATAAAAGCGACCGTTGGAATTTACGATTTCATTGAGAAAAATTTCGGCTCAAAAATAAAGTTTAAAGAGCAAATTCAAAAAACAATTGAAACAATAAAAAGTGAGGGCTGAGACATTAAATAAACTTGAATTTGATAAAATCAAACAGCAAATCTTGTCATTTGCGACCTCGCAAATGGGGATTGAACTCATAGAAAACCTCTCGCCCTATACTAATCCAAAAATTATCGAAAGAGAGCTCAAATTAACAATTGAGATGAAAGATATACTCGCTTATGACGATCCCTTCCCTATTGATGGAATTAAAGATATACGAATTGCTCTGAGAAGGTGCGAAATTGAGGGAAGTTTTCTAACGCCTTCGGATTTTCTTGATATAAAATCAGTGCTTGCGGTCTCAAGATTGATAAGAGAATATCTTAACAAGAGAAGTCATAAATATCCAAACCTTTGGGACCTCGCGAAAAATATATTTGTGAACAGAGTTCTTGAATACAATATAGATGAGGTTATAGATGAATCTGGAAATGTCAAAGATAACGCAAGCCCTGAGTTAAGGCAAATCCGTGAGGAGATTTTGAAAAAGCAAGATTATGTGAGAAGGAGGTTGTATTCAATTTTGAAACAAATTTCAGAAAAAGATTACACGCAAGATGACATCATCCCGCAAAGAGATGGACGACTTGTGATACCTGTTAAAGTTGAGCATAAAAAACATGTAGCGGGCGTTGTTCACGGAACCTCTTCAACGGGGTTAACAGTCTTCATTGAGCCAGCGGAAATAGTTGAACTAAATAACGAAATCTTACAACTTCAATTCCAAGAACAAAAAGAAATCGAGCGAATATTACGCGAATTAACGGACAAAGTGAGAGAAAACTTAAAATATCTCCAGACAAACATAAATATACTTGGCAAATTAGATTTCATTTACGCTAAAGCAAAATTTTCGCTTCAAATAGATGGCTATGCTCCCGAAATCTCAGAGGAAGGTCCAATTGTTCTAAACTCCGCACGTCATCCCATTCTTTTGTTAAAGCATGGGAAGAATAAAGTTGTCCCCCTTGACTTTAAGCTCGGAGATAAATCTTCAATTTTTGTGATCTCGGGACCAAATTCAGGCGGTAAAACGGTTGTCTTAAAAACCGTCGGCTTGCTCACTCTAATGGCTCAAGCTGGAATTTTAGTGCCGTTAAAGGAGTCAAGTAAATTGAAAATTTTTAAGAAGATTTTTATTGACATTGGCGATGAGCAGTCCGTGGAAAAAGACCTTTCTTCGTTCGGTTCACATATAAAAAATTTGAAGAAAATAATTTCTGAAGCTGATGATAAAACACTTGTCCTGCTTGATGAACTCGGTTCTGGAACTGATCCAGCAGAAGGTGGTGCACTTGGAATAGCTATAATTGAAAAACTCAAGAGCAAAGGTTCGTTTGTGATCGTCACAACTCACAACAGCGCCATTAAATTTTACGCTTATAATAATCCCCATATTGAATGTGGGGCGATGGAATTTGACCATCAAACGCTTGCACCGACTTATAGATTGAGAATTGGCGTTCCAGGAAGCAGTTATGCGTTTGAGATAGCAAAACGCCTTGGGTTAGATGAGGAAGTTGTAAATAGCGCAAAAGAACATCTTGACAAATCACAGGTTAAAATTGAAGAAATTTTAACCCAACTTGAATCTCTTGAGGTTGAGTACAGAAAACTTGTAAATGAATTAAGGGAGAAGGACGAAAAACTTAGCAAAATGATTTCTGAGTATCAACAAAAACTTATAGAAATCGAAAGAGAAAAAAAGAAAGCAAAACGTGAAGCGATAAATGAGTTTCGCGAAATAGTCGAGAGCGCAAGAGCAAAAATCGAAGGGGCAATAAGAAAGATAAGAGAAACAGAGGCATCAAAAGAAAGCATAAAAGAAGCACACAAAGTCGCTGAACAAATTGAAAATCAATTTAACAAAATTTCAAAGCAACTTGAGGAACAGGAAGTTCAAACGGTGGAAATTAAACCCGGCGACTTTGTCAAGATGAAAAATGGAACACAGATAGGCGAAGTTTTACAAATCAACGGCTCAAATGTGATCGTGGCGTTTGGAGCGGTGAAAATGGTCCTTAAAACAAATGAGATTGAAAAAACGGAACAAAAGGAAGCAAAAAAGCTATCTTTAGCAACTGACCTTTTCGCTTCGGTATCAACAAAAATTGATGTAAGGGGAATGCGCGCAGACGAAGCTATAAGCGCTGTTGACAAATTCATTGACACGAGCTTTCTGCATGGGTTAAAGAAAATTGAAATAATTCACGGCAAGGGAACTGGAAAACTAAGACAGGAAATTGCTGAGTTTTTGAAGCGCCATCCAAATGTTAAATCATTTCGAATTGGCAATTGGGAAGAAGGCGGAGATGGTGTGACAATAGTTGAACTCAATGTTGACTAAGTAATCAAACAAAATTAAAACTCGAAGATGAAAATTCTCATAGCAAATCGCGGGGAGATAGCCGTAAGAATTATGCGAACCTGTAAGATGCTTGGATTTGAAACTATAGCTGTTTATTCGGAAGTTGATAAAGATAAACCTTTCGTTGCTATAGCTGATTATGCCGAGTGCATTGGTGAGGCAAATCCAGCCGAGACATATCTTAACATGGAAAAGATAATAAAGGTGGCAAAGGATTTAAAGGCTGACGCCATTCACCCCGGATATGGTTTCCTCTCCGAAAATGAAGAATTTGCGAAACTTGTAAGAGACAATGATATAATCTTCATTGGACCATCCCCAGAGGCTATTAAAAAGATGGGCGATAAGCTTGAAGCCAGAGAAATTGCAAAGAAAGTCGGAGTCCCAATAGTTCCGGGTTCAGAAAAACCGATAACAGATGTAGATGAAGCAATTGAAATAGCAAAAGAAATTGGCTTCCCAATTTTGATTAAGGCAGCAGCTGGTGGAGGTGGCAAAGGAATGAGGATTGTGTACGAAGAAAAAGAGCTTGAATCCGCAATAAGAGGAGCAAAAAATGAAGCGATGTTTGCCTTCGGTGATGATAGAGTTTACATTGAAAAATATGTTGAGGAACCTCACCATATAGAAGTTCAAATCCTTGCTGATAAATTTGGAAATATCGTCGCACTTGGTGAAAGGGAATGTTCAATTCAAAGGAGACATCAAAAGGTCATAGAAGAAACACCTTCCCCAATTGTGACAACGGAATTAAGAGAAAAACTTTTTGAGTCAGCCATCAAAATTGCAAAAGCAGTTAATTATGAAAACGCGGGAACAGTTGAGTTTATAGTTGATAAAAACCGTAACTTCTATTTTCTTGAAATGAACACACGGCTCCAAGTTGAACATCCAGTCACTGAGATGGTAACAGGAATTGACATCGTAGCTGAACAAATAAAAATTGCATTTGGCAATAAGTTAAACTTCTCACAGAAAGATATAAAACCAAATGGTCATGCGATCGAATGCAGAATATACGCCGAAGACCCGTTTAATGACTTTCTCCCATCAACTGGGAAAATCACAGAGATTAAACAACCAAGCGGTCCATGGGTAAGGGTCGACGCTGGAATTGAGCCCGGAAATGAAATAACCATCCACTATGACCCGATGATTTCAAAGATAATCACTTGGGGAAGAAATAGAATTGAGGCGATTGACAGGATGAAAGCAGCATTAAGCGAGTATAAAATAAATGGCGTAAGAACCACAATTCCATTTTGTCTATGGGTTATGGGAAATGAACTTTTCCGAATGGGAAAGTATGATACCCATTTTATTAAAAATCACTTCAAGCCATCTTATCTGAAGAACTTATCCGAAATAACAACAGACAATACCCCATCTTTACAAATTGTTGCTGCCATCGCTTCTGGGATACTGAGCTTGGATAAAAAAGATCAAATAACGCAAAGTTCGACGAAAACTTTAAATTCAAGAAAAACTGTAAACAGATGGAAATCCAAACGATATGAAAATTTCAGATGAACAACTTGCTTTATTTAAACTCTACAAAAATGCCAAACCTTCAGAAAAACCCAAAATTTACGCGCGAATAATTTTTAATTTCCAGCCGATAAAAAAACATCTTGATCCCTACATACCAAACTCGGGCACTGTCCTTGACTACGGTTGCGGTTACGGAATTTTTGCAAATTATATTAAGACGAAGAACGAAAAATTAAAAGTGATTGGCTTTGATATCTCAAAACAGAGGATAAACGAAGCGAAAAAAACCTCGGCTAAAACTGGAGTTGAATTCGTGGATAGATTGGATGATTTCAAATTTGATAATTTAAAACTTGTCCTTCTTATTGATGTCCTTATTTTCCTAAATCGTAAGGAAAAAATTGAATTGCTCGAGAAAATCTACACATCACTCGCAACCGATGGAATTGTCTTCATAAAGGACACTCTGAAATCAAACTCACTCAGGTTCAAATACACATATTTTGAAGAAAGGTTGAAATTAAAGTTAAAAGTTTACGGAAGGGATGTAAAGTCGGAACTCAATTATATCACCCCGGATGAGTTCGCCAAAATTTTAACTGAAACAGGCTTTAATATCATCAATTTAATTCCAGAGAACCAATTTATTTATCCCGGAATTTTCATCATCGCTCGA
Organism: Candidatus Kryptoniota bacterium; assembly: GCA_938074445.1. Taxonomy (GTDB): domain Bacteria; phylum Bacteroidota; class Ignavibacteria; order Kryptoniales; family Kryptoniaceae; genus Kryptonium. Next base: position 5,391 of record CALJEK010000022.1, on the reverse strand, counting down.
AAATAGAATAAGCTCTTTCGGATAGAATTATCCCTGTTGAAACAGCGACATTTAGCGATTCAGCTTTCCCAAATTTTCTTATCTTAATCACTGCGTCTGAAATCTTTAAAAACTCATTCCTAATCCCGTGTGCTTCACTGCCAAAGACAAACACAACTTTATCCTCATCTTTCAAATCGTGAAAATCAACTTTACCAGAGGGGGATGTCGAGAAAATTTTAAATCCTAAATTTTTTAATTCGACAAGATAATTTTTAAGATCGACATTTTGCAGGAATGGGACATTAAAGACCGAACCCATTGTGGCGCGAAGCGTTTTGGGGTTAAAAACATCAACGCTCATATCCGAGATAAGAATAAGATCAGATTTGAACCAATCGCAGACCCTAAAGATAGCCCCGAGGTTTCCAGGGTCTGAAATTTCATCAAGCGCAACAACGGTTGCGTATTTCTTTTGTTTAACATTTTTTATAACGTCCTCCCAACTATATTCAAACATTTTCGCAACAGCTATAATTCCTTGGGATGTTTCAACTTCAGAAACCCTTTCAAGTTCGCTTTCCCCTATCTCGTAAATTTCAATTTTCCTATTTTTCAAATGGTTTAGAAACTCCTGAGATTGTTGACCCTTTAAAAATCTTTCCGAATGTGCCACATACAGTATTTCAGCCCCAAATTTAACCGCATCTTTTATGAGCCTTTCACCCTCCAAGATGAAAAGTCCTGTTCTATATCTGTATTTTTTGTTTTTTAAAAGTTGAAGCTGCGAAAATTTATGTTTGCTTATTTTCATCTTTCTCTATACTCTCCCCAAATTTCTCTTAAAGTATCTGAAATTTCTCCAACCGTAGCGTAAGCCTCAACACACTCTATGATCGGCGGGATTAGATTTTCCCCAAGCAATGCGCTCTCGCGTAATTTTTTAAGCGCTGTCATAACTTTATCGTTATCTCTTTCCTTTTTTAGTTTCTTCAATCTTTCAATTTGATTTCTAATGGCGGACTCATTTAGTTTAAAAATTTCTATCTTCTGTTTTTCCTCCGTTTTAAACTCATTCACTCCGACGATTATCTTTTCTTTTCGTTCAATTTGCATTTGATACTCGTATGCGCTTTTTGCTATCTCGTTTTGAACATATCCCAGCTCAATTGCTTTTATAGCCCCGCCCATCGATTCAATTCTATCAATATATTCCCAAACCCTTTTTTCGATTTCATCCGTCAAATGCTCAATGAAGTAGCTTCCAGCCAAAGGGTCAATTGTATCAGTTACACCGCTTTCGTATGCAATTATTTGTTGAGTTCTTAAAGCAAGTCTTGCCGATTCTTCGGTCGGGAGAGCGAGAGCTTCATCTTTTGCGTTCGTATGTAAAGATTGACAACCTCCGAGAACAGCAGCAAGGGCTTGGATTGTCACACGAACAATATTATTTTCAATTTGTTGTGCGGTCAAAGTTGATCCACCAGTTTGCACATGAAATCTGAGTTTCATCGCTTCTTCATTTGTCACGCCAAATTTCTCACGCATAATTTTAGCCCAAATTCTCCGAGCTGCTCTGAACTTCGCAATTTCTTCAAAAAAATTATTATGAGCATTGAAAAAGAACGAAAGTTGTTCGCCAAATTTATTTACATCAAGCCCTGCTTTTATAGCGGATCTAACATATTCAATCGCATTGGCAAATGTAAAAGCAAGCTCCTGGACCGCATTTGCACCCGCCTCTCGAATATGATAACCACTGATTGATATAACATTCCACCTCGGCAAGTTCTCGTTACACCACTGGAAAACATCGACGATCAATTTCATAGATTGTTCAGGCGGATAAATGTATGTCCCCCTTGCGATATATTCTTTTAAAATATCATTCTGAATTGTCCCAGAAATTTTTCTCAAATCTGCACCTTGCTTTTTCGCAACCGCAACATACATCGCCAGCAAAATCGCAGCAGTTGCATTTATAGTCATAGAGGTGGTTATCTTTTCAAGGTTTATCCCATCAAATAAAATCTCCATATCCTGAAGCGAGTCTATTGCAACTCCAACTCGTCCAACCTCTCCCTCCGCCATCGGGTGATCTGAATCGTATCCCATCTGCGTCGGCAGATCAAAGGCAACAGAAAGCCCAGTTTGCCCATGTTCAAGAAGATATTTAAATCTTTTGTTTGTCTCCTCGGCGGTTCCAAAACCTGCGTATTGCCTCATAGTCCATATTCTTCCCCTATACATCGTCGGATAAACCCCACGTGTGTAAGGATATTCGCCGGGAAATCCAAGTTTCGCAACGTAATCAAAATTTTCGTCAGGGAGATAAATTCTTTCTATCTCAATTCCTGAATCAGTCTTAAATGTTTCCTTCCTTTCTTTAAACTTACCCAAGTTAATAAATTTGTTCTCCCATTCCTTCTTCATTTCTTTTAAATTCACTGACATAATCCCCTTTTCACCTTTGTTAAAGTTTCTCTATCTTTCGGCGACATTTGATTTATACCTGTAAATTAAGTTCAAAACGACACTTCCAACTTTCTTAAGCGACTGTGGCGAACATTTATCAGGCGTATCTTCAGTTGTATGCCAATATGGATAATCAAAGTCAATTATATCAATCGTTCTTATCCCAGCTTCATTAAGTGGGATATGGTCATCATAAACATCATATTTTACTTCGTTTCTAAATTCTGAAATCCCAAGTTCCCGAGCGATGCCCCAAACATAATCAACGAGGTCGGGTGCATATTTTACCGAATTTCTTTCTTTAAAAATTTCTAAATCCTTATCCCCCACCATATCAAGCAGAATTCCAAATTGTGGCAAATAATTTAATGGTTTATTCTTTGCGAAATATTTTGAACCTACGCAAAAATTGTCAAGATCTCCAGCAATCCCCAAATCTTCACCGTCAAAGAAAACGATATCCACCCCAATTGGTGGTGGATTATCTTTCAAAATTCGGGCAACCTCAAGCAATACAGCAACACCACTTGCTCCATCATTAGCTCCCGGAACAGGTTGAATTCTCTTGGAAGTTTCTTTTTCTTCGTCCGCATACGGTCTTGAATCCCAATGAGCGCATAACAAGATTCTAAAACCCGATTTTAAATTAAACGAAGCAATTATATTTGAAAGTTTAAAATTTTTCCCCAAATACGAATGTATAAAATCCTGCACATTTACCGCATCCGCATACTTTGAAATTTCTGAGATGAGAAAATTTCTGCATTCTTCATGTGCCTTTGAATTTGGGACGCGTGGTCCAAAAGAAACTTGTTTAGTTAAATATTCAAAAGCCAAATTTTCATCAAAATCTGGAACAATTACAGGGGTTTTGGGTTTAACATCTGCTTGTTCAGGTCTTTTTCCAGAGTTGCAACTTAAGATAAAAATTAGCAAAATAAAAGGTAGAATCCTGTGCATCTTTAAGATTGTTTTTAATTAAGAATGCAATCTTAAATTAAGAAATCAACTCCCAAATGCCAAATTACAGAATTTTACACCGCTGGGATGTGACCCCAGAAGAAGCCGTAAAGATACAAAATGAACTTAGAAATCTCGTAAGGATTGAGCCTCTGGAGGGGAAAATCCGCTACATTGCTGGGGCGGATATATCATTTGATAAAGGTTCAAATGTGGTCTATGCTGGGATTGTCATTTTAAAATTTCCAGAACTTGAAGAAGTTGAAAGGTCCCTTTTGATAACCGAGGTAAATTTTCCATACATACCTGGACTTTTGTCATTTCGAGAATCCCCTGCTTTGATAAAAGCGTGGGAAAAAATTAAAATTGAGCCCGACGTTGTAATCATCGATGGTCAAGGCATCGCACATCCACGAAGATTTGGTATCGCTTCACATTTTGGGGTGTTAATTGATAAACCAACCATTGGATGCGCAAAAAGCCTGCTCGTTGGAAGATATGAAGAACCTTCTCCAAAGGCTGGAGCTTATTCTTATCTATATGACTCGGGGGAAATAATTGGAGCTGTTTTAAGAACCCGTGACGAAGTTCAACCTGTTTTTGTCTCAATAGGTCATAAAATTACACTTGAAAATTCAATAAAAATAATTTTGTCCACAATCCGCGGTTATAGAATTCCGGAGCCAACTCGCCAAGCCCATATGCTTGTCAACGCACTCCGCCGAGGTGAAATAGAACCGGGAACTAAAACAAAACCAGAACAAGACAGATTATTTTCTTAGTTTTGGTAGTTCCATCTGAAGATATGGAACTAACTTCTAACTGCATTTGGTTATTAATTTTAAAAACAAAGCATGGGTGCTGTTATGCGTCAATCATTAAACAATAAATCTTTCAAACCCAATTTAATAGTCTATTTGATCGTTTTAGTCTCTTTTCTATTTTACGCCTATTCAACGGGGATAACCGGAAAAACAAGAAAAAACGGGAATGGTTGCACTTGACATGGAAATTCCCCGACACCCTCTGTAAATGTCTCTATTTCTGGACCAAATTCATTATCCCCGGGGCAAGAGGCTACTTATAGAGTTTCAATCAGCGGTGGACCGCTGGATAGAGCTGGGGTGAACATAGCAGCGAGCTCGGGAACGCTATCTCCCGTAGAGTCGGATTTACAAAAGATTGGCGACGAATTAACTCATACATCGCCAAAAGAACCAGTGAGTGGGGCTGTGACTTTTGAATTTAAATTTAAAGCCCCAGATACCCCAGGACCGATTACAATTTATGCAGTTGGTAACTCGGTTAATTCCAATGGTTCAACTTCAGGTGATGCATGGAATTTTGCGCCAGATTTTAAAATCGATGTTGTAACATTTGTTGAAAATAAAGGAAATGAAATTCCAAAAACATTTACAGTTTATCAGAATTACCCAAACCCATTTAACCCTGCCACACAAATAGTTTTTGACTTGCCCGAGAATGGAAATGTTAAGGTCGAAATTTTTAACTCACTTGGAGAAAAAATCACGACGCTTTATGATGGGTTTATGAGCGCTGGTTTTGGAAAGGTGATAAGGTTTGACGCGGTTGATTTGCCAAGTGGTGTGTATTTTTACAGTTTGACGACGAGCAAGTTTTCAAGTGTTAAGAAGATGGTTTTGGTGAAGTGAGGGTTTAACTAACATTTTTTATGTTGATGGGGGGTGAGTTTATCGCAAATGGAAATAAAGGGGGCTTTTGCTTGATTATTTGAGATTGTATTGGTATATTTTGAGTAAATCGCAAAGATAAATTTCGAAAGATTCAAGCTTTGAAATGAAAAAGTCAAGACTGGTTTTGGTTGAGAGAGAAAAGGTTCAAAAAGTAATTTCGAATTACAATAAAACCGTTCTCGCTAATGGAGTCAAGGTTGTGTCTGAGTCAATACCTCATGTTAAAAGTGTTTCCTTGGGGGTATGGGTTGATGTTGGTTCA
>CALJEK010000021.1 GCA_938074445.1 Candidatus Kryptoniota bacterium | reverse complement strand
GGTGGCGTGATAATAAATGATTATCCGACCTATAGAATTGACCATATGCCATATGGCGGTGTTAAAGATAGTGGTTTTGGGCGTGAGGGATTAAGATATGCGATCGAAGAAATGACGGAAATCAAACTTATGGTGTTAAATTTCATTTAAACCGTTGGCTCTTCGGGCACAATTATAGCCATAATAAGATAAAGCAACACGGCAACACCAAGCGACGAAATAGCAAGTATTACCCATAAAATTCTCACTACAGTTGGATCTGTATTAAGATATTCACCAAGTCCCCCACACACGCCAAATATCATCCTGTTTTTTCTTGATCTAAAAAGCCGTTTCACTGCTCCACCCAACTCTGCCTCATCTTTAATTTTTTCATCCTCACTTTTTACCTCCAAAATTAATCCATTCCGTTTCCTCTGCATATAAGTTATCACCAAAAATATCCCCGCAGCGATAAGTAGCAATGGGAAAAGATAGCCAAAACCTACTCTAAGAAAATGCCAAAATGGCCACCCCAAATTTTCAAGCAATAAACCAAACCCAATAATTATAAGAAATATCCCAAGTATAAAAAGTACACCTCGACCAGAGCCTTTCACCTCGGGCGTGGCTTGCTCTTTGCTGTGCTCAGGGTTTACTGGAATTATCAGCATACCAGCAATATAAAGCAATAAACCAACACCACCCATAAAGAAAAGAAGAATAAAGGCTATCCTAACAATAGTCGGATCAATCCCAAGATATTCTCCAATCCCGCCACAAACACCATCAATTATTTTATCGCGCCTTGACTTATAAAGCCGTTTCACTTTTAAAAATCACTCTTTGTTTTGTGTTCTATCATCTTAATACGACGTCGGTACTTTATTGTTTCGCTATCTTACAATTTATAATTTCTGTTTCCGTGACGACAAAATCAACGGCAACATCATTTGGAGAAGCCTCTATTTTATCTACAACTTGAAAATCGTAAACGAGAGCAACTTTAGGACAATCCACTTGGCTTAAAAATTTATCATAATACCCACCTCCAAAACCTACTCTATTCCCAAACCTATCAACCGCAATTGCAGGGACGAGAACAAGTTCAATCTCACTTAAGTTAACTTCTCTTATTTGCTCTGGTTCAAGAATCCCAAACGTTGATTCTTTAAGCTCGGATATGTTTTTTAACTCTGAATGCCGTAAAACTTTTTTATCCCTATCAACTACTGGAACGACAACTCTTTTGCCAGCCGATAAAAGATAATTTATAATTTCAATAGTATCGACTTCATTTTTCTTTGAAGAGACATACGTATGTATAGTTTCGGCGGTGTTAAAGATGGGCAATTTTCTTAAGTTTTGAAAGACCAGTTTACTCCCTTCCTTTGCCCTTTCCGGAGGTAGCGAATTTCGAACCGACAAAATTCTGTTTCTTATCAATCTCTTGTTCAAATTTTTAAAAGCTCATTATCTCTTTTTCCTTTTGCTCTAGAATCAAATCGATCTCTTTTATATATTTATCCGTCAGCTTCTGCACCTGCTCCTCCGCTCTTTTTCTCTCGTCCTCAGAGATATGCTGTTCTTTCTCAATTCTTCTCAAATGTTCATTTGCATCTCTTCGAATGTTCCTTATCGCAATTTTACCTTCTTCCCCAAACTTTCTGACAAGCTTCGCAATTTCTTTTCGTCTTTCTTCTGAAAGAGGTGGAATTGGAATTCTTATGATGTTCCCATCATTTGTTGGGTTCAGACCGAGGTCGGATGTAAGTATGGCTTTCTCAATTGCAGGGATCAAGGATTTATCCCACGGCGTTACTGTTAAAGTATGCGGGTCTGGCGCGCTTACGGTTGCGACTTTGCTAATTGGCAAGTTTTGTCCATAGTAATCCACCTTGATCCCATCAAGCAAAGCAGTTGTTGCTCTTCCCGTTCTTATTCTTGCAAGCTCTTGCCTTGTTATCTCAACCGATTTTTTCATCCTTTCCTCAGCATCTTTAAGTATCGCTGGGATTGTCGATGGTATGCTCATATTTTACAAACTTTTTGTTTTTATTCTATCTTCATCAAGAATTCTCAACAGTATCAACAATCTTTGAGCCGATGTTTTCTCCCAAAACTATTCGCTTCAAATTTCCGGGAACATTCATATTAAAAACTATTATCGGGAGCTTATTCTCGCGACAAAGAGTTATTGCGGTTAAATCCATAACCTTTAGATCAAGTTTTAAAACATCTTGATAAGAAATCTGCTCAAACTTAACTGCATCCGGCTTCTTTTCGGGGTCAGAATCATATATACCGTCAACCCGTGTTCCCTTTAAAATTATATCAGCCCCTATTTCAGCTGCTCTTAATGCAGCTGCTGTATCAGTTGTAAAATATGGATTCCCAGTCCCAGCAGCGAATATAACAACCCTTCCCTTTTCAAGATGTCTTATAGCCCTTCTTCTTATGAACGGCTCTGCTATTTGTTCCATTACGATTGCAGTTTGCAGTCGCGTCATAACCCCCTTTTTCTCAAGAATGTTTTGCAAGGCAAGCGCATTTATAACGGTAGCAAGCATCCCCATCTGATCTCCAACAACTTTGTCGATTCCATTGGCCACCGCATCAACACCCCTAAAAATATTTCCTCCCCCGATAACAATCCCAATCTGAACGCCAAGGTCATGTACCTCTTTGATCTCATCCGCAAACCTATCTAAAACAACCGGGTCAATTCCGTAACCCTGTACTCCCATCAAAGCTTCACCACTGACTTTAAGGAGAATCCTTTTATAAACGGGCTGGCTCATTTTAAGCGAGACCTTTAATTTGAAAAAATATAAAAAAAGGTCTCAGGAACCTGAGACCTTTTTATTTATCTAAATTTTCTCCAAGATAATACCTAACAAAACGTCTGACAACGATCTTCTCCCCAAATTTAGCAGCAGCTTCATGGATTAAATCTTTTACGGTTTTGCCCTGATCTTTTATAAATGGTTGATCAAGAAGACACACCTCTTCAAAGAACTTTTCGAGTTTTCCCTGGGCAATTTTTTCTGCCACATCTTCCGGCTTACCCTCAGCGAGCGCTTGTTCTTTATAAATTTCAAATTCCTTTTTAACAACCTCCTCTGGCAATTCTTCCCTGCTGATGACCTTTGGATTCATTGCGGTGATTTGCATTGCTATGTCATGAGCTAACTGCTTAAATTCCTCAGTTCTTGCCACAAAATCAGTTTCACAATTAATTTCAACAATTGCTCCAACTCTACCACCTGCGTGTATATAAGCTTCGATGAGCCCTTGGTTTGCTTCTCTGCTTGCATGCTTTTCAAGAACAGTTGCACCTCTTTTTCTTAAATATTCAATCGCTTTCTCAATATCACCGTTTGTTTCCATAAGTGCTTTTTTGCAATCCATTACGCCGGCACCCGTTTTCTCGCGCAACGCTTTTATTTGTTCAAGTGTTATTTCCATTCCCCAAATCTCAAAATTTATTTTTACTTTTGTTCAGTTTCAATTAATGACTTTTCAGATTCGATAATAGCTTTTGCTTCAAGGATTGCATCGGTGAAAATCTTAGTGATAAGTTGAATTGATTTGATAGCATCATCGTTAGCAGGTATAGGATAATCAACCAAATCCGGATCACAATTTGTGTCAAGCATCGAGAAAATCGGGATATTTAACTTTCTCGCTTCAGAAACGGCAATATGTTCTTTCTTTATATCAACTATATAAACCGCCCCAGGCAACGACACCATATCCCTTATTCCACCAAGGATTCTTTGATATTTTTCTTTCTCGCGCAAAATCCGCAGTCTCTCTTTCTTCGTGAGTTCATCTATCGTGCCGTCTGTTTCCATCTTCTCAATATTTTGTAGTTTCTTAACACTTTTTCTTATCGTTACAAAGTTCGTCAATGTTCCACCAAGCCATCTCTCAATCACATAAGGCATCCCTGCCCTTTCAGCTTCCGTCCTTATAATTTCCCTCGCTTGCTTCTTTGTGCCAACATATAGAATCTGCTTGCCTTGTAATACGATCTTCTTAACTTCCTCACAAGCGATATCAAGATATTCCTGGGTTTTTTTCAAATCAATGATATGAATACCATTCTTCTCCATAAAAATGAATGGCTTCATCTTAGGATTCCATCGGCGGGTCAAATGCCCGAAATGCACTCCCGCTTCAAGCAACTGCTGAAGCTCGACTCTCGGCATATAAAATTTTCCTCCACTTTTAGTTTTGGTTTATCCTCTACTCTCCTCCATCCTTGCGGAATTCGGAGAAACTCCGAACACCACCGCAAAGATTGTCCCGTTCCATACAGGACTCGGAGAGTATGCGTTATCTCTTTGAGAACTGAAATCTCTTTCTCGCCTTGGGCTGTCCATACTTCTTACGCTCAACCATTCTTGGGTCTCGCGTCAAGAGCCCATATTGACGTAAAATTTTTCTATATGTCTCATCAACTTTTAAAAGGGCTCGCGCTATACCAAGACGTATCGCGCCTGCTTGACCTGTCAAACCACCACCTTCAACCTTCGCAATCACATCAAACTGCCCAAGCGTGTTTGTTACAACCAAAGGTTGAATTATATCAACACGGTGTGATTCCAAAGGGAAATAATTTTCAAAATCTCTGTTATTCACAACTATTTTCCCAGTCCCAAGAGTTAAACGAACCCTCGCAACTGATGTTTTTCTTCTTCCAACAGCATCGTATGAAACTACAGGCATAACGTCCCAAATTTTGTTTTACTTTAAAAGTAATTCCTCTGGTATCGGCTCAGGTTTTTGTGCCTGATGCGGATGCTCAGGACCAGCATAGATTTTAAGTTTCCTGATCATCTTTCTCGCAAGCCGATTCTTCGGCAACATAAGTTTAACCGCATGCCAGAGAACCCACTCAGGCTTTCTCTTCAGAAGATCGCGTAAACTTTCAAATTTTTCACCTCCCGGGTAACCCGAATGACTAAAATAAAACTTCGTTTCCTCTTTCTTCCCAGTAACCCTAATTTTTCCAGCATTGATTACAACTACGAAATCACCGCAATCAACATGCGGAGAAAAAATCGGTTTATGCTTACCCCTTAAAATTCTAGCAATGTTGCTTGCTAATCTGCCAAGAGTTTGCCCCTCCGCATCAACCAAATACCACTTTCTCTGATTAATTACATCTTCCTTCCTAGGTGAAAATGTTCTGTTTGCAATCACATCAGGAGTTGCCATCTTCAGAAACCTACCTTTAAATTTTCAATTTTTTATTTGCAAAAATAACATTTTAAAGCGTAAAAAACAAATTTTATTTGACCCTCTCCAAAACCTTGCTAACGACGTAAACCAAAATAGAAGCTATCAACCCCGGAAACATCGGCTCAAGACCAAACGGATAAACAGGATTTCCATCTGGGGTCTTGAAAATTTGCCCAATTACAAAAGAAGCAAATGAAAAAACAAATCCAGAAACCATTATTAAAAATGCATACCTTGAACTCGGCGCTAAACCTTCAAAATAACTTGTAACAACTGGAATTAAAAGCCCCGGTATGGTCAAAGTTCCAACTATATACCAAAGGTCCACAACAGATGGGAAATAAATGGCAAATAAAATCGATACCACAGTTGTTATTACGAGACCGATTTTTGTATAAAAGTTTATTCTGACGGTATGCCCACGATTTATAATTATCTTCCAGATTATATCGTTCCCAATCATTGTAGCTGAAATGAAAACCAGCGTGTTAAGGGTCGACATAATCGTCGCAAGCATTCCAATATAAAATAATCCCTTCGCAACCTTTGGCAATACAACCTCCGCAAGCATAGGATAAGCCATAAGCGGTTGTTCAAGTTCAGGTAATATCGCCCTTGAATATAGACCAGCGGTCATTGTCATAAAGTCAAAAATCATCCAGAATAAAATTGAAATTAAAATTCCATACTTTGCCACTTTCTCATTTTTCGCTGCGTAACATCTCTGATAAAACCCTGGGTCAACAAGCGTCCACACCGCTATTAAAAACCAAGCAACTATATACTGAACAGAATTCCCACCCGTTAAAGTCAATATTTCTTCGGGAACATTAGCAACGATAAAATCAAACCAACCATATTTTAAACCAGCAAATGGAATTATTAAACCAAACCCCAAAAACATAAGAAAAAACTCCAAAATATCCGTATAAACATCAGCCCTAAATCCGCCAACAAAAAGATAACTTACCGAAACAATAGAACCTATTAAAATCCCCAATTTAAAATCAAGCCCAAACATAATTTGCAAAAAAACACCAAGCATCAAAAAATAAGGCGCAGGAGTGACAAGTATAAGCGTTAAAATTGTGCCGAAAAACGATGTTTTCTTATCATATATTTGAGCGAGGCGATCCGGTATCGTAAAAAGATTTGACTTGCGAACCCTTCCCGCAAGCAGGAAAGCAAAGATCGCTCCAAAAATGTAATAAGGTAACCCAAAAACTAACCAAACCGACAAACCATGCTTATAAGCAAATTCACCAACACCTAAAATCCCACCATACCAAGTTGAAACAAAAGTTGCAACAAACATTGGTAAAGTTAAACTTCTTCCAGCAAGAAGGTATTCCTCAACGCTATCAGTAGCATTACTTTTTCTCTTTGCGCTAAATCCAACATAAAGAACACCAAGAAAATATAATACAATAAGAACGACATCTTCTATCGCTAAATTAACTCTCATAACCCTCTGGAAGTTATTTTAAAAACAAACAAACCTCCTTTTCCAATGTGAATCGTAACTTTACTCCCAACCGCAACATTACTTACACCTCTACCTCCAAAGGTTAAGTTTTCATTTTTAAGTTTAAATTTTAAACCAACTGTTTTTAAAACAAAAACTTTTCTCCCAAGCGGAATGAGCGAAATAATATCACCCTTATTCGCCTTGAATGAAACTTTTTCCGTCACAAAAAATATCTCGCTCCTCTCGTCTATCATTCTCAAGTTCACTTTTTTATGATAATTAACAAGAACACTAAGATTCCCCAAATTATGGTCAATCCTACTACCAATAGCTGAGACTATATCAATACTTTTACATCCCTTATGAACCAAAAACTTAACCGACTTTTCTATATCTGTGCTGTTTTGATCTGGGTCGTATATAATCTCAGTCCCTCTGCTTTGAAAAAAATTCATCGCATTTTTATCGATAGAATCAAGATCTCCAATTATAAAATCAGGTTGAATTCTAAATCTGTATGCTATATTCGCACCGCCATCCGCGCAAGCGACAATATCATAATTTCGTATTATTTCCCTAAAAAATTGTTTCGACGGGGCATCACCATTGCATATTAAAATCGCTCTCAAAATTAATTCCTCTAAAATTTTTAATAATGCTTAAACAAACTTAAAGCTCGAAACCAACACCTATAAAATAGTTTCTCTCCGCTCCCGGATAAAATTCATCTCCAACGCCTGAGCCAGCATAAAGCGCATTGAAAAGATTGTTAACCTGAATCTTTAACTCAAAGTTGTTAAGCCCAAAAATTTTATCAAATCTATATCCCGCAGTTAAATCGAAAACCGTGTAAGGGTCCACTCTCCTATCTATGCCCTTAACATTATTCGTGGGAACGAGGTTAAAATTGTCAGTGTAAAAATCGCCAACATATTTTCCCAAAATTGAAATCAACAGCCCGCCCTTTTTGTAAGAAATTCTCAAAGAACCCATGTAATCTGGAAAACCAGCAATTCTTTTCCCATCAAGATCGATCTTCCTCGGTGTTTGGTATGCCTCACCTGTATACGGATTTTTCCACACGTAAACGCCATGCTTCACAATTTTATTTCGACTAATTGTTGCGTTACCATTTATCTCAAGTCCCTCAATTAATAAATCTTTTAGTTCAGCAACTAATTCAACCCCAATATGCCTTGTTCTCTCAGCGTTGCCGACAATCGGATCTCCAAATATATTCAATTGTCCGCTTTTGACAAGTTCATCCCTGAAGTCCATATAGTAAAAGTTGGCAATGAATTTATAATTATCGCTGAAATATCCCACGCCGTATTCGAGATCAAAAAGCTTTTCTGGCTTGACCAAAGGCTTTGTGAAATCATAACTTCCATCCGGCTTGACCTCGAAATTCGGTTTTTTGCCCCACGGATACCAATATCCGTCACTCGCATCATATAAATCTCTTCTGCTCGGCTCTCTACTTGTAATTGATATACCACCATACATATTTAAATTTTCTGTCAAATCATAACTTATACCAATTTTCGAATTTAAAAAGCGAAACGGCACGGAGAACTCATTGCTTACCCATTTCCCTGAATTGTAATCGTAAAACTCCTTCTCGCCATAAACCTTGTACCTGTTATAAACAAACTGTGAACTTAACATTAACCTTAAATTAGATCTGAGCTTTAAGAGCTCGTGGAGATAAAATGAAAAGATATCTTTTGCGCCTTTGTATTCATAAAACCTGTAATCACTTGGCAACCCTTCGGGGAGATTCTGAGCCCAAACAACTTTCCCCCAATGAAATCCTATGTGTCTTCTAAACTCAGCACCAAGTGTTAGTTCCCCATTCCCATGTTTGAGCATCAATCTTGGCAACCATCCATATTGATTTAGATCGATAAAGTATCTTGCGATTGCTTCGCCTGGATTTTTCGACGGCGTCGTAAATCCGTATTTTAATGCATATGGACTTGAAAGACGGAAGTAAACCGTATCAGCCCACGAAGCATCCATATCCCAAAAACCGACTCCACGGATATAAAATAGGGTATTATTGAGAATCAGATTATCGCTCAACTTCAATTCATGCAAAAGTTCATAATGTGGTTGGCTAAAGTTCTCAATTTCATCATCTCGAGTTGTAACATCCATATAATTCAAGTTTGCTCTTCTTTTGTCTTTATCTTTCACCCATGACTTTGGGATTCCGCGGTAAACGAGATGATCCTCAAAGGGTCCGCCGTATAGGTTAATTTGGGTTGTCATGTTATCGTCATATCTTATCGCACTTAGAAAATAAGATGGAAATTTAGCCCATGATTTTTCCCTATAACCATCCGTCGCTATGTAAGAAAGTCGAGCATAAAGTAAATACCTGTTTTCAATTAACCCTGAATTTATCGCTATTGAATGTTTCTTTGTATTATAACTTCCATAGCCGGTAAACAGAGAAATTTTAGGTTCAATAGAAAAGTTTGAAGTTATGATGTTAATAGAGCCACCGATTGCAGGGGGTCCATAAAATGCGCTTCCAGCACCGCGCTGAATCTGAATTTTTCCAGCGCTTGCAAGCAAATCCGGCATATCAAGCCAATAAACTCCATGGTCTTCAGGGTCATTTTGTGGGATCCCGTTAACAAGGACAGAGATTCGCCTTTGATCAAAACCGCGCAAATTTATATAGTTATACCCTATCCCGTTGCCCGACCATGAGTAAGATAAAACTGAAGGAAGCTCTGAAAGTAAAATCGGGACATCTTGTACGGTGTAAAAATCCTTTATTTGCTGTTTTTCAAAATTTGAAAAAACAACCGGAGATTCTTTTTCCGTTGCTATAAGGGCAGTAACTACAACAGTTTGAGATGGCAACACCGTTGGCTCCAAATAAAAAATTAAATTTATCTCAGCCTGCGGAAACACCTCAACCATTTTCCTTTGCTTTGCATAACCAATAAAACTTGCAACAACGCTTACTTTCCCCGCGGGAACATTGCTTATCTCAAAATAACCTCTTTGATCAGCTGCCGACCCAAGCATTAAATTTTCAACATAAACGTTTGCATTGGGAAGTGGTTTTTTTGTCTCCAAATCGAAAACATAGCCCTTTATTTTACCTTGCGTAAACGCGAAGGATATAAAAGCCTGCAAAAGTAAGATGAAAGATAACACTTTTTTAATCATGGCTTAACCTTTTAACTTTTGTTTTTGATTTAAATCCCGCGGGGGTTAAAAAGCTAGGGGAGCACAAATGGGATGGAACAAAAAAGCCGTTTTCCCAAAAATCAGCATAGGAAAACGGCTTCTTAAATCCTTTATCCGACCCGTTTCCCTACGCTGGCATTACCCAGATCAGGTTCAAGGGGTATACTCTCAGCCTCCCCAAAAAGGGGAAGCACCCCCACGGGTCACATAACCGTTAAAGAACGAACTTAATGCGTTTTAAATTTAACATAGAGAAAAACAAAAAGCAAATTTACCATTCCATAGTCTCACCATGCTTGAAAACCTTGAAATTGCTTTCATCAAGATTTAACTTCTTAACATATTCAAATAATCTTTTGGGTGGTTCGTCGCATTTCTCATCGGACAAATCGAAAGTGCCCCAATGCATTGCGCAAAAGATTTTGCCCTTGAGTTCAAGATAAGCTTTAACCGCTTCCTCTGGATTCATATGAACAGGTTTCATCATCTCCGCAGGCTCGTAGGCACCAATCGGAAGACAAACGATGTCAAAAGGACCAAAGTTGTCACCGATTAACTTAAACCCGAAAAAATAACCAGTATCACCAGCAAAATAAAATCTTTTCTTACCAATAACCACATATCCGCCCCATAAACTTTCATTTGAATCGTTTATCCATCTCCCAGAGAAATGCTGAGTCGGGGTTAAGATTATTCTTAAACCTCTAAATTCAAATTCATCCCACCAATCAAGCTCGACCGCATTTCCACCAAACCCTTCTTCATCAAGTAATTTCTTTACCCCCAACGGGACGAAAATCTTCACCTCCGGATTTAACTCTACAATCTTTTTCAAACTTGAAATATCGAGATGATCATAATGATTATGCGAGATTATGACAAAATCAATCCTCGGAAGCTGCTTAATCTCTAAAGCAGGTGGGGTATACCTTTTGGAGCCAATTTTATTTCCAAAGGGACCCGCTTTCATGCTGAAAATTGGATCAGTCAGAAAATTAACCCCGTCCATCTGCACAAGAAATGTCGAATGACCAATCCATGTTATCTTGTTCGTTGGATTTCCGCTTTTGTAACTTTCTTCTTCAAATTCCACAATTTCAAAATTACATTTTCTTCGCTCTGTCCCACCGCCGAACATCATTTCAAAGATTCTCCTTGCAATAAACGGAAAAACAACCGAAAACTTCCCGCGTTTAAAATTCGGATCGAGATTGTAAAACTTGCCATCTATATTTACGCTTCCATATTCAACTTTCAAACGATTTTTTCTATTGTCAACAAAATCACGAATAGAAGTCAGAAAAATAAAACAAAGGATAACAGACAAAACTTTCAACATCACAATTCCCAAATTTTGTTATCATTGTCTTTCATCGTCCCCCTGACAAATTTTAAAATTTCGCTATGCAAGAATTCATTAGCAACTATAACGCCTTTCCTTTTTACATCTTTCTCGTTATAGTATAATTTTTCTCCATATGAGTCAGTAACTTTCAAACCAGCTTCTTCAGCAACTATATGGGCTCCTGCTAAATCCCATTCGCTCTTATTGTAAACGCTCACAACCGCATCCGCAAAACCACCAGCAACACTTACAATTTTATAAGCGATCCCCCTTGCGTATCTCACATTTTTAAATTTCTTGGCAAGCTCCCTTATCAATTTAACGCTGTCAACCTCCTTTCTACTCAAGATTAGGATTGATTCATCAAGCGAGTTTGGGTGATTTTTGCTTTTAAGCAAAAAATTTTGAAGTTCTCGCCCTTTTGGCAAAGCGCTATTTAATTCTCTACCCTTCAATATATACGCACCTTTCCCTCTAACACCAAAATATAACTCTTTGCTTACGGGATTGTAAACCACACCAAGCACGGGAACTTTATTTTCAACGAGGGCAAGCGAAATTGAAAACATTGGAATTCCTTCTAAAAATTCCTCCGTCCCATCCAGTGGATCAACTATCCAAACCCTTTCTTTTTCCAGCCTTGTTTGATCATCCGCTGTTTCCTCAGAAAGCCATCCATCATCAGGAAAAACAAGCTTAATCCTTTCCATTAAAACTTTATTCGATTCAATATCAGCGTCGGTGACAGGATTTCCCTTGCCCGATTTGCTTTTATATGTTATGCGATAATTCTTATTCTTGAAATATTGCTCTAAAATTTTTCCAGCATTAAGAACCGCATCTATAGCTACTTCCAACTCTTCTACTCGCTCCATCATAGCTCTAATTTTATCTTTCACGACTTTGAAAAAATTATTAAAAGTTGAGCAAAAATGAAAACTTCCTCAATACTTGTTTTTGTTATGGCGATTTTTTAAAATTTCAAACAGACAAAATAAAACTTGTGAACCGAAGCTTTGCCTTGGGTTTTGAAAATGACACTGGTTTTGCTTGGTGTTTTAGTCCTGCTCCATCTATATCTTTCGATTAAAATCTCAAATGCGGTTAAACAGATTACAATGGTAAATCAAAAAGTGGTGAGGTTTCTTGCCGTCTTCATACCACTTTATCTTGTCTCTTATCCGATAATTGGACTTATTGCTTATTTAAGTGGCTTTCATAGCATCATTTCTGCTTTTAGATTTGGGAGCAGAATCTTTGATACATTTTTCACTTATCCATTTTGGTTCGGGCTTGTTTTCGCAATTCAAACTTTGTTCCCAATTCTCATAATTGATATAGCAAAAGCAGTTATAGCCCCTCTCATCGCTTCACCTATTCAGGCAAGGATAAATTTTCTTTATCCGAGATTGATCTTGTTAATTTCCTTAACAACTGCCTTGTATTCCGCCGTAAAAATTTACATAGATACAAAATCAATAAATCTTAACACAATAAACTTCAAATCCCCAAGCATTCCTTTAGCCTTGAACGGTTTTAAAATAGTTCATATAAGCGATATACAAGCGGATAGCAGAACAGGGGCAAATAAAATTGAAAAATACATCAATCTTGTTAATTCGGTTGAACCAGATATCGTCATTTTCACTGGCGATCTTGTGACATATGGAACTAAATACATACCCATTGCTACAGAAATGCTTTCAAAAATAAAATCGAAATTTGGAGTTTTTGCATGCATTGGGGATCACGATTACTGGGCTGGGATTGAAAATATCTCAAAAGAGATGAAAAAGTACGGGATGAAATTATACGATAACGAGAATGTAAACTTGAAAATTAACAATGCAACCATCGGTTTAACGCTCGTGACAAATATTTACAGCGAACGCCCTGATAATGAAACACTTTTAAAGCTTGCCCTACAAAATAACTCCGATCTCAAAATTTTTATCACACATCAACCATCCGAAGCTCTTGTTAAATTCGCATATGACAATGGGTATAAAATTTTTCTTGCGGGGCACACCCACGGCGGTCAAGTTGTCCTCTCTATATTTGGGTTTAAGGTTATACCATCAAGAGTTGAAACAAAATATGTTTCTGGATATTATCAACTTGACTCAATGCTAATAAATGTAAACAAAGGGCTTGGCTTTACGCTTGCACCAATTAGATTCAATGCACCCGCTGAAATAACACTAATAAAATTATCTTCACAAAATTAAATGCAAAAACTTATTCCTCTTTTATGTCTGTGTTTGTTCATTTTATTGCCGAGCTGCGGGAGGGAAATACAACAAACAATAGAGCCCGATTTAGTACCCCCATCACCACCACAGGGATTATATGTCTATTTTGCAGGCGATGGCATGGTGATCCTAATCTGGCAGAATAACAAAGAATCAGACTTGGCTTTCTATAAAGTTTATCGCTCAACCGATAGCATGAATTTCTCATTTATTGCGCGGACATATGAAAATATATTTGCAGATAAAGGTCTTGATTATGACACAACTTATTATTACTACATCACTGCGGTTGATAATTCGGGCAACGAAAGTGAACCAAGTATCACTATTAAAGCAAAACCGATAAATCTTTATCCGCCAACACAACCCTTTGGGCTAACAGTCGAAGCCCACAACGATATCGACGAAATTTACATTAATTTAAATTGGTATAAAAATCCAGACGGGGATATAAAATTTTACAAAATTTTTAGGTCCCAAACCCGAAATTTTGAAATACATGAGTCCAATCTCATTGGAATTTCAACAAACAATTTTTTCAAAGACACCTTAAATCTTTCTATGAATCAACGTTATTATTACAAAATCATCGCGGTTGATAAGGGTGGACTTGAAAGCAAGCCGAGCTATGAAGAAAGCGATGTGATTTTGCGCTCACCAGAACTTATAAAGCCAGAAAATAATGCGATCACCGGCTACGATTTAACTTTTAAATGGAAAAGGGTGGAAAACGCAGTTGGATACATCATATTCATTTCCACTTCAAAATTTGGAAATGAGATATGGAAAAAGGTGATATATCAAGATAGTCCAAATGATACTATTTCTGTTTCGTATTCTGGTGCATCACTTTATAACGGTAAAACTTACTTTTGGAAGGTTGCAACTTTTACAAAAGGAGAAAATATAATAAATTCAATCAGTCAAACAAGAAGTTTTACTGTAAATGTGAGATGATCGAAGCAATAAAAATAACGAAATACTTTGGCGATAAAGCAGTGTTAAATGGCGTTAGTTTCAGTGTTAGAAGTGGTGAAATTTGCGGATATATTGGACCAAATGGTGCTGGTAAAACGACCACAATAAAAATTTTAACAGGGATAATTAAACCATCGAGCGGTCTTGCTTATGTTGATGACATCAATGTGATCGAAAACCCAAATGTGGTCAAAAAAATAATAGGCTATGTTCCCGAATCCGGAGCCGTGTTTGAAACTTTAACCCCAGTTGAATTTCTCACTTTCATCGGTAGAATCTATAAAATGAAGGGAACGGACATCGAGAAAAAGATAAGTGAGTTGATGGAAATTTTCGAAATTTATGAACACAGAAATGAACCAATGTTAAGTTTCTCAAAAGGAATGAAACAAAAAGTTATACTGATATCCGCTTTGATGCATGACCCAAAAGTTTTATTCCTTGACGAACCATTAAATGGTCTCGATGCAAACGCCATTCAAATTTTTAAGGAGATAATAAAAAAACTTGCTGAAAATGGCAGAACAATTTTTTATTCCTCACATTTGCTTGATGTAATCGAAAAAATTTGCGATAAATTGATAATAATTAATCACGGTAAAATTGTCGCCTCAGGAACTCTCGATGAAATATTAAAAATAGCCGAGGTATCGGATTTAAATGATGCTTTCGCAAAATTAACTGGAAGTGAAGACCTTGAAATGAAAATTCAAAATTTTATCAACAAAATTAAACATTAGAGAAAAAGTTTATTCCCTATCGCACACGCATTACAAAGCGAATTTGAACAATAAAATTTGTAAAGTTGAACCCCGCCCTGATGTGTTAACCCAGATGTTGAAATTTTCACCCTTCCCCCAAAAAGTTCATTTTCAAGTTTTGTTGTTATCCAATTAGTTGAAAGATTTGGGAAGTTTTTATATATGTCAATTATCCTCTTTTCAATCTCCTTCCTCTTAAAAATTCTCGAAAACACCAACATAATTGGTAAAATTGCATTTACAATTATCTCTCTCGACTTTGAGATCCCAACGGTATAACCAGTTTTGATATTCCGACCCAAACCAAAGGTATAATGATTTTTCCAATAGCCCTCTGATTTCACACGTAATAAATCTACAAGATATTGTATTTTTTCAGTTAAGTTTGCGTTTGAAAGAACTATATCGCTCACTTTAGCGTAAAAATCTTCGTGTATTAAACGCCATATCAAAACGGAAGCACCAGCAAGTTTAAACACAGGAGAGTTGGCAGGTCTTACGGACGAAAAATTCCACTCCGAATAGTGCATAACCTCACCGCGATATGATCTTCTTAAACCCGTCCACTCCCGATGCATTTCCTCAAGAAAAAGTTTCGTTTCGTGATCAAGTCTTTTCTTCATATAATATTCAAGCAATCCCGAAACGCCGAATAAAATCGCTTGAATTTTCAAAAGTTGTTTTTCATAGGAGTGAGCAAAGGAATGTTCAGATATGAACTTTAAAGTTAGGTTTCTTGAGAGCTTTTGAAATGGTATTTTATTTCTTGAATATCCAAGCCCCTCCATAATTTTTTCATAAAGGAGTTGATCCCATACGAACCGATGAGATAATTGATAAAATGAGTAACTTTGATACGTTGGTAGATAGTTTTCCGGTGGCTCTGAGATAAGGAAAAAATTTTTATCAATTATCTCTATCAACCTCTCACTCAAACTTCTCGCCTTAAAAAATAACCGCGTTAAACCCAACTTTTTTATCCATTTGAGTTTCTCCTCAGCTGGGACTATTTTATTTAATTCATAGCATTTGATTTTATCGTCTTTTCGTATCGGCACATTTTTGAGGACATCGCTATCAGAGTCAATTTTTACAGTTAAAACTTTTCTTCCAGAAACTGTTTGAACAAACCCATCATTTGTATCATCATCAAAGACAACATGGAGGATAACGGTATTATATCTTTCGTCAAGATGATGTTTATGCCTTTTCCAATCAGACGCTTTCACATGAATTTCAACGTCGCCATGATAGGTTTTGCCATTGATTTTAACTTTCGCATTTACGAAATCAGCAGCATCACCTGTGTTTATTTCGCCAACCTCGAGGACTTCAACCGAACAGTCAGATTTTGCCTTTAAAACTAAACTTCGCCCCAAGTAAAACCAAGCGGAGTAAAGATATACTTCATCTATGTTTTTTCTGTTGGGCATTTAAATTCTTTTTATCAAGATATTTTTTCACTTCCTCAAAAAAACTTGCCCATTTCTCTGGGTTTTTACTATAAGATCTTGCGATTGAATCAATTTCTCGCATTTCGATTCGATTTGCGCTTAAAACAGAGTCGATCTTTACTTTAAGTTGAATTGTGTCATTTTTAAATTTCTCGGTCAAAAATAAAATTTCCCCATATGTTTGTGCAAATTTTGCGTCTTTATCTTTTTCTCTATCAGAACGACAGGAAATAAAGATAACCGCAATCAAAATAAAAGTGTATGCCCTTTTAAAACCCACGTTTGGAATTTTTTATTTAAGCAAATTTATGAAAAAGTTCGGGAGAGCAAACGATGCGAGATGAACTTTTTCGTTATAATATTTCAAAGTCGACACAAAACTTTTAACTCTTTCTGGGTTAAAATCTTTTATAGGATCAAACTTTCGCGATCCAAGAACAAAACTTATCATTCCACTTGCATAGGTTGGGACGTTGGCGATATAAAAGTGAACTATTGGGAAATATTTTTTAAAAATCGAAAAGACCCGCTTTATTAAATCAGGAAAGATAAAAGGTGATTCGGATTGAGCCACGATTATTCCAGAATCATTTAAGGAGGCGAAGGCATTTTTGTAAAAACTTTCTTCAAAAAGTCCAACAGCAGGACCTACGGGATCTGGGGAATCTATCAAAATGATATCGTAAACCCCGTGTTTAAACTTAACATATTCAATCCCATCTTGAAAATTTATCTCAACCCTCTCGTCCTCAAGATATGAAGCAATCTCAGGGAAATAAATTTTTGATGTTTTTACAACCTCTTCATCTATCTCAACAAGTTCAACTTTTTCGATAGACTTATGTTTTAAAATTTCCCTTACTGCGCCACCGTCTCCACCACCTATTACGAGCACATGCTTCGGTTCTGGATGAGTAAAAAGAGGGACATGTGCTATCATCTCATGATAAATAAACTCATCTTTCTCCGTAAGCATAATAAACCCATCCAACGCCATAACTCTACCATAGTCATAAGAATCAAAAATTTCAATCTTTTGATACGGTGTTTTTTTCTCGAAAAGCTTGTACTTCACCCTTAAAGATATAGCGGTATTTCTAGGTCCATATTCCGTAAGCCAAAACTCTTCCTTGCTACTATTTGGAATATCAGTATTTACTTCACTTTTCTCCTGCAAGAACTCCTGCTGATATTTTCTTTGTAATTCCACTATTGATGTTTTCCGAAAGCCCGCGCTTTACCTCCATGATATAACTGCTCTTAGCCTTGAATTTTTCCTTTAAATACTGATAACTTACATATGGATCAACATCATCGCCACAAGTAAAGACGTCAACCGCTGCATATCCATACTCTGGCCAAGTGTGGATTGTAAGATGTGACTCCGCTATGACAACTACCCCACTCACACCGTGAGGATTGAAAGTGTGAAAAAACGTTTTCACGATGGTTGCCCCAGCAAGCTCCGCGGATTTTGTCAGAACTTTTTCAACAAAAGAGACATCGTTCAAAAGTTTGCGATCACAATTGAAAAGCTCGATTAAGAGATGCCTCCCTAATGCTTTCAATTTCACCTCCTCCTATTTTTTAGGGTTTGACATTTCTTAAAACGTATAATAAATAACAAATTTTTTGTTAAGTTTCAAGTTTTCAAACTAAAAGGGGGCTTTTTGAAAGAAAGCCCCCTGCATTTAAAGTTCTTTACCTTATTTGGGCGATCTCATAAAAGTACCTAACAAACGCTTTCATCCCACCAGATGCCTGTCTCCAGTCAAAGTTTTCATTTGGCTCGTGATATCCATGCTCAGGCAAACTAAGCCCAATCATAACAATTGGAACTTTTAACAACTTTTGCATCGTGACAACCGCACCAATTGAACCACCTTCCCTTATAAAAGCGGGTTTAACTCCAAATGCATATTCGATTGCTTTCACCGCAGAATCAGCATACGGACCTTCAAATTCTCCCAAATACGGCTCAAGCGCATTTTCACGTATAACTTGAACATCCGGATTAAGCTTTTTCACATAATCTTTAAGCAACTTGAAAGCTTTCTCGGGCGTCTGCCCTGGAACAAGTCGCATACTTATCTTCGCTTCAGCTCTTGGAGGAACTATCGTTTTTATTCCAGGACCTGTATAACCACCTACGATGCCGTGAACTTCAAATGTCGGCTCAGCCCAAATTCTCCTTAAAACCTCCGCTTTGTTCTTCGTCCTCACGCTCTTGAAACCAAATATCTCCATCCTCTTTTTAACATCAAATCCCGAGGCAAGGAAGTTTTTCAATTCTTTATCGCTTAATTTCTTTACATCTTTGTAAAATCCCGGGATTTTTACCTTACCTGTTTTCGCATCATAAAGCTGAGATATGAGCTGGCAAATCTCACCGATTGGATTTCTTGCCCAACCACCTGTGGTCCCGGAATGAACATCTTTTGTCCCTGTCTCGAGCACAAGCCTTGCTCCCTGTAAACCCCTCAACCCATAAGGTATTGCCGGTTTATCTGAGGAAATCCATAAAGTATCGGAGACGAGAACAGAATTCAGCTTAATCTCTGATTTATATTGCTTGATAAAGTATTCAAAGTTTGGGCTTCCGTTTTCCTCTTCAAATTCCCAAATGAATTTAATATTTATCGGGATACCATTTTCAATCGCGAAACGAGCAGCAAAAAGAGCTGAAAGAGCTGGTCCTTTATCATCTGTTGTCCCGCGCCCATAGTACTTTCCATTCTCCTTGGTAAATTTAAACGGTTCCCGAATCCATTCGGGACCACCAGCTGGCTGAACATCAAGATGATTGTAAATCGCAAGGGTCGGATTTTTAGGATCAGTTATATAAGACCCGAAAACAACCGGATTCCCCGGGGTTTGACATTTTTTAGCTTCGAAACCGAATTTTTTCAAAAATTCAACCGCAAGATCAGCTCCCCTTTCAATGTCATTTCTGTAAGATGGATCCATACTGATTGTTGGGATCTCAACTATCTCACCAAGCATTTGCTCAAATTCATTTCTAACATCATCAACATAACTATTGAGTTTCTCTGCTATGTTTCCCCAGTTTGGTAGTTGACTTGCCATATTTTTGCTCCTTTTTGTTTTGGTTTGTTAAAAATTTAAACTGCTCTTGGATGATAAAGGCGATATATCTCTTTTAATACCTCGTTGCTTATGTGAGTATAAATTTGGGTTGTGGTTATGCTCGCATGCCCAAGCATTTCTTGAACTGATCTCAAATCTGAACCACCCTCAAGCAAATGTGTTGCAAACGAATGTCGCAATGTATGCGGATGAATTTCTTTTTTTATGCCAGCCATCGTAGCATATTTCTTTACAATTTTATACACGCTCATTCTCGTCATCTTTTTGCCAAGCCTGCTTAAGAAAAGAAAATCTCCACTCCCAATTTTAGCAAATTTCGGTCTAACTTTCAACTGATATTCCCGCACCCATTTAATTGCTGTCTTACCAATCGGCACCAACCTTTCCTTTGAACCTTTTCCGAAAATCCTTATGATTTCCATATCAAAAAATAGATCGATCTGCCTCAAGTTTATCAGCTCTGAAACTCTAACCCCTGTCGCATACATCAACTCAAGAAGCGCTTTATCCCTCAAACCAATTGGAGTTGAGATATCAGGTTGTTCAAGCAAAGTAAAAACTTCGTCAACGCTTAAAACATCGGGCAATTTTCTTTTCGTTTTTGGATGTTCAATGTTCTCAGCTGGATAATTTTTTGAATATGACTCAAGAAGCAAAAATTTGTGAAATGTTCTTATCGAGGCAATATTTCTTGATATGCTCGATGGGCTTAAACCCGCTGCTCCAAGTTCTTGAATATACTCTCTTATCAGCCCTTCACTAACAAAGTCTGGGTGTTTAATCCCTTTATCCTCAAGAAAGGAAATATAACGAGCAAGGTCAATTGAATATGATTCGACTGTATTTTTTGAATAGCCCTTTTCAATTTCAACAGACCTAAGGAAATGATTTAAAAATCGACGCCAATTATTATTTTTAATCTTCAGCAAGACCTTATCAAAGACATATTTTTCATCAACTTGAGGCATTCCCTAATCTCCTTGTTTTTCTCGCTGTTCTTAATTTCGCAGGTTTGTCTTCAATTGATGCTCTCTTTTCGCTCGTCTTTTCTTGTTCAGGATATTTAACCCTTGGGTGATAGAGGTTAACAAGCATCTGAACAAAGGTTTTCTTTATCTCTTCAATATCTTTGAAAGTTAAATTCGACTCATCAAGTTGACCATCTTCAATTCTGTTCTCAAATATCGCTTCAACTGTTTTTTCTATACTCTCAGGGTTTTTTTCATCAAGCGACCTAACCGCAGCCTCAACGGAATCAGCAAGCATTACTATTCCCGTCTCTTTTGAATCAGGCTTTGGTCCCTTATACCTGAAATTGCTTTCCTCTATTTCAACGTTTCTCAGTTCCTTTCTCTTTAACGCTTTACCATAAAAATAGGCAACTAATGTTGTTCCATGATGCATAGGGATAAATTTTACTATCTCTGATGGGAGGTTGTATTTTCGGGCGATTTTTTGACCCTCATCAACATGCGATATAATTATTTGAACGCTTTGCTCGGGTGTGATTGAGTCATGAAGCTTATCCGATTCCATTTGATTTTCAACGAAGAACTCCGGGTTTGAAATTTTTCCAACATCATGATAATAGGCTCCAACCCGAGCTAACATAGAATTAGCACCAATTGCTTTCGCTGCTGCCTCAGCAAGCGTGGCAACAGCAATGCTATGATGAAATGTCCCCGGAGCCCTTGTTGAAAGCTCGCGCAGAAGAGGATAATTAAAATCAGAAAGCTCAAGAAGTGTAATCTCAGTCATAATCCCGAAGATCTTTTCAAAGAAAATTAACAACCCATAAGTTAAAACCGGCGAAAGCAAAGCGTTCCCAACCACAAAACTAAGTTTGCTAAAGATAACATTTATGGATTCATGCTTTTGTAAAGAAAAACCAAGCACGATAAAAGCATATGCAATAAAAATGAAAATAAAACTTCTGAAAATCTGCATCCTATTACCAATGCTTCTGACTGAATAAATTGAAACTGTTCCACCGACAAATGATGCTGCGGTAATGTCATAGTTATAACCAATAACAGAACCAATAACAAGTGAAATAGCCGCAGTTGCCCAAAATGCAACCCTTGAATCAAATATTATCGTCATCAACATTGAAAATGCCGGTATAAGAATAAGATAATTTGCTTCATATCCAACTTTCATTCTCGTTATCAGAAATGTAAGCAAAATCTCAAACATGAAAAGCGCAGTTATAAGCGAAAGCAGCTTATTATCAAAGTAAATTTTCTTCCTGTACATGTAAAGATAAATCCAAAAAATGGCGAATATGCTACTGATTAAAATAAATCGCCCAAGGTCTCTCAAAACTTGTCCAGTTCCAATGCCTCGCTCTTTTTGAGCTCTTCTCAGCGATTCCAACTTCAAATATTTTTCCGGAGTTATTATCTCATGCCTAGATATTATCTTCTCGTTTTCCCGAACGACGCCCGCAGTTCTTAAAATCTTACTTTTTTCCCGCTCAATTAAGTTGTTCGTCTCTTTATCGTTAAATATTAAATTGGGCTTAACAAATGAGTAAAAAACTTTTGAGATCAAACTAAAATAAGTTGAGTCTATTTCGCCAAATTCTGGAAAGTTTCTTCGGACAAAATCCTCTGCAAAGATACGAGCTTCATTTAAGTCATAAAACTTTCCTTGCTTGTAAACTTCCTCAAATTTACCCTTTCTTAAAACTATTTCATTCCGCCTCAACTCTGACCTTGGAATTGAAATAACCCCAACGGGTCGGTATACTGACGAAAGATATGATTCAGCAGCAACTTTTAACTTATTTAGGTCAAAATAGCCAATTTTGTATAGAAACTCGATTTTTTCAATCTCCCCAGCAGTGATTCTTTGGGTTAAAAACCTCTTTAAATTTTCAATCTCGGTCGAATCATGCCGTGAGGCGTTTAAGTTTTCCTTGTTTAACCTAACTTGATAGGCTCGTTTTAGGTCAAGATATGACTTTAAACTGGTTAAAAAGCTTTGAATTTCGTTTAGCTGATTTCTATAAACTTGTGTGTCAACATCAAATATGAAGTAAACTTCGTTATAAACCCTTGAGATTTCCTCTTGATATTGTTTCTCGTCCTTGTAAATTGGGAAAGAGAAAGGTGCGACGACATCATCATAAAGCCAGACATTTCCAACTTCATATTTATATTCAAACACATGAGGACTTTTGAACAAGATTACAGCGAAGGTCGAGGGCAAAAAAAACATCAAAATCTTCAAAATTAAACCTTTTGAGAAAGGAAATGCTATGTTCTGCGGGATTTTCATATCTTTAAGCGGATTTTTTTGCATCCAACAAGATTTCAAGAAATTCGCTCACTCCATCTTCATCATTTGTCTTGGTCGTTACATAATCAGCGTTAAATCTAACCTCCGCAATTGCATTTTTCATTGCCACAGCCACACCAACCTTTTTTAAGAATTCAAGATCATTATAAAAATCTCCAATTCCAGCTATCTCCCTTCGCTTAAGCCCATAATATTTACACACATATTTCAATCCCGTAGCTTTTGAAATTCCACGACGTTTAACCTCAAGATAAGTTAACCTATCATATTTAAGCGATGGATAGATCGATGTCGATATATTTGAAAAGAAGGGCGGTTCAAGTTTATGCGCGATTCTGTGGAGCACTAAACTTCGATCCGAACTGAAAACAACCCGAAGGACTTTATCGGTGTGATCATAATATGAATCAACCTCCATAGTTTCAGCCTCCAAATTCCCAATATATGATGGAAATATGGTATTTTCTGGAGTGTAAATAACCTTGTCCTCCGAATAAAAAAGTATGTTTACAAAGTATCTTTCGGCAAGGTCAAGCGCCTTAAGAACTTTCTTCTCTGGGAGATAAAAAGCTTTTATTGTTTCTCCCTCGGGAAATTTTACAAGCGCACCGTTTAAAGAAACTATCGGGTCTTCAATACCGAGTTTTTTGGCATATTTAACGGAAGCCGAATGAACACGACCAGTGATAAGAATGAACCTAATTCCATGATCTTTCAACTCCTTGACAAGTTGCATTGTTCCTTCGCCAACCTGATTCTCCGAGCTTAACAATGTGCCATCAAGATCGCAGGCGACAAGCTTTATCTTTTTCAATCTTTTCTTAAGTTCGGAAAGATCAACTTTCACCACTCCTCACAAAGGTTATTTTTCAAAAATTTAACAAAATGTGAAAAAAGAAAAAAACATTCGTTGAATAACATCCTATGCGTCAATAAATCATTACATACTTTGAATAGCCTGGATAAACAAAAATGCCACCCTCAAAAACTCTCCCATAATCTTCGCCCCCGATTTCTTGATAAAATTTTACGATCTTCCCGAACCTGAAAAACTCTGGGTTTATCTCAAACTTTATATTTGGGGTATCGCAAAAAACAAAAACTTGTCTTTTAAGTTTATCAATCACAATTTCAAAACTTCCATTTTTCATAAAACTTTTAATCATACTTTTGCCACCCTTAGATATCTCAACCCCTAAGTTGGATTTTTCACCGTATGTTTGAACTGGTGCACTGCCTTGATTTCTCAGCGCAAATCGTCCCTCGCTAACCTTTTCAAAAACTTGTCCACGATTTTTAGCGACGGTTACAAATTTCACAGCAATTTTATTTGAACTATCCAAAGGCAAACCATCCACGCTCAATATCAAAATCGCAGAAATAGGAGATGACACCCTTATTCTAAAATTACCAAGTTCATAAATTTTTAATGTATCCATCTGACCAGAAATCGCTTTAAAAGTTTTCGAATTCACCAACAAAACTCCGCCCACAAAATCGATTTTAATTTCATCGCGAGCGATTTTAATCAAAGAATCAATAAGTTTTTTAAAGCCACCATTGAAAACATCCTTTGCCAATATGTTAATTTCGTTTGAGCTCGGTGCCCAATCGTTTTTTAAAATCTTGTTTCTCAAAATAAAATTGTAAGAGAGTTTATAAGCCTCGTTCCACCAATTGACAAATATTTTCAAATCATCAGGGTAAAAGCACACATTTACTTTTTCAGGGAACGGCTTTATTTCAGCGTTAATAAAGATTTTTGCAGCGTATCCAAACAAACCCCATCTCGTTGGGTCGGATTGTAAACCAAATGGAGAACAAACATTTACATCACCCCAAGTATAAAAAGCAAAATAGATCACAGCATCATAATCTTGCAGAAGGGAATACACAGCAACTTGAATTAAGCTTGAAACCCTATACTCATTTGGATAACATAAAGCCCACTCACGAATTACGACAGGTTTTTTCTCCCACGCATAAAAACTTGAATAAACAGGAAAAGCCCATCTGTCATTTTTTCGGAGATAGTTTTCATTTCTAAAAAATGAAACGCCAACCCATTCATTACCGGGCTCAAAAAAAGGATGATCCATATACATATTCTGACCGATGAAATCAAGTTCAGAAGCAACCGTGTACGTATCACTTATAAATTCGCTATTAACCGTTGCTGTCAACGGTATGGGGCATCCCCTGGAGCGAATGAATTCCTTCAAATCTTTGAAAAGTTTTATCTGAAGAGACATAAGAAACTCAACTCCATCTTTCACTCTTAACGGATGCCCCATTATATCTGTCCCAATGCCATTTTCAAATTCATCAAAACTCCTCAACCTCAATTTAGGGAAATACACCCAACCCTCTTCAAGGGATTCATCATCACCCAAAATTGAAAAACCATCTTTCGTAGCCCAAGCTCTTTTCAAATTCTCAGTATTGACATATTTTTGTCTCAGAAATTGAACCCACAAACATGTAAACTTAGTTCTATACGGCTCAATCATCTCGTCAAGCTTATCATATTGAAAGAAAAAACTATCTTCGTTTATAAGCTCAATCATGGCGACCGCCGGATTTAATCCATTAGGTATCCCTGTATATGGGTTTATATGTTTGAAAAGAAAGTTATCAATGAATTCCTTCTGCAATTCAATCATCCTTTCATCAAAAAGCCCATACGGCGAACCCTTTCTATCCATTTTTTCTGCTCCTTCAATTCCATCGCCGGTTTTAAACATCCTATAAGCCCGAAGAACAAGGTAAACATAAATCCCGTGTTTCTGCGCCTGATAAATCCAGTAATCAACCCTATCAAGATACTCTTTATCGAGAGTTCTTGAATTATTTTCGTTTGGATGTGATTCGTCGATTATATTTCTTCTAACTATACCGAATTTTTCACTCCCCCTATTATCAAGCTCATGCAGTCTTATAATATTACATCCAGCGCGAGCGAGAATTTCAATTACGGTTCTAATTCTCTCTTTGGGTATATCGACATGGCTTCCAGCTATTGTCACACCCCAGAACCTTATCCTTTTATTTGTTCTTTCAAAGTAAAAATGTCCATCCTTCCCAACTTTTACGAAACCAAATTTGCCAGCGGGTGGGTCTAAAAGAAAACTAAAATCAATAAGCGAAGCGTCTGGGAATTCACCAAATTTAGGGTCAAGCCATCTCACTGCGAGCGTATCCTTAAATAAGTTTGATGTTTTCCTCTCAATTGTGATGTGCTGGGCGGTTAATAGAGTCGGAATAAAAAGTAAAATGAATAAAATTCCCATCGACGCCGAAGAATTTATTTTCGATCATAGTTAAGTTAGAAAAAATTATTTTAACTTGATAAGTTTTGCAAAATTTACCTGCGTGCGTTTTTACCCCCGAATAAATTATCCGAGTCAAGGGCTAAGAGTGGTATAAAATGTCTTCAAAAATTTTTAACGCTCTTTTTATTTTTGTAACCCCACAGATATCAGCAATTTCTTCAATGATTTTTGTAATATCGTCTCGTTTCACCCCGACATTTAGCGCACCCCTCAAATGAGAATGAAGTTGTCTTTTCCATCCAAGCGAAGTGAGAATTGAAACGTTTAAAAGTTCTCGCTCCTTTAAACTTAACACGTCTCGACTTAAAACTTTACCATAACCCTCGATCAACATCCACTCGAGAAGTTCAGGATGAAGCGATTTCATATTTTTAACCAATTTATCAAAACTTTCACCATAGACCTTTTTACATGTCTTAACTCCGCTTGAATAAAATTTTTCAACACTATAACCCTTTGATTTTTTGGGACTTTCCCTTATAAACTTTCTCAACACCATAAAACCTTCTATAACTGCTGGAAATCCGGCAAAAAGATAACATTGCAATATAGCTTCTTCAATTCGCTCAACCTTCACACCAGATGACAAAGCCCTGTTTAACTCCCCCTCAAGCTTTTTCATCTTCCCAAGTGATACGAGAGAAACTATCCTTGCTAAAAGTTTTATATCTGTGTATTTCATGCTCCTCCCATTTTTAACAAAAAACCCGACCGATAGCGGTCGGGCAGAAAAGTTTAAATTTTACGAAGCCAAGATTTATTGTTCCTTCAGAAGATCGAGTTCATACTGTGCATTCCTCGCGAGGCGTGGGTCCTTCTTGGCTTCAAGGAATGCCTTCCTTGCTTCCTCAATCTGACCAAGTCTTTTATAAGCAATTCCCAACTCAAAATATGCATCCGCATTCGCGCCTTTTGGATTTATCTCAATAGCCCTTTTAGCAGATTCAACTGCTTTATCATGTTGGGAAAGTTTATTATAAACAATCGCAAGCATCACATAAACTTTAGAATAATCCTGTCTATAAGTTGTTGCTTGCGTTAAAAGATCGAGCGCTTCTTGAAATTTGCCTGCCTGCATCAATATATTTGATTTGCCGACCAACGCTTCAACAATTCCCTTAACAGCTGCATCAAGTTTCTTATCGTACTGTAATGCCTTGGTATAATTTAGGATAGCGTTATCATAATCATTCTGTGTCAAATAAATTCCCGCAATTGCATTATAAGCTGGGGCAAAATCCTCTTTAAGATTTATAGCTTCTTTAAATGCCTTTATTGCTTCCTCGTTCTGCCTCAGGGCTTTGAGAGCAAGACCCTTATTATAGTAGAACCTTGGGTCTTTCTGAAGCTTTAAAGCTTCATCATACTTTTCAATCGCTGCCTTATAATTCCCACTTCTCAAGAGAGAATTACCTTCATTAAAAAACTTCGCAGCCTCAACCTCGGGCTTTACTGAATTGCCCCCTTGCGAAATCGCAAGCGAAATAACCAAAATTAAAAGCATAGCCAAAGAAAAAATCTTTCTCATAATTATCAACCTCCTGAATTTTCATTGCTCTTTTCCTATAATTATAAATCATTTTTTATTAAAAGTCAATATCTCCAAAAGTTTACACTTGAAGAACCTAAAGGCTCACTCACTTAACCGCCTTTTCCCAACCGCGCTTCGATAAGTCAAAGTATATTACCAAACCAGCAATTAAACCTACTGAAATATAAATTATCCCAACCAAATACTCACCCAAAATAATTTTACCAATTCCAAAAAGCGACATATAAACCAAGATCACCCCGCTTATCCAATCCAAAAAAAGGTAGGCGTAACCTGAGTCAGGATTAACATCGGAAAGTTCCTTTGCAATTTTTCTCCACCCAATTCCACCAGGATGAACACGACGATAAAAATTAATAAGATGTCCCTTTTCAACAGGTTTAGTTATGAAGGTTGCCAAAAGCCACGAAACAGTTGTAAAGCCAACGATGTAGAACAAAGTTTCGGGGAAAGTTACTTTTGTGAAAAATTTTATGTAAGCATAACCAAAGAATGGCGCAATCATAGCTACAATTTCGCTCCATGCATTTATCCTCCACCAGTACCATCTCAGAATCAAGACGAGCCCAAATCCTGCGCTCGCCTCAATTATAAATTGCCACGCCCCAGAGATCGTTTTTATTATCAAGGTTATCAAAACGGAGGCAATCATTACAATTAACGTTGTAAGTCTTGATACAAAAACGTAATGTTTCTCGCTCCCATCCTTTTTTATAAACCTTTTGTAAAAATCATTTATAACATAAGATGTTCCCCAATTTAAATGTGTTGCGATGGTTGACATATAAGCAGCGAAAAATGCAGCTATTAACAATCCTTTCAATCCCGCAGGAAGATAATCCCTCATAGCATAAATATAACCCAACTTCTTATCGTCTAAGCCAAGTTCTGGATAAAGCACAAGTGTTGCAAGTCCAACGATTATCCACGGCCAAGGTCTCACGCAATAGTGAGCAATTGTAAACCAAAGTGTAGCAAGCAAAGAATGTTTTTCATCTTTTGCGGACATCATTCTTTGAGCGATATATCCACCGCCACCAGGTTCAGCCCCGGGATACCATGAAGCCCACCATTGAACAAGGATATATGCGACAAAAGATGAAACACTCAAAGCAAGAACGCCTGCGTAAGCAAGCTCCGCTTCACCACCAATAACAGGGGTAAAATCAAAAACCCACGCTGGAAGTTTTTCCCTTAGCCCAGCAATACCATTTATCTCTGGAAGATTCACAACAACAATTGCAAGCACTATTGTTCCAGTCATTGCGATGATGAACTGAACCGCATCTGTTACAGCAACACCCCAAAGCCCAGAAAGAGCGGAATAAACCGCAACCACAAGCATTGCCCCAAAAACATAATATCTTACAACTTCCTCAGGAACCCCAAAAAATCCAGTTAAAATTGAAACCATTGCAACATTTACCCATCCGATTATAATTGTGTTAACAAATAAGCCAAGATAAAGAGCCTTAAACCCGCGAAGGAAAGAAGCAGGTTTCCCAGAGTATCTTATCTCAACAAATTCAACATCGGTTAAAATCCCTGCTCTCCTCCATAATCTCGCAAAAAAGAAAACCGTCAACATCGAACCAAAGAGAAAATTCCACCAAAGCCAATTTCCAGCTATTCCATTTTTAGCCACAAGCTCGGTGACAGCTAAAGGCGTATCCGCAGCAAACGTCGTCGCAACCATAGATGTACCAGCAAGCCACCACGGCAGATTTCTCCCGGACAAAAAGAATTCACCTATGCTCTTTCCAGCCCTTTTTGAATAATAAACCCCAATAATGATGCTAAGCAAAAAATATACTGCGACAATTACCCAATCAATTAGTTGCATTTGTCACCGTTTTTATTTTTTAATTTATAATCGCACTTGCAATCGCCTTGTGAACAACTTTTCTAAGTTGAATATGCTTAGTATTTGCCCTTGTTGGGTGAACACGATTTGTCAAAAGAACGGCAATTACATTTTTCTCTGGATAAACATAAACAGATGTCCCTGTGAAACCAGTATGACCAAACGCATTTTCTCCAAAGGCGCCGTCAAGAGCGCTTTTACCATATGGCGAAAGAGCATTGTCCCAGCCAAGCCCCCGATTATTAGGCCATCTCTTAGTAAAAAGTTCAACCGTCTCACTTTTGAAAAATCTTTTGCCACCATACTCACCACCGTTTAAAATCATTTGCATCAACACCGCGAGATCTCTTGCATTTGAAAACAACCCCGCATGCCCTGAAACTCCACCAAGAGCCCTTGCATTTTCGTCGTGAACAACTCCATGAATAAATTTACCGAGTAAACTATCATATTCAGTTGGAGCGATATTTTCAATCCATTTATCCGGTGGCAAAAATGTGGTATTTTTCATCCCAAGCGGTATATAAAACATCTTCTTAACATATTGGTCAAGCGTCATTCCAGTGACAACCTCAACAACTTTGCCAAGAGTTATAAAGCCAAGATCACTATAAACGGTTGAATCTCCAGTTTTATAGACTAAGGGTTGAGCATAAATTGAGTCGAGAATTTCATCAGGTGTCTTGCAAAGTTGATAAAACGGTTTCCACGATGGAAGACCACTATTATGTAAAAGCAAATTTTTCAATGTGACTTTTTCCTTCCCATTTTGGGCAAATTTTGGGATATACTTTGAAACAGGGTCATCAAGATTAATTTTCCCCTCCTCGTAAAGTTTCATAATTGAAATTGTCGTCGCAGCAACCTTCGTTATCGAAGCCATATCGTAAATTGAAGATGGATTAACCCTTCTTGAATATGGATCGTAAGAGTAGGTTCCAAATGCTTTATGATAGGCTATGATCCCGTTTCGTGCGACAAGCAAAACTGCCCCGGGGCTTACAGAATCTTGAATTGCTCTTTCCATGATTGAATCAAGAACCGCAAGTTTAGCAGAGTCAAAACCAGCCTCATCGGGATAACCATAACGCAATGTTGTCTGTGGATAGCTCAACCCCGTTCCAAGCGTCGCAAAATTTGGAATGTTCACGGGCAATTTACCTTGTGGCGAAATCTCTCCAAATAAAAACTCCGCAGTAGCCTCTACAACAGGTTGAGCATCTGAATAAGAGCAAATGTAAGCCTTCACATTCGGATATTCAACGACAATATAAGGGTTCCCAAAAGAAATTAACACAACTGGCTTGTCAGAGGCGAGAATTTGTTTAAGTAATCTTGAATGTTTTTCAGGTAATGAAAGTGAAGGTTGGTACGATCTAACTCGAACATAAGCTGAAACTATGACAAGATCAAAACCATTTAACTTTGAAAGTATAGCCCTCAATTCTTCATCTGTGCTCCTTAAATCCACCCTTTCAAAGGAAATATTATCATATCTTTTTGAAACTTCCGAAACAAACGAGTTCCCACTATTTGGATCATTTGAGTCAACCATTGTTACAAGCAATATTTTCTTGTTATCAAATTGCATCAACGGTAAAATCCCGTCATTTTTAACAACAGTTATTGAAGCACGCGCTATCTCCTTCGCTTTGCGAATATGTTCTTCGGTGGCAACTACATCGCGAATTTTATCAACGTCAACAAATCTATTTTTATGCAATCCAAGGTCGTATTTGAACTCAAGTATTTTTCTTACAGATTCATTTATTCTTTCCTCGCTTATCTCCCCTCTTTTCACAGCCTTCACAATTGCATCGATAGATTCATCTACATCTGGTGGAATTAAAATTATATCATTCCCAGCCTTCACAGCTAAAACGGAAGCAAGCGCATTAGAATAAAGCTTTGTAACTCCGCGCATCGTCATTGCATCAGTCACAATTAAACCTTTAAAGCCAAGTTCATTCTTCAAAATTCCAGTTACTATGTTATAAGACAAAGTAGACGGCAAACCTTTAACTGTGTCTATTTGAGGGAATGATATATGAGCAATCATTATCGATTTAACGCCTGACTTAATAGCCTCCTTAAACGGCGCAAGCTCTATTGAATCCAACCTTGATTTTGGATGATTAATGATGGGGAGATCAAGATGGGAATCTATATCTGTATCCCCATGTCCTGGGAAATGTTTAGCAGTTGCTATCATCCCATTCTCTTGAAGTCCACGAATAAACTCAACAGCGAATTTTGAAACTATATCCGGGGTTTCACCGAAAGAGCGAATGTTAATTATAGGATTCTTGTAATTGTTGTTCACATCAACGGTAGGGGCGTAATTTTGATGAATTCCTATCGCTCTACCTTCTATAGCTGTTATCTTCCCCACCTCATAAGCATATTCTGGTTTCCCCGTAGCTGCAATTCCCATAGCTGGTGGGAAATGGGTTGTATTATCAAGGCGCATTGCCGTTCCCCATTCAAAATCAGCCGAGATCAAAAGTGGTATTTCTGCCATCTTCTGAAAGTAATTTATCATATCAGCGGTCTCATAAACATCGCCTCTGAAGAAAATCAACCCTCCAACTTTTTTATCTTTAACATAACGGACAAGGCGTTGAAATTCTTTATTGTTCTTTGCGAGAAAAATTCCGCGAGCGTCGGGCATTATCATTTGAGCCACTTTTTCCTCAAGCGTTAACTTTCTCATCCAATAATTAACCCATTCCGTTTTGCTAAGCTTAGATACATCAACGTGCTTCTTTTGACTTTTCTTCTGCGATAATTTTGATAAATCTTCAACCGAACTTTTCACTCGGTTAATCAATTTGACGTTAAAAATTGCAAGCAGGATAAAGGATACGAAGAGCAATAAAAGTATCTTCTTCATTT
Source organism: Candidatus Kryptoniota bacterium (assembly GCA_938074445.1). Lineage (GTDB taxonomy): Bacteria > Bacteroidota > Ignavibacteria > Kryptoniales > Kryptoniaceae > Kryptonium. The sequence continues at coordinate 2,244 of CALJEK010000021.1, read as the reverse complement.
TAAGCGTTTCCCTTTTGTTTCTTAATTAAATTTTTCCCATAAATCACAGCTCCATATGCAGGCGAAGAAGCTGGATTGACTAAATTGATTTTTGGAAATCCCTGCGCTATCATATTTCTCAACTTTCTTGAAACATAATTGTCACTTTGCAACACACCACCAATGAGAGCAAGATTGACCTTTTCTCCGAACTCCGCTTTTTTTAGCACTGCTTCAATATGAGCCAAAAGTTCAACGCATGCATCATCAAGAATTTTAATTGCTACCTCATCCCCAAGCTCGGCAGCTTTCATAACAATCGGCGCCACTTTTGCGATATCAAATTTACCCAAATAAATTTCGCTCACGATTTGCATTAGATCTGCCAGATTAAATTCTTCAAAAATCAACCTTTTTAAAATTGTTTCTCTCCCTCTTCCATCGACATATTTTGCAACAGCTCTCAAAGCCTCGCGCCCTATTACAAAAGCACTTCCTTCATCTCCCAGAAATCTTCCCCATCCCCCAACTCTGTGGATTTGTCCATTAACATCTTTCGCAAACATAACCGAACCCGTGCCAGCAATTAAAATTACGCCAGGCTCCCCCATAAACGCGCCTTCAAGAGCGATCCTCGCATCGGTTTCTATAATCAATTCAGGAAGTGGCAAATTTTCAACTTTAGCATAATCAATTATTCCCGCATATATTCTCTCCTTGTCTTTCTCTCTTCCAGCCCCAGTAATACCTATAACAACAAGCTCAACGTCCGAAATTTTGCAATTAGCACTATTGATAAGTTCATAAATTAGCCCAACAAGCAACTTAGCAACCATCTCAACTCCAAGCATTTGAAAATTCGCCGACCCTTTAAAAGCTTCTGATAAAACCTCCCCCTCAAGCGTTGAAATTACACCATGCGTCTTCGTTCCCCCTCCATCTATACCTATCAGATATTTCTTCACATTCTTATTTTTAAATTGTTTTAAAACTTAACAGACAAAGTCAAATATTGAACATTTTTCAAACGCCCGAAGTCAAGATATGCATAATCAACTGCAAGTGCTAAACCCCTTGCGACCGAATATCTCAGTCCAGCGCCAAATGTATATCTTTGTTCCCCTCCCTTTTCAAATAACGATTTATACCCCCCTCTCAAGAAGAAAATTTCTTTGAACGAATACTCAATACCCAGATTTAAATACTCTGTATTATCATTAGGATGAATAGCATCAATAGCTGTCGTCAGCCTTTGTGATTCGGTCTTAATAAAATCATTTGAAAGACCAACCCTAAAAATCAAAGGCATCTCAAATTTATCGGTTTGAATAAAAGCGTTGATGTTATTCCCAGTGCCACCGCCAACTGTATAAATAATTATCAAATCACGTCCTGTAAGCTGCATTTTTGTTCCGTAATTTGACATACTTGCCCCAATCCTCATCCCATTCAAAAATGGAGTTATATATAAAGTCCCAAAATCAAGCGCAAAACCCTGCGCTACCTCGTGCCAAATATATTCCCTCACATATTTAGCATTGAAACCTATTGCAAACCTATCTGTTAATTGTCTCGCATAAGAAATACCCATCATTAACCCACCAGCCTTAAACCTTTCACCAGTCCCATCTGGCATTTCAACTGTCCTTACTTCCATCTCACCCATTGCAAGTGAAGATATTTGCATCCCAATCGTTCCTAAGTTTCCAAGATTTAAAGCAAAGGCAGCAAAACTATATCTTATGTCCATAATCCAATCAACATAGTTAAAGGTTGCCTCGCCTCTACCACTTATCCTACTTAAGCCGGCAGGGTTCCAATAGATCGAGCTTATATCATCCGCAACAGAATTAAAAGCGCCACCCATTCCGATCGCCCGAGCCCCTATACCAATTTTCAAAAATTGAGCCGAGGTTGTTCCAGTTTTAGTTAAACTGCTCCCTATCTGAGCTAAAGAAGTTGAAACCAAAACAAAACTTATGAGACAAGCTATTGAAACTTTTTTGAACATAGCGCTACTCCAAAATTTTGTTACTTAATTATTGCGAATTTGATTAATTTTTCACCTATGCCTGGTGCTTCGATATGAGCTATGTAAACTCCATAACTTACACCCAAACCATCCCTATTTAACAAATTCCAATACTCTCGCCCATTATCTACACCACTTTTATGATATATCTCCTTGACCAACTCACCACTCAAAGTGTATATCCTTATCACACACTCCCTCGGCAAACCATCAAAATATATCCTCCTCTCACC
>CALJEK010000020.1 GCA_938074445.1 Candidatus Kryptoniota bacterium | reverse complement strand
CAAACGAAAAATCATAATATTTTTCCTTCGGTATCTCATTATATCCTTCAAGAACTCTTTCTGGGGTCCTGTTGTAATTATTTCTTTTGGCTTTGAAATCGATAGCAAACGGTGGATCAGTTATAATTAAATCAATGGTTTCATCTGGAATTTCTTTCATAAGTTCGAGCGAATCCCCACAATAGATGTTGTCAATTTCAAATCTGCCAATTTTCATTTATCGCAAAGCAGTTTTTTAAAAAAATACAAAAAATCATTCATACCTCAAAGCCTCAACAGGGTTCAAATTCGCTGCTTTTCTCGCCGGATAAAATCCAAAGAAAATTCCAACAGCAGCTGAAAAGGAAAAAGCAAGAAGTATAGCTCCAGCAGAGACGAAAACAGGCCAACCCGCAAACCCAGAGATTAACTTTGACAATAAGACCCCTAAAATTATCCCCAAAATTCCACCGGTAAGCGTTAAAACAACTGACTCTAACAAAAATTGGAAAAGTATATCCCTCTTACGAGCACCAACTGAAATACGAATCCCGATCTCACGCGTTCTCTCGGTCACAGAAACAAGCATTATGTTCATCACTCCAATTCCTCCCACAATAAGTGAAACAGAAGCGATGCTCCCGAGTAAAATCGTCATAATTCTGGATGTCTCTTGAGCTGTGGATGCAATCTCATCTTGAGTTCTAACTGTAAAATCATCTTCCTGCCACGGTTGAATCTTATGTTTTTCTCTTAACACCTGGGTTATCTGCTGTTGAGCAACAGGAATTAGGTTCGGGCTTACCGCAGAAACGAGAATTGAGCCGATAAAAAAGAATCTTGAAAGCCGTGTCATAACAGTCGTATATGGAGCAATAATTATATCGTCCTGATCCTGTCCCATTACATTTTGTCCTTTCGGTTCGAGAACCCCAACAACCTTTACTGGGACATCTCGAATTCTTATGATTTTACCAACCGGATCTTCATCACCAAAAAGAGCATTTTTCACAGTTTGACCTATAACACAAACCTTTGCCCCAGCTTTGACATCCTGCTCTGTAAAATAATTTCCTGATGAAACTCTCCACGCCCTTATTTGGAAATAGTCCGTGTTAACACCATAAATTCCAGTTCTCCAATTGTTATTCCCATAGATAACCTGCGCTCCTGTTCTAACAATCGGGGTTGCATATGCAACAGCGTCGCATTGACTTTTTATAGCCTCAACATCCTCAATCGTTAACCGACTTACCATTCCCACCTCCATTCTTACCCTACCTGCTTGGGTTTGAGCTCCTGGAAAAACAACGAGAACATTTGTCCCAAGCGACTCAATCTGTTTTTGAACCGAATATTGCGCACCTTGACCAATTGCGACCATTGCTATGACTGCAGCAACCCCGATAATTATACCAAGTATGGTCAAGAATGAACGCATCGGATTGCTTTTGATCGAATGATATGCCGAAAGGATTGTATCTTCGAGATTCATTGCGTTTTCTCAAACTTTGTTTTTAAATTTTAGATGAAAACCAAGTTAAAAAGTTTCACAAAGATGACCAATAAATTTTCCCCTTATTTACAATTCCGATCGGCTTTCCCTTGAGCCTCCATCCGATAAATGGAGAATTTCTTGATTTCGATTTAAACTTTCCAGCATCGACGACCCATTCGAAATTTGGGTCCAACAAAGTTAAATTTGCACTTTCACCCTCCGCAATTTTCACCTGAGGCAAGCCAAGAATTTTTCTTGGATTAACCGAGAACAATTCTATCATTCTATTTATTGAAATGATTCCTTTATTGACAAATTCGCTCAAAATTAGCCCAACAGCGGTTTCAAGCCCAATTATTCCAAATGGCGCAGAAGCGAAATCGCTTTCCTTTTCTTCAGGCGCATGCGGTGCATGGTCAGTTGCGATCACATCAATTGTTCCATCCTTCAACGCAGAAACCAAAGCCTCAACATCTTCTTCGCTCTTTAATGGTGGATTGACCTTAAAATTAGTATCATAGTTTGATTCCCATATATCTTTATCCGTCAAAAGCAGATGGTGCGGTGTGACTTCAGCACTGATATTTAAATTGTCATCTTTAAACCTGCGCAATAATTCAACTGAACCTTTACTGCTGATGTGAGCAACATGATATTTGACATTCTTTATCTTGGGTTTTAAATATTGAAGCAACCTCAAATCACGATATAAAATTATTTCCTCGCTTATGTTCGGGTAAGGTGCCAGACCAAGCACTGTAGACCAATATCCTTCATTTGCCATCCCATTTTGACTCAAAGTTTTATCTTCACAATGCTGAATTATCACTTTATCAAACATACTAACATACTCAAACGCTTTTCTCATAACCCCTGAATCCTGCACCGGATTTCCATCATCTGAAAATCCGACTACTCCAACTTCAACAAGTTCAGCAATCGGTGCAAGTTCCTTCCCCTCTCTTCTCTTTGTTATCGCCCCGATAGGATAAACATCCACAATTCCATCAAGCGACTCGCCAGCTCTTTTCTTAACATACTCAACAACCCCAGGTTCATCGATCGCTGGTTCAGTGTTCGGCATACAACACAACGCCGTGAAACCACCATTTGCCCCCGCTTCAACACCTGATTCAATCGTCTCTTTATGTTCAAACCCTGGCTCTCTTAGATGAACATGCATATCAACAAAGCCAGGTGCGATCACTTTTCCAGTAAAATCATAGACTTCGAAATCCTCTCCAACAGAGACCTTTCCAATTTTTTCAATTCTTCCGTTGACTATGACCAAATCAACTACTTCATCGAGATTTTGCGCAGGATTAATAACACGTGCATTTTTAAAAATCACTCGCATTAAAAATTAAGTCCTTTGTTTTTTAATTTGCCATTGTTCCCAAAAGATAAAGAATCGCCATCCTAACAGCGACGCCATTTGTTACCTGCTCAAGTATAACGGAGTGTTCGCTATCAGCGACATCGGAAGAAAGTTCAACCCCGCGATTTATCGGACCAGGGTGCATTATTAAGATTGGTTTACTTGCTTTCTCAAGTCGTTTTCTCGTTATCCCAAAAAATTTGTGATATTCCTGCAAAGATGGTATGAAGGCTGAATTCTGTCTTTCGAGCTGTAACCTTAAAACATTTAAAACATCAACTTTGGGGATTACCTCATCAATGTTATGATAAACCTCAACCCCAAGGCTCTCTATATCTTTGGGAATAAGCGTTTCAGGACCACAAACGCTAACATTTGCCCCAAGTGTCTTTAGCCCGAATATATTTGATCTTGCGACCCTGCTATGCAAAATATCCCCGACTATACAAACGTTTAAACCTTGAATATATCCAAATTTTTCCCTCATTGTAAAAATATCAAGTAACGCCTGCGTTGGATGTTCATGAGTTCCATCTCCAGCATTTATGACATTGGCATCTATTATCTTCGCAAGAAAATGCGGGGCACCAGGCGATGAGTGTCTTATCACAACCATATCAACTTTCATCGCTTCAATATTTTTTACAGTGTCTTTAAATGTTTCACCTTTTGCCATACTGCTCCCAGCCGTTGTGAAATTAACAACGTCAGCCGACAATCTACGCTCCGCAAGTTCAAATGAGATCCTTGTCCTTGTTGAACTCTCAAAAAACAAATTAACTATTGTCCTTCCCTGCAAAGTTGGGAGTTTTTTGATCGGTCTTTCAAGAACTTCTTTAAATGAAACAGCTGTATTTAAAATTAATTCGATATCTTCTCTCGGCATATTTTCAAGCCCGAGAAGATGGCGACTTTTTAATTTCATTTTAAATTTCGCTCCTTTATTTATACAAAAAAGCCGAAACCAAAACTGGTTTCGGCTTTAATCATCCTCAACCAAAAGAACCGAATCTTCTCCGTCCACCTCTCTAAGTTTGACTTTTACCCTCTCATTTAAATTTGTTTTCACCTTTTTCCCCACAAAATCAGCTTGAATTGGCAGTTCCCTACCCCCACGGTCAATTAAAACAACAAGTTGAACTGTTTTCGGTCTGCCGAAATCTATCAACTCATCAAGAGCAGCTCTTACGGTCCTCCCTGTAAAAAGAACATCGTCAACAAGAATTATATCTTTATCATCAATGGCGAAATCAATTTCCGTTGTTTTAACTTCAGGTTGCCTCAACTTCAATCGCACATCATCTCGGTAAAAGGTTATGTCAAGAACCCCGATGGGTGGCTGATTTCCTTCAAGTTTAGAAATTTTTTCAGCAATTCTTTTCGCCAAAAATTCGCCCCTTGTCCTTATCCCAATGATAGCGAGATTTTTTGAACCCTTGTTCCTCTCCACAATTTCATAAGTTAACCTGTTAAGAGTCCGCTCAATATCCTCAGCATCCATTATTTTCTCTTTAACCTTCACCCTGCGTCAAGCATTAAAATTTTTGTAAAGATAAAAAGTTAAACCCAAAAAATCAAATATCGGAACCTTGCAACCTTTCTTGATAATTTTTTTCAAATGATGTATATTTATTTGCGCAAAAAATAAAACTTCAACCGAAGTGTTTGAGAAACTCGAAAAGCTAAAAAAGCGCTACGAAGAGCTCACAAATCTTCTGACACAACCAGATATCGTCTCAAATTTTGAAACATACAAAGCGCTTTCAAAAGAACACCACGAACTTTCTGAAATTGTCGAACTTTATAATAAATATCTTGAAACGCTGAAGACTTTAAACGAGACCAAAGCGTTTCAAAGAGAAATAAACGAGCCAGAACTTAAAGAACTCGCGCAGGAGGAGATAAATTCACTTCAAGAAAACCTCAAAGAACTTGAGGAACAACTAAAAGAAGCCTTGATCCCAAAGGACCCGAATGACGCTAAAAATGCGATTGTTGAAATTAGAGCTGGAACCGGGGGTGAGGAAGCTGCACTTTTCGCAGCGGATCTCTTCAGGATGTATTCAAGATACGCCGAAAAGAAAGGATGGAGGGTTGAAGTTGTAGATTTCAATGAAACAGGACTTGGCGGATTTAAAGAAATAATTTTCTATGTCACTGGAAATAATGTTTACGGAACATTGAAATATGAAAGCGGAGTTCACAGAGTTCAAAGAGTTCCAATTACCGAATCAAGTGGAAGAATACATACTTCCGCTGCAAGTGTCGTAGTTTTACCTGAAATAGAGGAAATTGAAATCGAAATAAATCCAGATGATTTGAAAATTGAGTTTTATCGAGCGGGCGGTCATGGCGGACAAAACGTTAACAAAGTTGAAACCGCGGTCAGAATCACGCACATACCAACTGGAATAGTCGTCCAATGTCAAGATGAACGCTCCCAATTCAAAAACAGGGAAAAAGCGATGAAAATTTTAAGGTCAAGACTATATGATAAAATGCTGACCGAAAAAGAGGCAGAACTTACAGCACACAGAAGAAGTTTGGTTAAAACCGGTGATAGAAGCGAAAAAATAAGAACTTATAACTTCCCCCAAAACCGCGTGACAGACCATAGAATCAACTTGACACTCTACAACCTCCAAGATATCCTCGATGGAGAACTTGATCCATTAATTGAAGCATTGAAGGTCGCGGATAAAAGGGAAAAACTTGAGCAGGGTTAAAATTTTTATTTGGGCAAATTAAACTTCGCATAAATATAAAGTTTCAAAACATCGTCAGTTGGAATAAACAAAAGCCTTGGTCTTTTTACCTTAAATTCAGTTAAACTTATCTGAAACTCACCCTCAACTATAAGTGAGTTTTCTTCACTTTTTACCTTTCCCCTCATAGTTATCTCTCTTGTTTCCCCATGAAATGTCAACAGCCCAAGGACAACTATATCATCGCTTTCCAATCGCACATCCGTGCTTTTGAAGCTTAAGGTTGGATACTTCAACGCCTCTACAACTTCCATTACGTGAGAATCACGGTTCGAATTTCCACTATTAAACTTAGAGACCTCAGCAACTGCCTCGGCTTTTAATATCTTGCCCTGCCCAGCATCGTATTCGATTAAAAACTTAACATCATTATTTATCGCCTCTACAGAATGAAGCGGATGCCGAAGAAAATATTTGGCATAAGATACACCTCTTTGCGCTTCTATTAAAACATTTTGAGAGAGCACCGTTGAAGATAAAAACACCGCCAAAATAAACGTTAACAAGGCTTTCATTTGAACCCCACCAGTTTGTTGTTATTTAAAAAACGTAACTACAATCATCGCACCTGCTAAAGAAGTGAATGTTATATAACCGGATATCTGATGCAACTTCTTTAATTTGGAAAATTTATCTGGGTCCGCAGTTTTCTTTATAGATAATCCCCAAATTGGCGTTGAAATCATGCCAGCGAAATGAATCCAAGCAAGCGCCTTATGAATTGAGATTGAACTTGTTTCCCTTTCATGTCTAACAAGAGGTGGAGGGGAAAATAGCGTAAATGAAGCCGTTAAATAATAAGAGACAACGGTCGCTTTGACGAAATTTCTATGTTTATTGATAAGTTCGTATTTACCGTCAAAAACTTGCTGACCATAATAAACTGTTGCTGTCATCAAACCAAGCGTGATAAACCCACCTAATTGATGAAACGACAGCATCGCTCTTCTCAATCTCAGTTCTTTTTCCCTTGATTCCAGCGTAAGTGGTGCAAGTCCAGCAACTCTAAATAATCCTCGCTCCCCCCACAGTGTTTTTTCAACCAAACTTAATTTATTAGGCAGTAAATCAAATGAAGTGGTATCGGATTGTGGATACAAAAATTGAATAAAGAAAAGAAGAAATACTGATACAACTCCCAAGCGCATAGCACCTCCGCAATTTATAGAGACTAATTTACAAGTTTTAACACCCCCAAAAGAAAAACTGTTCCACTTACTCCCACCTCAAAGCTTCGGCTGGGTCAATGCTTGCTGCTCTCTTTGCGGGATAATAAGACGCAAGCGAACAAAGAAAAATTGCAGCAACTCCAACTGCGATAAAATCTGTTAATCTCATTTCAACTGGAAGAGATGGAACTATATAAACAGTTGGATCAAGCGGGAAGATATGATATTTTTCCTGAATGTAACAAACAATAAAACCAATCAAACTCCCAACGCTTGCCCCAGTTATTCCAATTATAATTCCCTCAAACATAAAAATTCTGATTATATCCGAGCTTTTCGCTCCCATCGCTTTTAAAATCCCAATGTCCCTCGTTTTCTCAACGACCGACATAGTCAAAGAACCCAATATATTAAAAGTCGCGACGAAAATTATTAATGATAATATAACATACGCAGCCCACCTTTCGATCTGCATCACTGAATATAAATCTTTGTGAAGGTCATACCAAGTCCGAACTTGAAATTCATCCCCAAGTCGCGACTGAATTACTTTTTTAACATCTTCAGATTTATTAATGTTATAAAGGCGAATTTCAATCCCGCTTATCTTTCCTTTCATATCAAAGAGTTCCTGCGCAGATTTAAGAGATATAAACGCATAATATCCGTCGTAATCTTTATTATTCGATTCAAATATTCCAGAGACGACAAATTTCCTTACATTTGGTTGAACTAAACCAAACATAGATGAAAAACTTGGGCTGATAAGCGTCACAGTATCACCAAGAAGGGCATTTAATCTGTCTGCTATCGTTAATCCAAGAATAATTTTGGGCAATCTATCCCCATCGGAAAGGTCGAAATTACCAAGAACCAACTTGCTTGGGAGTCCTGAAACAAGTTGTGCTTTTTCAGGGTCTATGCCCTTCACATATAAAACCCGATTACTCCTATCCGAGATTAACATTGCCTTGCTTATAACAAAGGGAGCATAACCTTTAACTTGGTTTATACCAGAAATCGCTTCTTCTACCTTTTGTAAATCTTTGGTGTTTAAACTTAACTTCTTTTCAATCCTTATATGTGGATCAAATTCAATGAGAATTTTGGTGACAAGCCCGTTAAAACCATTGAAAACGGAAAGAACAATTATCAATGCCGAAACACCGATGGTGACCCCGATAAACGAAATCAAACTTATAATTGAAACGAGAGTTATTTTCCTTTTCGAGCGAAGGTATCTCCAAGCGATAAAGGTTGTAAAAGGAAATTTTAACATACTACAGGCATTTGCTTTAAAGAAAGCAAATTCATTAAAAAAGCAGGTAGCCACCCGAGAGTGGCTACCTTGATTAAATTTAATAATTCCCAGCGTAAACTGACAATTTAGTTGTACTTTTTCTATTCACACTCACCCACGCTTTCCCATCTGCAACCAAGCGGTCGCGCACTTGTTGGGGGGTAGCGTTAGGATTTCCAGATAGATAAAGGGCAGCCGTTCCAGCAACATGTGGCGCAGCCATTGATGTTCCACTAAGGGTTGCGGTTGAACTTCCAATATAGGTTGATAAAATTCTAACACCTGGGGCATTTATATCAAGCAACGAGCCCCAATTTGAAAGCGTTGCAAACTTGTTTGACTCATCATAAGCTCCAACTGTGATCGCCTCCTTAACATGAGCAGGGCTGTAAAATTTCGCGTCAGCCCCATCATTTCCAGCTGCGATAGTATAAACAACCCCAGCATTAATTGAATTTACAACCGCATAGTCAAGCGAATTATACGAAGTCCCAGTTCTTGCCCCAAGACTCATATTTGCAACCATAGGCAAATTCGGATTGTTAAGCTTTTGCTGTGTAACAAAATCAACACCCGCGATTACATTAGAAAATGACCCAGAACCATTATCATCAAGAACTTTAACAGCAAAAAGCTCAACACCTGGCGCAACACCAACAACATAATTATTGTCATCCTTAGCCCCGATCGTCCCAGCAACATGCGTACCATGACCGTTTCCATCATCAGCTGTTCCCTTCCCTGTAAAATCAACACCGCCGACAACATTCAAATCAGGATGATTTAGTTGAATTCCTGTATCAATCACATAAACCCTAACACCACTTACACTTCCACCCCCATCACCAGCCTTTGTTGAACTTATATCGGCATCAATTCTATCGATTCCCCATGGCAATGTTTGAGCAAAAGCATAGACGATTCCATCTTCTTCAATATAACTTATTCTCGGATCACCTCGCAAAGCGATGAGCTTATCTTCAGGAATTTCCGCAGCGAAACCTTTAATTGTGTAGCGATAAACATGTTCAAGATTTAAGCCATAAGTTGATGCAATCTCACCCGCAATCCTGTTAACGGTTTCTGCAACACTTTTGAAATCACCTTTCGGTAAAACATTTTCCTTGAAAACAACAATATACCGCCCCGGAATTGTATTTTCTGCTGACTTTATAACCGGCGCAAGCCCCTGCTGTTGCGTCTGACTAAATTGCTCTTGTTCAAATGGCTGACTGCATCCCGAAACTAATCCAATTAGAAACGAGATGACCAAAATTAAAAACTGACCTAAAATAAAATTTTTCTTCATTTCATTCTCTATCTTTTCTTTGTTATCTAAAGTTAAAAAGCCCAGCCTTGAAGGCTGGGCGAAGATTAAACTATCGTAGCCTTTACTTCGTCGGCAGTGTATAAAGGACACCAACTCCAACATCTAAATAGTGCTTTGTCCCAACAACAGCCGAATACTTAACGGTTCCAAGAACTTTAACGTTCGGTGCTGCGCTGTAAGTGACAAATCCTCCAATACCCCCGGTGACCTTTGTTTCGCTCTTCGGCTTGCTGACGAAGGCAAGTCCCAAGTCACCTATAGCACCAAGGCTAACTTTGTCTTGAGTGTAAGCAGTGTAGCTTAAACCATACTTAACGGGAATGAATGCATACTCTGCGGATTGATCTTCCTTCGGAAATGTCGCATAGCCAATGGAAAGTTGACCAGCTACTCCCTTTACCTTCAAGAAGCTCTCGGGAACATCATAACGATAATAAACGCTACCTCCAAAACCAACTGTCGGCTTTTCGGTACCGTATCCAAGCGATAGTCCAGCCCCGAGCTCTCTTGATAAAGCAACACTGCTTACTAATAAAGCCAAGGCTAAAAATAAAAAGAGCCCTCTCATTGTTAACCTCCGTTTATTTTTTAGTTTTTGTTTATTTTTTTACCGCATTGTTATTATACAAAATTTAAAAATAAAAGTCAAGGGGTAACAGGCTACCTCAAAGATATTTCAAATTCAACCCTGTCAGCATCCAATAACCCTGTAGCCATGCGATTTTCGTTTTGATTTTCAAATAAAAAATTTGTATTATTAAGTGAATTCCACCAAAAAGGGCAATTCAAAGAGCCAAATGAAATGCGCAGGAAAAAACAAAAATTGCATCGCTTGTGCGTTTCAAGGGTTTGCATTCAAAAATAACAAGTTTAATTCTTTATGGAAAAGAACAGCGAAATAATCAAAATTCTTTTGATTGAAGATGACCCAAATATCGCGGGTCTAATCAAATATTATTTAAACTCATACCGAAAATACTCCTTCACGGTTGATTGGGCTGAAAACGCAGAGAAAGGAATTGGGAAACTCTCCTCGGAGAACACATATGATTTAATTCTGCTTGATTACTATCTACCAGAAATGAATGGAGTAGAGGTGCTTAAAATTATCAAATCACGAAATATAGATACATCAGTGATAATGCTATCAAGCGCAAAGGAAAAGGAAGTTATGAGCGAGGTCTTAAAACTTGGGGCTCTTGATTACTACATGAAAGAAGATGTCATCGGACCACTTCTACCTGTTATTTTAGTGAATGCTATTGAAAAAGAAGAGCTTAAGAAACAAATCGAAAAAGATAAAGGCGAACAATCCCAAAAAATTGAAGCGATACAAGAGATAGTTATAACTGTATCACACGAAATAAATAATCCACTTGCTGCCATAAAGTTAGCTTCAAATATCTTGCTAAAAAAGGATCTTCCCCCAGATATAAAAACGTATGTCAAAATAATAAAAGAAAGCACAGACAGAATTGAGCAAACCGTTTTAAAATTAAGGGAACTTAAAAGCGAGCAAATCGTCCCATATGTAGGGAAACTGAGAATGTTTAATCTATCAAACGACCAGCAAAAAAGAGAAGCAAAAGAATGAGCGCAAAAACTGGCAAGACCAAAATTTTAATCGTTGATGACGAAGAATATCTCTGTGAATTATTAAAGGATGAATTGCTTTCCACCAATCTTTTTGAAGTTGACATAGCAAATGATGGGGCGCAGGCGATAAATAAAATTCAGAATGAAATTTATGATATTGTCCTCCTCGATATAAAAATGCCAAGGATTTCTGGGATTGAGGTTTTAAAGTTTATAAAAGAGCATTCACCAGATACAGAAGTTATAATGATAACAGCACTTGGAGATATAAAGCTTGCGGTTGAAACAATCAAACTCGGCGCATTTGATTTTATCACGAAACCATACAACTTTGATGAGCTACTTGTCTCGATTCAAAATGCAATTGAAAGACGGCAGCTCAAACTCCAAAACAAATTAATGCAAAAGGAGTTATCAAACCTTATACATAGCGACGAGATAATTGGGCAAAGCAGAGTATTTAAAGATGTTCTTGACATCGTTGCACGAGTAGCTGGAACCGACACGACAGTTTTAATTTACGGTGAAAGTGGAACCGGAAAAGAAATCATAGCTCGTCTCATACACAAAAACAGCTTGCGAAAGCATAAACCATTTGTCACAATAAACTGTGCTGCGATCCCAGACACGCTTCTTGAATCAGAGTTATTTGGCTATGAAAAAGGCGCCTTTACAGACGCCCATACATCAAAACCAGGGCTCGTAGAAATTGCAAATGGAGGGACTTTGTTTCTTGATGAGATTGGCGATTTAAGTCAATATGTTCAACCGAAACTATTGAGATTTATTGAAACTGGAGAGTTTAGAAGAGTTGGCGGAAACAACATTTTAAAAGTTGATGTGAGAATAATCTCGGCTACGAATAAAGATTTAAACGAAGAAGTTAAGAAGGGAAACTTCAGAGAAGATTTGCTTTATAGGTTAAATGTTATAACAATCCGTCTTCCCGCTCTAAGAGAGAGGAAAGAAGATATCCCACTTCTTGTTGAATATTTCCTCAACAAAAAGACACGTGGAAGAAAAAAAATTAGCCCTGAGGCGATGCAAATTTTGTTAAACTACGACTGGCCGGGGAATATCCGAGAACTTGAAAATGTAGTTGAGAGAGCAGCGATACTTGCTAAAGACGACATAATAAAACCTGAAGACTTGGCTTTAAAACCTGAACTTAAAGAAGATTACTACGCAAAACTTGTGCGAAAACCTGTGAATACCCTTTCACTTGCAGAACTTGAAAAAATCCACATCGAAAATGTTTTAAAAGCGAATAATTGGAACAAGTCAAAAACAGCAGAAATTCTTGGTATCAGTTTAAAAACACTATATCTTAAGTTAAAGCGCTACGGAATAAGCGAACCATTCTAATTTTAGGCTTTAATCAAAATTAAAAATAAAAGAAACCGGGGAGATAAAAAGTTATGGATATGGAAAGAGAAAATATTCAAATGCAGGAACAGGAAGAAACTAAACCGAAGTTGATAGCGGGTCGTCAACCCGTCATTGAAGCGCTGAAATCACAAAGCGTGATGATCGAAAAAATTTATCTTCTCCATGGAATAAGGGGAAGTCAAATTGACAAGATCAAAAATCTTGCGCGCAAAAAAGGCGTACCATTTGTCGAATTGAATAAGCAACGATTCCGTGAACTGGCAAGCGACATAGCAACCCAGGGAGTTATCGCAATTATAAGCGAGGCAAAATATATAAGCGTTGATGATATTTTAAATGTATCAAAAGAAAAAAACGAACCACCTTTCATTTTAATACTTGATGAAATAGTTGATCCACAAAACTTCGGAGCGCTCGTCAGAACCGCCGAATGCGCAGGGGTTCACGGAATTATAACTACAAAGCATCATACTGCAATTATAAACTCAACCGTGGCACGCACTTCCGCAGGTGCAGTTGCCCACGTCGGAATAGCGAAAGTCACAAATCTCGCCCAAACTCTTGATGAGTTAAAAGAAAAAGGAATATGGATCGTCGGTGCAGACGCAAACGCTTCAAAATTTTACTACGAGATCGATTATACAATGCCAGTTGCAATCGTAATAGGAAACGAAGGACGTGGTCTAAGATTTCTAACTAAACAGAAATGTGACTTCCTTGTAAAAATACCAATGTACGGAAAAGTTGAATCATTAAATGCATCCGTCGCAGGTGCCTTAATAATGTATGAAGTTGTAAGAGCAAGAGAATTAAAAAAGAAGAAAGTTTTAAACCCATACCTGAACCTAAATGAACCATTAATGTATCAAAGCCCTAAACCAACTCCAAACCTTGTTCAACTATCAGAGCCATTATCAACACAGCAGGAAGCAGTGCAAGATACCGAGCAAACCGAAAAACAAAAACCAAAGTCAAAAAAGAAAGCGACAAAATCAAAAAAATGAATCAACAAGTTAAAGACAAAATTTTTCACCTCGCTGAAAAATTTTTCCCCAGAATGGTCCTGATAAGAAGGAAAATTCATCAATACCCAGAACTTGCTTATGAAGAATATAAAACATCAAAACTTGTAGCGCAAACACTTAAATCACTTGGTTTAAAAGTTGAAACAGAGATCGCTAAAACGGGCGTAGTTGGTATCCTTGAAGGCTCAAAGAAAGGAAAAGTTGTTGCATTGCGCGCCGATATGGATGCCCTACCAATACAAGAACAAACTGGTTTACCTTTTTCCTCAAAAGTTCCTGGGAAAATGCATGCTTGTGGACATGATGCGCATACCGCAATGGTTCTCGGCACAGCGATGATACTAAAACAATTTCAAAGTGAGCTAAACGGAACGGTTAAATTTATTTTCCAACCAAGTGAAGAGAAAAATCCCGGCGGGGCAAATCAAATGATAAAAGAAGGTGTGCTCAACAATCCAAAAGTTGATTATATCTTCGGTCTTCATGTCCGCCCAGACGCAAAACCCGGGACAATTTTCGTCAAAGAAGGACCTCTTATGGCATCTGCTGATGAGATTTACATTAAAGTTAAAGGGAAAGGCGGGCACGGTGCTCGCCCTCATTTTACAATTGATCCAATAGTAATCGCAGCAGAAATCGTCCTCGCATTGCAAAAAATTGTAAGCAGATTTTTCGACCCCATCGAACCAAGAGTTCTGACAATTGGCTCAATCCACGCTGGGACAGCAACAAATATAATCCCGGACGAGGTCACAATATCCGGAACACTTAGAACGATGAATGAAGAGTGGCGCGAAAATGCATGGCAAATGATAAATCAAATTTTACACGGGGTAACTTCGGCTTATGGGGCTGATTATGAATTAAAAATTAGTCAAGGCTACCCAGTTTTGATGAATGATCCAGAAACCACAAGATTCGTAAAAGAAAAAGCAATTGAACTTTTTGGAAAAAATAAAGTATTTGAAGCAAAACCTGTCATGGGAGCCGAAGACTTTGCATATTATCTCCAAAAGGTCCCAGGTTGTTTTATATGGCTTGGTGCAGGGGACAAAAATTCAAAATTTGACATACACAGCTCAAAGTTCACAATAAATGAAGAAGCGATGAAATACGGGGCATCCCTTCTGGCTTATCTTGCCATTTCCACTCTATCAAAATAAAAACCAATTCTCAAAATTGGATTTAAAACCTCAAGCTAAGCTCGAAAAGTTTGCTAATATACTTGACAAATTGATGTTCATCGTCGCTGGCTCTGTTATAGCAACCCTTATAATCGAATATGGCTTCTATATTAACGATTCAGTCAAACGGGTTATACAACAATTTAACTTGATTGCAATTTTCTATTTCGTCTTTTTTAACCTCTCAAAATTGGTTATAAATCCAAAACCTCTTAACTATCTTCGCAAGAAATGGATCGAGTTCATCTTAACATTTTTAATCATACTTCAAAGTATCGGATTTTTATTCTACTTCAGGGAGCCATACACAATTGACATCAAAATGCTTACGAGAATATATATTGCCTCTGCACAAATTTACCTCACCCTTGACATCGCCTTAAAAACAATAAGATACAGTCAAAGGTTAATTCAAAAATCGATTCACCCTGCGCGACTTCTTGTGATAAGCTTCATGATTTTGATCCTCGCCGGAACTTTGCTACTTCTTCTTCCGAAAGCAACGCACACTGGGATTTCAATAATTGATGCGCTCTTTACCGCAACAAGTGCTGTATGCGTAACAGGATTAACTGTGGTTGACACAGGAAAACATTTCACAAAGTTCGGGCAGTTAATTATAATGCTTTTAATTCAGATCGGTGGACTTGGAATAATGACATTTACAACATTTTTTATGCTTCTTTTAAACGGCGGACTGGGAATAAAGGAAAGATTTATGTTTAGCGAAATTTTTAGCGAAAGAAATTTATCCAAGATTTCGTCAACCATAATAAGAATTCTTCTTCTGACATTTTCAATTGAAGCAATTGGAGCATTTGCACTCTACAACTTTCTTCCAGATTCAATTTTCAAAAACGAAACCGATAAAATTTTTTGCTCAATCTTTCATTCGATTTCCGCTTTTTGCAATGCAGGGTTTTCAACTTTCTCAAATAATTTAATGCAAATAAAAGATAATGCACCCGCAATCCTTACAATAGCAACCCTCTTTATACTCGGTGGACTTGGCTTCTTGGTTTTGAGCGAATCAATTGAAAAACCGTTCTTAAAAATGCTGAGAAAAATTAAATTCCTAAAAAATAAAATCCCACCCCAAAAGGTTATCTTTAGCCTTCACTTAAAATTGACAATTTCAATAACAGTTATTTTGATAGTCTTCGGGACGCTTTTCTTTTTTATCCTCGAGTTTAACAATTCTTTGAAGGCTGAACCTTTATTCGGGAAAGTTATCCACGCTTTTTTTCAAGCTGTGACGCCAAGGACTGCGGGATTTAACACGATTGACATTTCGAAAATCAGCATCACAACGGCATTATTTATAATGTTGCTTATGTGGATAGGTGCATCGCCTGGTTCAACTGGTGGCGGGATTAAAACAACTTCCTTTGCTTTGATCATTTTAAAAATTTGGTCAATGGTAAAAGGCAGTGAAAGAGTTGAAATTTTTAATAAACAGATAAACGAGGAAAGCATATCAAGAGCGTTTGCATCGGGATTGCTTTCTATTCTTTTTATACTAACAGCCACATTTATTCTCACTTTAACGGAAAAAACCGCAAATTTAATTGACATATATTTTGAAACTGTCTCGGCATTTGGAACCGTCGGATTAAGCAGAGGGATAACACCCAATTTGACAATTTTAGGCAAGTTGATTATCATTACAATGATGTTTATTGGGAGAGTAGGAGCACTTGTTTTTTCATTTGCGCTTTTCGGAAAAATTGAGAAAAAACGCTATGAACTTCAAAAAGAAAATGTACTTGTAACATAACCAATGAAAAGATTTACCGTAATTGGGCTTGGAACATTTGGCAAAAATCTCGCTACTGAACTTGCGGAATCAGGAGCTGAAGTGCTCGCAATTGATATAAGTGAGGAAAAGATAAATGAAATCAACCATCCAAACATCACAGCTGTAAAGTTTGACAGCACAGACATAAAGGAACTTGAAAGATTTGGGATAAAAGACACCGACGCTGTTATCGTTACAATTGGAGAAAATTTTGAAGCCCTACTCTTAACCTGCGTGTTGCTAAAAGAGCTTGGCGTCAAAAGAATAATCGCAAGGGCGAATGAAGAAATTCATAAAAAAATTTTAAAAAGCATAGGTATAAAAGAAGAGGAGATAATCACGCCGGAAGAAGAAGTTGCAAAGCGACTTTCAAAACTACTCTTAAGTGAAGGTCTAATTGAGTTTTTTGAGATTGCAAAAGATTATGAAATAGTACAGATAAGGGCGCCTAAAAATTTTGTGGGAAAGACAATCCGCGAGCTTGAGTTGAGAAAAAATTATAATGTTTTACTTGTAACGGTTATAAAAAATGAAAAAGCGATAGGTGTTCCTGACCCAGATACGAAAATTGAAACAGATGATGAATTGCTAATTTTTGGCAAGGATAAAGATATCAAAAAAATAGTTTACTAAAACCATGTATAAAATCTCCGTTCAGAAAAAATTTTCGGCTTCACACATAATCAAAGATTATCCAGGCGAATGCGGTCGCCTACACGGGCACAATTGGAATGTTAAAGTTACAGTCAAAGCGAAAGAACTCGACAACTTTGGAATGGCTATAGACTTCAAAAAATTATCTCAAATTTTGAACGAGGTAATTAAAAAGCTTGACCACTATCACCTTAACGACATACCACCATTTACTCAAATTCAACCAACCGCCGAAAACCTGGCAAGGTTTTTCTATGAGGAGATAAAGTCAAAACTAACAGAATACAAAAATATCGAAATTGATTCAGTTGAAATATGGGAAACTGAAAAATACTCCGCAATTTACCAAGAATGATGAAGACAAATAAACCTGAAAACATACTTACTGTAAATGAAATCTTCTTCAGCATACAGGGTGAATCAAGTTGGATGGGCTTCCCCTGTGTCTTTGTTAGGTTAACATATTGCGATCTAAGGTGTGTGTGGTGCGATACTGAATATGCCTTCTATGAAGGTGTTGATATGACAATTGAAGAAATTATAGAAAAGGTGAAGTCGTATAATTGTAATCTCGTTGAAATAACAGGGGGAGAGCCACTTCTTCAAGAAAATACGCTGAAATTAATTGAAAAATTATGCGAAGAGAATTTCATCGTTTTGCTTGAAACCGGAGGACATAGAGATATAAGCAAGGTCGACCCAAGAGCCCACATAATAATGGATATAAAATGCCCCGGAAGCAAAATGAGCCACAGAAATAGATGGGAAAACATCGATCACCTTTCAAAAAAAGACGAAGTAAAATTCGTTGTAAAAGATCGCGCTGATTATGAATGGGCTAAAGAAATAATCAAAAGATTTAATCTTTTTGAAAGAGTTGGAACAGTTCTATTCTCACCTGTGTTTGGAGAAATTGAACCTGTTACACTTGCTACATGGATACTTGAAGATAAACTTCCCGTTAGATTTCAGCTCCAAATGCATAAATACATTTGGTCCCCTACTGCCAGAGGTGTTTAAATTAAAATTTGTGAAACTATACCACCAACTGTGAATGCTACAACCCAACTTGAAATCCAAATTATCAAACCTTCCACCACACCTCTTTCTTTTAACATAACCATTAACGAAGCTATACAAGGAACAAGCAATGTAATTGTTACAAGCCCTGCAACTGTTTGCATAGGTGTTAAATCAAGCGAATAAAATCCAGCTGCGCCAAAATCTCTTCTAACGATTCCCATTATAAAAGCTCTTGATGCCTCGGCAGGCAACTGTAACCAACTTACAGTTAATGGTGAAAGAAGTTGTATCCACTTATCAAGCAAACCCGTAACTTGCATAACTCCAATAGCAAATGCACCAATGAAAAACCACATTCCCGCTTCCTTAATAAAGTAAAATGTTCTCATCCATGTCTTTCTAATAAGGTTATCAATTCGCGGAATCCTCATCGGCGGTAAATCTATAAGAAGCGGGGTTGCTCCACCCGGCAAAATTTTATTTAAAACGACACCAACAAAAACGAAAACAGAAAACATAACCAAGATGTAAGTCAAGATAGCGTTAAATCCAGCTCTCATAAGAAGCGTTGTTATAACGGCTAATTGCGCTGAACATGGAATAGTTATCTGTAAAATTGCTGTCATTATCCTTTTCTCCCTGGTCGTCGAGAGAAGACGCGTAGTTATAGTAGCCATCGTCACACAACCAAAACCAAGAATTGTCGGAATAATTGCCTTACCATTTAGCCCAATATAATTCATCAATTTATCAACGAAGGTTGCAAGACGTGGTAAATATCCGCTATCTTCAAGTATCGCAAGCATAAGATAAAATCCCACGACAAGAGGCAAAAGCAAAAACAGGAGATATCTGACCGTCATAGTCAAAACTCCAAACTCACCAAAAAATATAACCAAGATCGGATTCTTGAAGTTGAACTCATATTCTACATTTTTACCCCTGACAAAATTTTGTAATTCACTTAAAAGCTCCGGCGATTTTTTTAAACCACGTTCAAAGATAAAACTTCTGCTATCGACTATTTCATCATCCTCACCAATGACATTAACATTTATTTCAACAGGAAAATAATTTGCGACGAATCTTTTGACATTATACTCGTAAATTTGCACGCCGATTTTATTTTCAGTGAAATCAACAAGGTCCTGAGCTATCAACTTCCCAATTATCAAATACGCCAAATACAGAACAAGACCAATAAAAACTATACCAAATATAGGATGCATTGCAATTCTACCTATCAGTCCAGAAATTCTTCCGCCGGCAGTGTCAATGCTTACAACCTCAGCAACAATCTGATTCACCCTGTTCCTCCGCTCGATATAAACCTTTTCGCGCTCATCATAGTTATAAATTTCACCATCAAACTTTGTTTTAAGTTTATCAACCGTTTCCGAATCTCCCTCAACAAGCAACAGAGATTCAATTTCACTTATATTGAATTTTCTCGAAACAAATAAAATTTTATCGAGAAGTTTTTTATCCCTATTCCCTATGCAGGCATTTTCAATTGCATTAACAAGTTTGTCAAAACCAATCTGTTTAACGGCAACCGTCGGAATTACTGGAACGCCAAGTAGTTTTGAAAGCCGTTCAACATTTATCTTTATCTTTTTTCGTTCTGCCTCATCCATCATATTTAATGCAACGATAACAGGTTTACCCGTATCTATAAGCTGAAGCGTGAGAAATAAATCCCTCTCGAGATTTACCGCATCAACAACATTTAAAATAACATCAGCATCTATGATTATATTTTTTGCGATCCTCTCTTCATCATTAAAAGAGGAAAGACCGTATATCCCCGGGGTATCATATACAATGAAATTTTTATACTTACCCTTTAAAATTTCAACCGTTGTCCCTGGGTAATTCGAAACCTCGACATAAAGCCCAGTTAAGTAGTTGAAAAAAATTGATTTCCCAACGTTTGGATTTCCAACCAAAACAAGTTTCTTAAACTCCTTCCCTGTCTTGATTTCCGCTGATTTATGTGCATGCATAAAGATATCCTTTAGATTTTCTTGACGATAATTTTTTTCGCTATCTCACTTCCAACCGCTATCTCTTGATGTCGCTTTGATATAACAACTGTGCCACCGGGTAATTTATAAGCACACTTAACTTTTGTCCCCTCAGTGACACCAAGACGAACAAAATGTGCTTTTATGCTATCATCAGGCAGTTTATAAACTTCAAGTTCCATCCCCGGTCTCGCATCGCTTAATTTCATGACCTCGCCCTTTTTTATTTTTTCTTTTCCGCGCACTTTGAACAAAGTCCGTAAATTTGATGTGTATGTCTTATCGGTTTAAACTTGTACTTCTCGCATATTTGATCTTGAATTTTTTCGATTTCATCGCTTTTAAATTCAATTATCGTCCCACAATTTACACATATTAAATGGTCGTGATGTTCTCTCCCGAAGGCTCTCTCATAAACGAAAACATTGCCCACTTTATGTCTTGAAACCACGCCAAGTTCAAACAAGAGCTCAAGGGTATTATAAACAGTTGCCCTTGAGACCCTTTTCCCCTCATTTTTCATTTTAACAAACAAATCCTCTGCACCAAAATGACCGCTCATCTCCAAAATTGAATTTAAAACCTCATATCTTTGTTCCGTTGCCCGTAGGTTACCACGCTTTAGATGGGCTGAGAAATCTTTGCGGACCTTTTCGATTAATTTCTCACTTGCCATTTCAGAAGACCTATTTAAATTTAATCTAAATAAACTTAAAAACTTTTGGGATAAAAAGCAAATAAACCTAAAGCCATCGCCTTGTTAACTTGAACTTATCAACTGAACTTGATATCTTTTAGCAAAAACAAACTTTGTATCGGTCAAATGACTGATTATATCGTCGTTTTGGTGACAACCCCAAATGTAATTGAAGCGAGAAAAATTTCAAAGACACTTGTAGAGGAAAAACTCGCTGCCTGCTGCAATATAGTTGAAAAAGTCAATTCAATCTACTTCTGGCAGAATAACATTGAAGACGATTTCGAATCCCTTATTATAATCAAAACAAGAAAAGACCTCTTTCCCGAACTCGCAAATCGAGTCAGGGAATTACACAGATATACCGTTCCAGAAATTATAGCAATCCCAATAATTGCTGGTTCCGATTCCTATCTTAATTGGATTGACGATACTGTAAAGCAAGCTGAAAAGGCGAAATGATAAGTTCACAGCGAGATTTACTTTTTAAAATTTACATTGCTTGCGTTTACATTTTTCTTTATTTGCCGATCCTCGTTTTAATTGCTCTTTCATTTAACAAATCAAAATGGACAACGATTTGGGAAGGTTTTACGCTCCAATGGTATGTTAAACTACTAAACAACAAAATTCTTTTAAACTCGCTAAAAAATAGTATAGTCATTGCCCTTGCTTCAACATTTTTTTCAACTTTATTTGGAACTATCGGTGCGATCGCACTGCGAAAGATTGACTTCAAATTAAAAGAAGCATTTAAAATTTTAATCTATTTGCCCGTGATAATCCCCGAGATAGTTTTGGCTGGAGCGTTGCTTAGCTTTTTTGGATTTATCAAAATTACACTTGGATTTACAACTGTTATAATTGCTCATATCGTCTTCAGCATTTCCTATGTAATTCTGATCGTGCTTGCAAGATTACAAAACATTGAAAAGGAAATCGAGGAATCAGCGCTCGATCTTGGGGCAAATGAATTTGAAGTTTTAAGGAGAGTTACGTTCCCACTTCTTCTACCATCCATAATTTCCTCAGCTCTTATCGTATTCACACTTTCAATCGATGACTACTTAATTACATCATTTGTAGCGGGTGTTTCCTCTACAACACTGCCACTTCAAATTTACTCAATGCTGAAAACAAATATAACGCCAGAGATAAACGCCATCTCCACGATTATGTTTCTAACTACGACAGTAGCGATAATTTTATCACAAAGGTTGTTGGCATCAAAATGAGAGTAAAATTTCTAACGATAGTTCTATCTTTAATTTTAATCTTGAGTTTGAACTCATGCTCCAGAAGCAAAAATGAAGTAAATGTATATATCTGGTCGGATTATTTATCGCAAGATGCGATTGAAGAATTTGAAAAGGAGACAGGGATCAAGGTTAACCTTGATACTTACGATTCCAATGAAGCTCTGCTTGAAAAATTACAAACTGGCGTAAGCAAATATGATGTCGTTGTCCCTTCAGACTATATGGTTCAGATACTTATCAGACAAAATCTCCTCCACGAAATTGACAAAACTAAAATCCCAAATCTTAAACACATAAATCGTCGCTTTTTAAATCTTCAATATGACCCTGAAAATAAGTTTTCAATTCCATTTTTCTGGGGGACAACTGGTTTCGCCTATAGAAAAGATAAAACAGGGGAATTACCTGAAACTTGGTCAGTCTTATTTGATGAGAGATACAAAGGGAAAATTTTAATGCTTGACGATATGAGGGAATGTTTTGCAGTGGCTCTTAAACTTCTCGGGCATTCAATAAATGAAACAGACACATCAATTCTTTTAAAAGCGAAGGAAATTTTAGCCAATCAGAAAAAGATTGTCAAACAATACAACAGTTCTGGTTTTGACCAAGCAATTTTATCTGGAGACGTTTGGATTGCCCACGGCTGGAGCGGTCAACTCGTGAAAATATCCGAATCAAATTCAAACATAGTTTATATACTTCCAAAAGAGGGTGGAACATTGTGGATAGACAATTTTGCAATACCAAAATCCGCAGAAAACGTTGAAAACGCATATGTTTTTATCAATTTTTTTCTCAAACCAGAAATGAGCGCAAAGGTGAGCGAATATTCAGGCTATGCGACCGTAAATGAATCCGCGAAGAAATTTATCAACCCAAAATATTTAACAAAAGAAAGATACCCAGATGAAGAAACACTAAAAAATTTCGAACTTATGAAAGACCTCGGTCCGGTGACAAAACTTTTGGATAGGTTTTGGACGGAGATAAAATCACAATGATTTGACAAAAGTCAATTTTCAAAAACATTTTTATTCTTAAATTTTTAATGCAAAATTAAAAACAAACTCGGAGAACCTCAATGGCGTACATCATTGCGGAACCCTGCGTGGGCGTTTGCGATACCGCCTGCGTTCAAGTCTGCCCCGTAAACTGCATCTACGGTCCAGAAGGCTATGATGTCACGAACGAGGAGCATTTGAAAGAGATGCGAGAGAAAAAGATGCAACTTTATATTCATCCACAAGAATGTATTGATTGCGGTGCCTGTCAACCAGAATGTCCCGTTGAAGCAATCTTTCCAGAAGCGGAGGTACCGGAAAAATGGCAGCAATATATCAGAATTAACTACGAGAGATTCGGGTTATAATTCCCTAAAGCCCGACCAAGTTAAGGGTCGGGCTTTTTTATTTAAACAAACAATTTAAAAAACATGAAAACTTATAAAGATGCAGGCGTCGATATTGATCTTGCCGAAAAACTCATTCAAAAAATAAAACCATTAGCCAGAAAAACTTTTAACGACCAAGTTCTCACAGATATTGGTTTATTTGGGGCTTTTTACGAGGCAAAGTTTGAACAATATAAACATCCTGTGCTTGTTTCAAGCGTGGATGGGGTTGGAACGAAACTTAAGATTGCATTTCTTGTAAATAAGCACGACACCATTGGGCAAGATTTGGTTAATCATTGCGTAAACGATATACTTGTTTGCGGAGCGAAACCTCTCTTTTTTCTTGATTATTTTGCAACTGGAAAGTTAAACATAAATGTCGCTGAACAGGTAATATATGGACTTGCAAAAGCGTGCGAGGAAAATAATTGCGCTTTGATAGGAGGTGAAACCGCTGAGATGCCGGGATTTTATCAAGAAGGTGAGTACGATTTAGCGGGAACAATTATTGGAATAGTTGAAAAAGAAAAAATTATAAAGGGGGACAAAGTAAAAGATGGCGATATTCTGATAGCTTTACCCTCAACCGGACTTCACACAAATGGATATTCGCTTGCGCGAATGATTTTGCTTGAAAAATTTAAAATAGATGAATTTATTCCCGAATTAAACACGACACTTGCTGAAGAACTTTTAAAAATTCATCGCTCATACCTCAAGCCGATTTCAAATCTTCTCGATAAATTTAACATTCACGCAATGGCACATATAACAGGCGGGGGCATTATCGGAAACACGAAGAGGGTGGTCCCAGAAACTCTAAAAATAAAGATAGATTGGAATTCGTGGGAAAGACCAGCAATATTCAATCTTATTCAAAGGCTCGGAAATGTACCAGAGGAAGATATGAGAAGAACGTTCAATCTCGGCGTTGGTTTAATTTTAATAGTTGACAAAAACGAAGCGGACAAAATCATAAGTGAGCTAAAATCATTAAATGAAATCCCGTTTATAATTGGTGAGATAACAAAATAAATCAGCCTTTAAACCTTTCCTCCCTCACTCTTTGAAGGAGAACCAAGCCAACTACAAAGAAGAAAGCTACAGAAATAACCGCTATCCTTTGACTTCCAGTGAGCGATGAGACAAATCCAAAAACAAGGGGACCGAGTATTGCTGAGGATTTCCCAAAGAAAGAATAAAACCCGAAAAATTCCGTTTTCTTTTCGGGCGGAATTATTTTTGACATCAAACTCCGACTTGTGGATTGAGATGAACCCATTGCAGCACCTGCAATGAAGCCAATTATGTAAAAACTTATTTTATCAGTGCAAAAATATGCTCCTATAGCAGTCGCAACCCACATAAGGAGCGTAATGCTTAATGTCTTTTTTTGACCTATGCTATCAGCTATTATTCCAAATATGACCGAGCCGAGTATCGCGGTAGATTGAACCGAAAGGAAAAATGTTAATATTTCCACAAGAGAAAAATTCAATGTATGCCTTGCAAAAATCGAAGCAAAAATTATTACCGTGTTTATCCCATCCGCATAGATAAAATAAGAGAGAAGAAAGTTTCCAATGTTTTTATATTTTGTCGCGTTTCGAAATGTTGATTTCACCCGCTCAAGTCCAATCTTAAAATAGGAGATGTCTTTGGGGCGTTCGATTTCCCTCTCTTTTATCAAAAGAAAGAATGGCAGTGAAAACATAAGAAAAAACAAAGACGCAACCACAAAGCTAAACCTAACATTAATCATATTTTCCGATGTAAACTCACCCTTTAAAAAAGGATACGCAAAAAGTAAAGAAATAAATGAACCAATATAACCCATTGCGAAACCATATCCCGAAACCCTTCCATAGCTTCTTTCGCTCGTTATCTCAGGAAGAAAAGCATCGTAGAAAACAAGACCACCTTCAAACCCGATGTTCGCAAGTATAAGTAAAACCATACCCAAAACTATATCCCCTCTTTCTACAAAGAACATCAACCCAGTTGATACAATGCAAAGATATGTAAAGATGAAAAGAAAAAACTTTTTATTTGAGCTGTAATCAGCCATTGCCCCAAGGAATGGAGAAATCAAGGCAACTATAAACATTGAAATGCTGAAAGCAAGACCCCAGAGAAAATCTCCAATCGCTGAATTCTCGACAACAATTTCCCTGAAGTAAACTGAATAAGCGGTCGTTAAGATTAAAACAGAAAAAGATGTATTTGCGAAATCAAAAAGCGTCCAAATAAAAATCTTAAGTTTATTCCCCACCCTCAATCTCGTTCTTTTCTGAAACTTTTATCGATCAATCCCCTACCTTGTTTAAAAAGTTGTCCCGTTTCTTTAAGCTCGTTGTAAATTGCGTCAAGGACCCCATTTACAAACTTACCGCTTTTCTCACTACTAAATTTTTTTGCAAGCTCAATTGCTTCATTTATCGTCACCTTGGGCGGAATCTCGGGATAATACTTAAGCTCGCAAACCCCCATTCTCAGAACAATTTTATCAATTAAGGCAAGCCTATCGATCTCCCAATTTTTTATTTTACTCGCAATCATTCTATCGAGTTCATCAGCATATTTAATCACGTTCAAAAACAAGGATTTACCAAACTCGTAAGTTTCCTTATCAGATTGAAACTCTGAAAAAAGGTCTGAAAGTATAAATTCAGCTGTATTGCCAGAAAGTTCATAAGCATAAAGCATTTGGAGAACTCTTTCGCGAGCCAACCTTCTTTTAAAAACCACTTCTTTAAATCCGCTATTTGGTATTTCCTTTTCTATAGAATCCGTCCCTTTTAAGATTTTGAAAAGCCCATCCCAAATAGGATGGGCTAACCCTATTTTAACTATGATATCTTCTTTCAAGCGAGGCTTTTGTCAGGTCGAGTGAAATTTTCCTTATCTTAAATGCGCTCATGATTCTTTCCTCAGCTATTCTTGCTGAGGCAACGTGAGTTGGGATTTTCTCCTTTTTAGAAATTTCGAAAACTCTCATAAGAGTATCATAAATTCCCTCGGCTTTTCTCATTGCGTGTTCTTTGCTGTAGCCTTCAACCTCTCTGCCCACATTTATTAAACCACCAGCATTTATGACATAATCGGGAGCGTAAAGAATACCATGCTCCATAAGCATTCTATCATGTTTATCTTCATCGAGCAATTGATTATTTGCACCACCTGCGATGATTTTGAACTTGAAACGCGGTATTGTTTCGTCATTTATTATGCCACCAAGTGCGCAAGGTGCGAAGATATCAGCATCAACATCGCAAATCTTATCCGGCTCGACAAACTCAGCTTTGCACTCTTCAAGGCATCGTTTAACCTTTTCAGGCACGATGTCTGTTATATAAATTTTTGCTCCATCTTTCATAAGATATTGACATAAAAATTTTCCAACTTGTCCGACCCCTTGAATAGCTACTTTTTTCCCAGCAAGCGATTCGTTCCCATAAACTTCCTTAACACATGCTTTAATTCCAACATAAACCCCATAAGCTGTCACTGGAGCTGGGTTCCCACTTCCACCCAGTGATTCAGGGATGCCCGTGACGAATTTAGTCTCCGAATAAATCCACTCCATAACTTTTTCATCTGTTCCAACATCTTCGGCTGTTATATATCTTCCGCCCAAACTCTGCACAAATCTTCCAAATGCTCTAAAAAGCGCCTCATTTCGCTGTGCTTGCGGGTCACCAATTATAACTGCCTTTCCACCACCAAGATTAAGCCCAGCGACCGCTGCTTTATAAGTCATTGCCTTCGAAAGGCGAAGGACATCAAGAAGTGCGTCGTCTTCATTTTCATATTTCCACATTCTAACTCCACCAAGTGCGGGTCCGAGAATTGTGCTATGAATAGCAATTATTGCTTTTAATCCCGTTGAATCATCATAACAGTAAACAACCTGCTCATGCCCATGTTTTTGGATAAGTTCAAAGATGTTCATGTTTTGGCTCCTTTTTGTTTTTTAATTTATCCGCGGATTGCCCGATTTTGTCAGGCAAAAGAGTAATTCTGGGTGTACCCGTTGCTGGATTTAAATCTACAAGCACATCTGTTCCGTAAACATCTTTGATGTTTTCCTCAGTTAAAACAATGTCAGGCTTACCGATTGCGTAAATCTGCCCTTTTGATAAGAGTATGACTTTGTCGCTGTATGAGGATATGAGATTTAAATCATGTGAAACCGAGATTATAGAAGTGTTTCTTTCACGAGCGAGAGTTTTGAGAAGTGAAAATGTTTCAATTTGATGCAAAATATCAAGGTGTGCATTTGGTTCGTCAAGCAAAATTATCTTCGGCTTTTGCGCAAGCGCCCGAGCTATCAAAACCATCTGTCTTTCCCCAAAGGATAAAGAAGTAACTGGTTTATCCGCAAGCTCTTTTATATTCGTCAATTCCATCGCTTCAAGAGCTATCTCGATATCTTCGCTACTTTCAAAACCAATTCCACGAAGATACGGCGTCCTGCCCATCAAAACAACTTCCATCACCGTATAAGGAAATGCAAAAAAATTATCCTGAGGAACAAATCCGATAATCCTGGCTATCTCCTTAAGCGAATAGGAATTTAAATTTCGATTGAAAATTAACACTTCCCCTTTGTTCGGAATGAGCAAGCGCATTAAAATTTTGAGCAAGGTCGTCTTCCCCGAACCATTTGGACCAATCAAGCTAACAAACTCACCCTGCCCAACTTCAAAACTTATATTTCTAAGAACGGGATTGCGATCATAACTAAAACATATGTTGTTAACTTTAACGATCATGTTTCAAGCTCGTTGTAGTCTCGTCAAAAATTTAAACAAAAAAAGAAAATTTTGCAATTTAGTCTTTAAACTTTTTGACCCTTGCGAAGTTCTTAATGCTTATGTTGATATAAAACTGAAATGCGAAACCGGATAAACTAACACTGTTAAGCCTTATCGCTCTCCTTTTCTCATTGTCCCCGACCTTTCTTAAAAATGACCATTCATTCGTTTTCGGAGTTATCTGATAATACGCCTTGCCCCCAATATTTACATCGGGACTTAGAACAAATTCAAACCCAGCTCCTGCAACCCCACCAAAGAACCATTTGCTTGGGCTTAACGCATATTTAACCGAATCTGAATCTATTTTTTTCTCGATTGAAAATTCAAAATTTGAAAGACTTACTCCAGATTCAAAAGCAAGGGCAAGTCTTCTAAAATAAAATTTTTTCATCAAACTAAGATTAAACGAACCAAACACAGCAGCCTTAACATCTTTATCAAAAAATTTCGCTTTAAGCGGAATAGCACCAAAACTAACTCCTAAAATTAACCAAATCTGGGGCGATTGAAGATTTCCAATGTTGCTAAGATTTAAATTAAAGTTAAACCTCCCGGTATACGCAAATTTACCAACGGATTTTATTTCAAGTGTGTCATTGTCCACTCCTCTAAGCATATCATCGACTTTGCTTCTTAGCCCAAATTTACCCACTTCGATTCCTACAGGTGAAAGATACCCAGCAAAAACAAAATCGAAAGGAAATCTTGGTCTTTCTTCAACCATCATTCCACGCTCTAACCTACCCCAAAATACGCCACCAATTATAATTTGCGCCCTACTGAATCTGCTTCGTCTTGTGTTATCTGCAACCCTTGTGACGCGAACAAATCCAACTCTTCGAAGTTTTATCCCCTCGTTGGGTTGCTCAACCATTTCAACAACATCAAAACCATCGTCGATTTTAATTCCTTCCTTTTTACCAAGCGGAAAACTCACGTTATTGAACCCTACCTCGGAAATCGGAGCATATAACTTGAAAATATTTCTCATAGTAAGTTCAAACCCATAAATAACGCTGGAAACCACATTCATAAACGCAGTGTCCTCAGCAGCTGCCTCATTCCCACCCTTTATTTCAAAAATACTTTCACCATCTTTATCAATTGCGAAATCTGGTTTAACTGAGTATTGGTTATCTTTAAAATTAACTTTAAAAAATACCAATCCACCTTGAAGTGCAACCTTTATTGCTGGAACGCGTATCTCCTTACGCTTGCCATCAACTTCAACGGTTTTAACAATGGTATCTTTTGATGTGGCATATTTTTCAATAAATGGTACGACAACATATCCCGAGTTCATAATACGCTCAACTTTTTCAGCTGATATACCGAGCGATTTCGCTTTAGTTGCTATGAAACTGTTTCTTTCAGCCTCAGTGACAAGTTCAAGAGCCCTAATTTCTTTGTTGATGTCAAGTATCTTTATAAGCTCTGGGGCGAGATAATGTTCAACATCTTTTTTTAACTCATCCACTGAACCATATTTTTTGTGCGAACAAACCTCAGTAAAATTTGAGACCACTTCCACTGGCAAACTTTCCCAGTAAAACCTCGGTAGTTTGATTTGCCTTTCAAGCAAAAAGGCAAAATATTTTTGCTTCCTTTCGGATGGCACTTTTAACATTTCACCGATAAGCACCGCCTTATCATAATAAGCAATCGTTTTAGCAAAGTATTTCCCAAAAAGCATTTCAGAACTAACCTTACCCAATTCCTGAGAATTTAAATTTGAAAGAGTTGCGGAAATTGAAGACAAAAGAATAATAAGGAAAGATTTTAAATTCTTCATGACAAATCTCCCTTTGAGTTGTATTTGCTAAAATGTATAAAATCTTGAAATCATTGTCAAGCGGGTAAATTCTTCTCTCATTGCGGGAAAATTCAATTGAAGGTGTAAAGTGGGCAGGCGCGGAATCGAACCGCGGACACACGGCTTTTCAGGCCGTTGCTCTACCGACTGAGCTACCTGCCCTCAGGCGGGATTGAAATTTCGCAAAAAATATAAAAAATTTTCCCAAAGAATGCAAATCAAAATTTGGAATTTACACTGGCTCCTTTTAAATTCTTTAAAAACTTGAAACCATCAATGATGTTTATCTTTGCCACCTCGATGCTTTTACTTATCCTTGGAATTCAAACTTATCTATGCAAAAAATTGAACACTTATATAAAAACAACTAAACTGCAAAAATTTTCAAAAGCGATACCCTTCATATTCATACTCTTTAATCTTCCTGTTTTGTTGTTGTTCATCAACAGATTTGTAAAAATACAAATCGTCACAAGTTCACCATTGTTTATCTATCCCCTCGCAATATGGCAAGGGGCAACTATCTTTATATTTATCGTAATTATGATAGCCAAGTTAGTCGCTTCACCCGTAAACCTTATATCAAAAAAACTGCGCCGGAACCAAACCAAACTAAATAAATCAAGACGTGAATTTTTACGCACAACATTAATTGGAATATCAGCATATGCTTTCACCAACTCGACAATCGGAACAATAGCAAGAAATGACCTTAAAGTTGAAAGAGTAAAAATAAAAATTAAAAATCTACCAGATGAAATAAAGGGCTTGACAATCGGGTTGATAAGCGATATCCATTCTGGAATCTTTATGACTGAAGAAAATATGAGGCTTCATTGTGAAGTTTTAAATTCACTTGAACCTGATTTGATTCTTATGCCCGGCGATTTCATAACATCGGACCTAGATGAGATTTATCCTTTCATAAATGTTTTCAAAAATTTAAAGTCAAAATATGGGATTTTTGCAACTCTCGGAAACCACGAGTTTTTCTCAAGGCAACCGCAAAGGATAGCGAAAATAATCGAAGAAAATGGGATAAGAGTTTTAAGAAATGAAAGCGAAAAAATTGAAATCAACGGGGAAAGAATCTTTATAATCGGTATTGATGACCTTAGATATGGTGCAGACCTCGATAGAGCAATGAAAAATGTTAAAAATGAAGAAATCAAAATCCTCCTTTCACATAAACCTTATGACTTCCCAAGATTTGCGCAAAGCCAAATACAACTAACCGTTTCAGGACATACACATGGCGGTCAAATAGTTTTTGCAAAAATAGACGACACATATATAACTCCAGCAACGCTCGTCTCAAAATTTGTAGCAGGACACTATAAACTTGGCGATTCTCACCTGTATATCACACGCGGAGCTGGCACTGTCGGTTTACCAATACGGTTAAACTGCCCAGCAGAGATAACACACATAACGCTTGTCTAAAAAGACACTTTATTCGCCAGACCCTTCCGCTTTTTCTGCTTTCTTTGCAGATTTTTTCTCTTGCTTGATTTGCTGTATCTCCATCCTAACTTCCTGGGCAAGTTTCCTCAACTCCTGCATTTTCTTCCTCAAGCGAGTTCCAGCCGACATTACACCTTTCTCATAAAATTTTCTAAAATCGTCTTCAAGCGAATTAACAAATTCTTGAAGTTGCTGAAATCTGTGATGCATTTTAACCTCCATTTTTAAGTTTTGTTTTTATTTGCCCTAAAAATAAATCTATATTTTTACTTTCCCCTTTGAAAGCGCCCTTAAATGTGCGTTTTTCAAATTTTCAACCAATTCATCAAGTTTATAATAAAGCTTTTTATGTTTTCTCGGCTTTCTCTTCGCAAGAGCATAAGAAGTAAGAATCGGCATCGCTATCGTCGAATCGGTATAACACACAACAGCATCGGGCAATTTATCAGGATCAACCTTACC
The DNA here is from genome assembly GCA_938074445.1 of Candidatus Kryptoniota bacterium. Taxonomy (GTDB): domain Bacteria; phylum Bacteroidota; class Ignavibacteria; order Kryptoniales; family Kryptoniaceae; genus Kryptonium. The sequence goes on along the minus strand of CALJEK010000020.1, from coordinate 10,897 downwards.
CCAACTTACCGCCTCAGAAGGGGTCGCGCCAGATAAACCACCTGTATCAGGTCTAGCATCTGTAATCTGTAGGAAATAATCATGCCCCTTTTCATCTATTCCAAGCACTTCTTGGATTTGAGGTTCTGTTTGGAGCAAAAAATTCTTCGGTGAGCCACCGCCAAAAATTAAAACCGCACTTTTACCACCTGTCGACTTTGCCCAATAAACAATCCCCGCTGTCTCATTAACATCTCTTGAGATATCAATTTTTATTTTATATCCATTTAAAACCATAGCAGCAACATTCATCCCAATCGAACTATCCCCAGGTGAAGAAACGTAAACAGGGACACCATATTCGTATGCAGCCGAGAGAATGCTTATATCCCTAATTCCAAGCGCCTTTTCCCTCGCCCGCACATATTTCCCAAGCAAATGGTGGAATTCGGCTGTGCCCATCTCTTTTTGAAACTCGGGTTGCTTCAAAACCTCTCTTATAAATTCATCCGTTGACAGCAAAACCTTGTAATCAAATAAAATATCGTAAATTCTTATAACCCCTTCTTTTCTTAAAATTCTGTCATCGACGAAAGGAGTCCCACGATGGAGATTATGCCCTATTGAGAAATGTATATCATGGTATAAATTTGCTCCCGTTGAGACAATCCAATCAACAAAACCAGCCTTTATAAGTGGAACCACACAACTTCCCCCAAGCCCAGCTGGCGTCAAAGCCCCCGTTAAACTCATCCCGATGGTTACATCATTTTGAAGCATCTTTTCAACGAACAACTGACAAGCTTCCCTTAAGCGACCTGCATTATACGCCTGAAAATATTCGTCCACAAGCCTCGTGACCCGTATGTCAGCTTCGATAGGCTTTCGATTAATTGGCTTGCCCGAAAGTAAATGTTTTTTACTCAACCTCACCTCATTAATTTTTCATTTTTACATACTGTTGAAAATTTTAAAAAAATTTCAAAATAAAGCAAATTTTAGGCTCCGCACCTCAAATTTTTACAGAAAACTTGGCATAATTTTTGAGATTAATCAAAACTCCCCCTAAAATCGAGTATAACTTGCCCCCTGCCCGTGTTATTTTTCGCAAATTCAACGCTTAAAATCAAATCATATGGCAAAATAAAATTCAAACCAACTCCATACCCCTTCCAATAATTTAATTTAAAAACTTTCTCATTGTTAAACCACGTTCTTCCTATATCCCCAAAGATTACAAAATCGACCCCGAATTTTAAAATTGAAAATTCTTTCAACGGCATCTTTTCCCACTTAAAAAATCTCTGCTTTACAATGGGAAATCTATATTCAACCGTCCCACCAAATATATTCTCGCCCTCAAAAATTTCATTAAAATAACCCCTTAATCTTTCTTCATAACCAAAATAATAATGCGAATAAACGGGGATTTTTCGACCGAATGAATTTAAAATAAAAAATCTCCCAACGAGCAGCCCTGCCCATGCTTTTTGATACCCCTGAAATTCCACCGCGCTTTGAATAAAAGAGGCATTATGGTTTAAAAGTTGATTAAATTTGAAAGCAAAATTAAATAAAACACCAACATTAGGATAGGCAGGGATATCTCGCGTATCATATCTATAGCCAGAGCCGAAGATTAAAACTTTATCATTCCCCGATTGCGAAATAGTTTTTAAACCAACAAAATCACCTGTGACTTTTATGTTTCTGAACCCAATGCTTGCCCACAATTTTTTATAAAGCCCAAACCTTTTTCCAAATAAAAAATTAAAAACGAAATTATCCTCATAATAAAATGAATCACTCTCTTCCACCAAAATCCTACTTCTGCTCCTAACCCGCTGATAATATGCTTTAATCGAATAAAACCAATGTTTGCTCCCCAAAATCCATGGATTTAAATATTTCACCCAGACCCAAGGATCATAACCAAGCGCAAAACTTAAAATTAACTTTTCATTTTTACCTCTGAAATTTGAATGAAGAAAGCCAGCACCGTAATACAACTTCTTCAAATCTCTATCCCTCCATCCGAAAATGGGAAACAACCAGATATACCACCTCTCATTAACCCATACATAAACATCCACGCTGTCACTCCCGGTCGAGTCTTTTTCAAACCATATTTTAACCCTGTTAAAAAGACCCGTCCCATAAACTCTATTCTCGTTATATTCAATTTTAGAAGTGTCAAACTCTGAGCCCACGCTAAAGTTCAACTCTCTTGCGATGATCTCATTTTTCGTCTTTTCATTTCCAATAAAGACAACCCTCCTAACGATAAATCTATCCTGTTTATCAAATTTTTCATCGGACGAAAGAAAATTTATCATCGCAAAACTCAGAAGTAAAAATTTCAAAATTTTTGGTTTTAGTCCCTGCAACGAAAGCATAAAAGTTTTTTCGTAAAGATATTTGAAATTAGAGCGAGAAGATACCTTTATTGAAACTTGAAATTAAATACTTTTTTGCCTATATTATAACAGTAAAATTTGCCCCGTGGTGTAACTGGCAACACGCCTGACTCTGGATCAGGTAATCGAGGTTCGAATCCTCGCGGGGCAGCTTCTCTACTCCACCCATGTTAACCAACCATAGGGATCGCTGCCATTTTCGACAATATCAAAGAAGACATTTTGTATATTTTTCGTTATTTCACCCGGCGCACCGAAACCTATTTTTATCTTGTCAACACTTCTTACAGGGGTTATTTCGGTTGCCGTGCCAGTTAAGAAAATTTCATCTGCAATATATAGCATCTCGCGCGGTATCAGTGTCTCTTTAACCTCATAGCCGAGTTCCCTTGCTATTTGAATAACGGACAATCGCGTTATACCTGGCAAGATTCCATTTGATATAAGCGGTGTGTAAATGATTTTGTCTTTAATGATAAAAATGTTTTCACCACTCCCCTCACCCACGAAGCCATTGTAGTCGAGTGCAATCCCTTCGGTATATCCATTAGCCAGTGCTTCCATTTTGACAAGCTGGGAATTCATATAATTTGCTCCAACTTTTGCCATCATCGGCAATGTATCGGGAGCAGGTCTTCGCCAGCTTGAAACACACACATCTATACCATTTTTTATCGCATCCTTCCCAAGATATTCACCCCATTCCCAAACAGCAATTGCAACATCAATCGGGCAATTTGCTGGATTTATACCAAGTTCATAATAACCGCGAAAAACAATCGGTCTTATATAACAGGCTTTTAACTTGTTAATTTTTATAAGTTCCAAAATTGCCTGCGTTAGTTCATCAATTGTATATGGAATCTCGGCGCGATAAATCTTTAAGGAGTCATAGAGACGCTTTAGATGTTCCCTGAGGCGAAATACAGCGGAACCTTTTTTAGTATTGTAACATCGTATCCCCTCAAACCAACTTGTCCCATAGTGAATGACATGAGATAGGATATGAATTTTAGCATCATCCCAATTGACAAATTTTCCATTCATCCAAATTTTTTCTGTTTTCAATAAAGGCAATGTTTTCACCTCAATTTTTTTGTGTAAATTCGGTATTTCTTATACGGAGTTGAACCGATGTTTTCGGCAACCCTTTTCATTGGTTCATTATCTTCAAGAACCCACCCAAGTTCAGCCTCCGAATAGCCTTTTGCTATTCCGTTTTTAATCGTGTAATAATAAAACGCAGCGTCTATCCCAGAAAGTCGATATTCATGGATTAATCCCATAATCAAAACACGGATCATTGTTATTTTTTTCATATTTCTCATCAATTTAAAAATACCAAACGGCAACAATCTACCGTTCAAACCTTTCAAAGCTTGATTTATATCTGGAACTGAAAGCGAAAATCCAACCGGCTTACCATCAACCTCAGCAAACAAAGCTATTTCAGGCACAACTATTTGCTTTAATCCCTTAGCAATATGATTTATTTCATCGTCGGTAAGAGGCACAAATCCCCAATTTTTACTCCAAGCGTTGTTGTAAATCTCTTTGACTTTCTTAACTTCTTCATCGAATTTACTCAAATCAACAGGTCTAATTGTGGCATTTCTTCTTTTTAAGACAAGTTCTACTCCATGTTCAAGCCTTTGCATAATCTTGGGCGTAAGCATTTCCTGCGAAATGTAGTATGAATAAAGGTCTCTCGCTTTCTCAAATCCGTAACTTTCACAAAGTTTAGGGTAATACTCATAATTGTATGGCATCATAATACACGGCGGTTTATCAAAACCCTCAATTAAAATCCCGCATGAATCGTTCGTGGATGGGTTAACCGGTCCCCTTATCTCATCAAGTCCCTTCCGCCTTGCCCAGTTTTCAACGGTCTCAAAAAGTTTAAATGCGACATCCTTATCATCCACACACTCAAAGAAGCCGAAAAAACCAATGTTTTCATTATGAAACTTATTGTGGTTGTGATTTAAAATCGCTGCAATCCTTCCGACAACTTGACCATTTTTATAAGCCAAATAAAACTCGGCTTCGCTATGCTTATAAAAAGGATTTCGCTTGACATCGACAAGGTCTTTCTGTTCAATCAAAAGAGGGGGAACCCAATATGGATGGTTTTTGTAGAGATGATAGGGAAATTTAACAAAATGAGAGAGCTCTCTTCTCAATGAAGCCCGGCGAATTTCGATGGACATTCGTATTACGCCATTTATTTTTATTTCAGTCGATTAACCCAAGTTCCTTACCTACTTTTTCAAATTTCTCAAGCACTATATCAAGGTGCTTATCTTCGTGCGTTGCCATAAAACTTAATCTTAGTAATTGCATTCCTTGTGGGACCGCCGGGCTTATAACAGCATTTACAAAAACTCCGCTATCAAAAAGTTTACGCCAGAATTTAAACGTCAATAAGTCATCCCCTATGACAACTGGGACAATCGGTGTTTGCCCATCAAGTACATTAAAACCAAGGTTCTTTAAGCCTTGTCTAACTTTGTTGGCATTATAGTGTAGTTTTTCTATTCGTTCTGGCTCAGATTTTATTATCTCAAGCGCTTTTAAAACTGAAGCAACTTGAGCTGGCGTCATACTTGCGCTAAAAATCAACGCTGGTGAATGGTGTTTAATGTAATCGATTACAGGTTTCTCCCCCGCTATAAATCCACCAAGTGAGGCAAAACTTTTGCTAAATGTCCCCATGATTATATCAACCTGATCGTCAAGCCCGAAATGATTTGCGGTTCCGCGCCCCCCTTTGCCAAGAACCCCAAGCCCATGTGCATCGTCAAGCATTATCCTTGCGTTATAACTCTTAGCAATTCTGACAAGTTCAGGCAAATTCACAATGTTGCCACTCATGCTAAAAACACCATCGGTTACTATCAACTTCCCAGCCTCAAAAGGTAACTTCGAAATCACTTCCTCAAGATGTTTCATATCGTTATGCCTATATCTTACAAGGACATCGCTTCCCCATAAACCCTTTGAAATAAGTGTCCCTTGCACTATGCTCGCATGATTATCCTTGTCGGAGATGACAAAATCATCTTTACCAATTAATGGGACGATAGCACCTTGATTTGTTTGAAACCCAGTGCTAAACAAAAGCGCTGCTTCTTTCCCAACAAATTCCGCGAGCTGTTCTTCAAGTTTAATATGAATGTCCAATGTTCCATTTAAATATCTTGATCCCGAGCATCCAGTCCCATATTTTCTAATTGCCTCAATTGCTGCCTCCTTAACGCGAGGGTCTGTTGTTAGACCAAGATAATTATTTGACCCCGCCATGACTATCTCACGTCCATCCATTTTAACGATAGGTCCGTAATTCTCGTATATGGGTTGAAAGTAAGGATAAAGCCCCAACGCTTTAACTTCCTCATGTCTCTTGAATGCGTAGCATTTGTCAAACAGGTCCAATTTAACCTCCGTGATTAAATTTTGACTGCGCTTTGATTTTTAATATAAGGCAAGCAATCTTAAAAATCAATAGTTTAGAGCCAATTCCCACCAAACTTTAAAAATCAAAAAAATCCCAAAGGAATTTGATTTTGTGCTTCCCATTTTTTAAAATTATTTAAAAAGATGTAAGCAACTTTCAACAACTATGAAAGATATGAGCTTGTTTGAACAGCTTGTTTTCATACTTTATACACAGGGCTGGGAACAGCTTGGTAAGATTCCAAACCCACTGACAGGCAAAATTGAAAAAAGACTTGAAGAAGCAAAATTAACAATCGACCTGCTTGATATGTTGAAAGAAAAAACAAAAGGAAATTTAACAGAAGATGAAACAAGATTTCTTGAATACTCAATTTCACAGCTCAAGATAAATTATTTCTTCGAGGTTGAAAATGAAAAGAAAAAGAAAACAGAAACAACCTCTCAAAACCAATCGTAAACAAACCCCTACCTTTTAATGAAATTTGGAATCATAGGTAACCTCGCAAAAGAATCTCTTTTTGACGTAGTTTTTAACTTGACAAACCAACTTGAATGTGAAGATATTCAATTTTTCGTTCAAAAAGAGATCGCCGATGAAATTGAAAAAAGATTTTCAAAGAAAATCGAACAAAAATTAACCCTTTCGGAATTACTTGAAAACTCCGATGTTATAGTTTCATTAGGCGGTGATGGAACAATTCTGGCAACCGCTCGCTTAGTTGGGCATCGCGAAATCCCAATACTCGGGGTAAACCTTGGTAAACTTGGGTTCCTCGCGGAGGTTTCACCAGATGAAATTTTTGAATTTATAAAAAAGGTTTGCAAGGGTGAGTACAGAATTGAAGAACGAATGATACTTGAGGCAAGCATAAAAGGGGAAAATGAGAAATATTTTGCTTTAAACGATATCGTCATAGATCGCGCTGGTTCAACAAGGGTTGTTGACATTGAAACATATATAAACGATGAATATCTTATAACATATACTGCCGATGGGCTTATTATTTCAACTCCAACTGGTTCAACTGCCTACTCGCTTGCAGCTGGAGGACCAATTATAACCCCATCAAGTTGCGTAATAACTCTTACCCCAATTTGCCCACACACCCTTACCGCAAGATCTATAGTGGTGCCTGACGATAGCATAATAAAAATTCGAGTGGAACATCACGAAAAAGAAATTATATTGACCGCTGATGGTCAGATTGAACATAAAGTTAAACCACCCATTGAGATCATAGTTAAAAAGGCGAAACATAAAGTAAAGCTTATAAAACGCCTCGAGGTAAGCTATTTTGATGTCTTAAGAACAAAATTAATGTGGGGTAAGGATTTAAGAATTGAAAAAACAAAAACTGGAAATTCAAATGCCAACTTATGACGATGCTTTAAAACTTCTCTTTGAGTATACCGAGAGCGAAAACCTGCGCAAACATGCCTTTGCGGTTGAATCGGCAATGCGAGCATATGCCAGAAAATTCGGGGAAGATGAAGAAAAGTGGGCAATAGTTGGGCTTTTGCATGATTTCGACTATGAGAAATTCCCTACACCAGACCAACACCCATGGGTCGGCTCGAAAATCCTCGAAGAAAGAGGTTACCCCGAAGACATACGAAAAGCGATCCTTGCTCACGCTGATTATACTGGCATACCAAGAGATTCTTTGATGGCTAAAGTCCTTTACGCTTGTGATGAACTTTGTGGCTTTATAACAGCAGTTGCTCTCGTTAGACCAAACAAAAAACTTGAAGAAGTTACAGTTGAATCGGTCAAAAAGAAACTTAAAGACAAAGCGTTCGCAAGAGCTGTAAATAGAAATGACATTTATAAAGGCGCTGAGGAGCTCGGAATCCCTCTCGACGAGCACATTCAATTTGTGATTGATGCAATGAAATCAATAGCAGATAAACTCGGCTTATGACGCCATATTTAACAATTTATTTTTGGATTGCGCTTGGCATTATATTTCAAGGGGAAATCGCCTTAATTGGAGCTGGACATTTAATTTATGCTGGAACTGTGAACTTTTGGATCATTGTCTTGATCGCAACTTTTCTTTCGTCGTTGAATAGTGAAATCTTTTTCACTGTGTCAAAATCTGGCTTGAAATTTCTGCCGTTCCCAAAAGATAAAATTTTAAAGGTCGGTAAATTGATCGAGAGATATAAAACTTTCCTCTTGCTTTTTTCAAGGTTTATTTATGGGATGAGAAATCTTGTGCCTGTTGCATTCGGTTTCACAAATGTAAAGCATATTGAATTTGCGATTTTAAACTTGCTTGGTGCTTTCATTTGGGCACTTACCTTCACAACCGCAGGTCTTATTTCTGGAAATGTGACCTCAATCTTCATCGATGTGAAAAGACACCAGCTGCTAATTTTTGGAATTTTCCTTGGAATTTCTTTTGCAATTATGATGTTAAAAATTTTAAAATTCCCAAAACAAAAAGGCGAATAACTATGTCAAACGATAAATTATCAAGGCGTCATTTCGTTCAAATCACAGGTTCAATCTTTATGGCTTCAATTGGAATATCAACTTTAGCAGCTCTACTGCAAGGCTGTAGAAAAGAAGAAACAACCCCTATTCAACCACCGATTGAGTCAAAATTCACAATAAAATTAAGCGAACACCCCGAACTGGCGCAAGTTGGAGGATTTAAAGTATTTAACATTAACTCAACCCCAGTGATTATATTTCGAACTGGGCAAACGACATTTAAAGCCCTCTCTATGATATGCACACATCAAGGTTGCACAACCAACTGGGTAAACACAGCCCAACAATTCCAATGCCCATGCCACGGCTCAAAATTTGACAAAGATGGCAAGGTAATTCAGGGTCCTGCAACGCAGAATTTAAGAACCTACACCACAGAATATAAAAGCGATACAAACGAGCTGATTATATATTTCTAACGCTTACTGATAAATTGACTGATTAATATTTCAATTTTATCCATATCGTACGGTTTTTGGATAAAGCCATTTAAGCCTTCTTCAGCTATTAATGTTGCTGGCGACGGCTCCATTGAAAAATACCCGCTTGTTAGGACAACACACGCGTCTGGATCTATCTGTCTTATCTTTCTGAAAGTTGAAATCCCATCAATCGTTGGCAACCCAAAGTCAATCAACACGAGATCAATCTTCCCAAGGTTTTCTTTATAAATTTCTATCGCATCATATCCTTCATCTGTAGCAAATACCTTGCAACCCCTGGATTCAAGATATTCCTTCAAAAGGTATCTTAAACTTTCTTCATCCTCAACTATCAAAACTGTAGCAGATGTAATTTCTCCGATTTCACCCCCCTCTTCAACCTCCTCAACTTTTCTTTCAACCGCTGGCAAATAAATATAGAAAGTTGTACCCTTTCCAACCTCTGTTTCATAGCTAATATACCCATTGTATGAGGATACGATTTTTAAAACTATTGGGAGACCAAGCCCTGTACCTTTCTCCGGGGGTTTAGTTGTAAAAAATGGCTCAAAAATCTTTTCTCTTAGCTCCTCAGGAATCCCAGTCCCAGTATCTGATATTGAAATCACCACATACTCGTCTGCGAGGACATTTGGGAACTTATCTTTTAACATTTCACCTTTGACACTGGAAACATTTATTCTTAACACACCCCCATTTGGCATTGCATCTTTTGCATTTATACACAGGTTAATCAACGCTTGAACCATTTGACCGTAATCAACATTTATGAACTTAACACTTTCATCAATGAATGTTTCAACATTTATATTTTCTGGGAAGCTGTGAAGCACAAGTGCCTTGACCTCATGAATTAAATCTCTAACATCAACAACTACCGTCTTTCCACCTTCTTCTCTTACAAAGTTAAGAAGGCGCCTTGTTATATCTGCTCCCCTATCAACGCTTTTTTTGAGTATGTCAAGAACCTTCGTTACTTCCGGGTCCGCGTCCGCCAATCGTTTTTTCAAAATTTTGATTCCCGCCTGTATTGACGCGAGAACGTTGTTAAAATCGTGAGTGATACCGCTAGAAATCGAGCCAATCGCTTCAAGTTTCTGAAACTGAAGCATCTGCGCCTCGAAAAGTTTCTGTTCGGTTATATCGCGTTTTATAGCAATAAAATTAGTTATATTTCCATTGGGATCGAATACTGGAGAAATCGTCATATGCTCATAATAAAAATCCCCGTTTTTCTTTTTGCTAATCAATTCACCTTTCCAAACTTTACCGCCTAAAATTGTCTTCCACATATCTTCATAAAACTTACGTTCATGTTTACCGCTTTCTAAAAATCTGAGATTTTTCCCAATCACCTCGTGAATCTCATAGCCAGTCATTTTCCCAAAAGCAGGGTTAACATATTCAATGTTTCCATTAATATCAGTTATAACCACTGCCTCAGATAAACCCTCAATCGCCCGGTCTAACTTCATCTTTTCATACTGAAGTCTTTCTTCCTCAGTCACATCCCTCATGATAATTATGTATCCATCAATTGCCCCACTTTTTGTAAAGATAGGTTGAACATCAACGATAACAGATATATCTTTACCCTGAAATGAGCGAAAAGATATCGGCTGCCCCTTTATGCTTTCGCCTTTGATCATCCTATTTCTGAAGAAGTTGGTATCTTCATCCTTGATATTCAAAACCGTAATTAACTTTTCCTCCATAATTTTTGAAATATCCTCCTCACTGAGACCAATTATTCGCTTCATCTCCGAGTTTAAATAGAGCAGTCGCCCTTCAGAATCTATTCTTAAAATTCCAACAGGTGCATTTTCAAGAACTGTCCTTATGAATTTTTCAGAACTTTTCAAAAGTTTAAATAACCTCGCGTTTTCGATTGCACTTGCAACTTCACTGCATATGCTAACACCAAGATCAATCTCCTCCTTTTCAAGCAAGCGTTGGGAACTAAAATACACATCAAGCCGACCGATGAACTTTTCTCTATACACAATTGGGAAAAAAATAAGCGACTTAATCCCTTCCTCCAACAGAACATCTCTAAAATTAAAAAGAGACCTCTCCCCCTCGACCTCGTTTATCACCAC
>CALJEK010000019.1 GCA_938074445.1 Candidatus Kryptoniota bacterium | reverse complement strand
GGTAGGCATCTCCCGGTTGGACCGAGCCAACCTGAAGCATCGCAGTTAATTGATATAACTGGTGAGAAAATGAGATTACTTTATGATGCTTTCACAGAGCCCGAACCGCACTACGCTCAAGCGATAAGAGCTGATAAGTTAAAAGATAAAGTCATTGAAGTTTATCAGAAGGGAATTGATAACAAGAATCCAAATGCGATATGGGATGAGAAAGACGCAAAGATAGTTAGAAAAGGGAACACCGTTGAAGTTTGGATGATCGCTGTAAGGTCGAGATTCCAACCGTGGAAAATTGAAGTTAATCAAGGTGACAAGGTTATAATTCATTTGACAAATATCGAGCAGACAACCGATGAACTTCATGGATTTGCTATTTGTGAGTATAATATAAATGTTGTCGTTGATCCTGGTGAGACAAAGACGATAGAATTTGTTGCAAATAAGCCTGGTGTATTTCCGTTTTACTGCACTAACTTCTGTTCCGCGTTGCATCAAGAGATGCAAGGTTATCTCCTTGTCAAACCGAGAGGTGGTGCTGGTGTAGCTCAAAAGTAAGTATATTGTGGGGCGACCTTGTGTCGCCCCCTTTAAAAATTAATTTCTAAAACTAACCTCAAACACTTCTAATGGAAAAAATAATTGAAAAGTGGGAAAAGTTTCAGGATACACCTTTAAACATTCGTTCAAGAGTTTTAGTTTTAATTTCCGTTATATTTTTACTTGCGGTTTTTATTTTTCCATTGTGGCGGATGCAATTTTTTGCGATTTTTTATCCCGATGGTTTAAAACTTTACATTTATTCTTACAAACTTGAGGGAGGCAAGACGGCTTGGAGGGATGATCTTCGCGAGATCAACATATTAAATCATTACATTGGGATGAAACCCATATCACAGAGTGATTTCGCTGAGTTTACCTACTTACCATTTGTTTTTGGAGCTCTTGGGTTGTTAACCCTGAGAGCGGTTGTGCTTGGGAAAATATCAACTCTTGTTGATTTGATCGTGATGTATTTTTATGTTGGGATTTTTTCAATTCTTGATTTTTATAACAGGCTATATACGTATGGACATAACCTGGCTCCAGATGCACCTATAAAAGTGCAGCCATTTACACCACCACTTTTTGGGAAAAAGTTAATAGCTCAATTTACCGTCTATAGTTATCCAGACCTTGGAACAATTGGAATGCTTTTAACAGTTATCACGCTTATCTTAGCTTTGATTTTAACATTAAAAGAAGTTAAGGCGTGAAAAAATTTTTTGGACATATTTTGCTTGTTCTATTTGCTTTAAATTTGCTTAACGCTGAAGTTTTAAAAGTTGGAAAGGCATATGATTTTAAAACTATAAAAGATGCCCTTGCGGTTGCCAAACCACGCGATACAATTTATGTTTATCCTGGGGAATACTATGGAAACATATTTATTGATAAACCTATTGTTTTGATTGGGGTGGGTAGACCGTGGATAAAGGGTGAAAGTTGGGGGAGCGCCATAACAGTTCTTGCTGATTCATGTGTGATTAACGGTTTTAAAATTACGGGCGGGGGAAATTTGCTTCAAAAAGAAGATTCGGGAATTCTACTTAAATCTTCTTTCAACACAATTGAAAATAACCTGCTTGAGGATGTTTTGTTCGGGATTTATTTCTTTGCTTCAAATAACAATGTCGTAAGACATAATACCATCATCGGGAGACCATATCTTGGTCTTGGTGAGCGGGGGAGTGGGCTCCACATATGGAATTCTCGAGGTAATCTTGTTGAGGAAAATTTCATTACTAAGGTAAGAGATGGGATGTATATCCAGGAGTCAATTAATAACTTGATCAAAAGGAATTATGCGACGAATTTGAGATACGGGATACATTATATGTTTTCTGATTCAAATTCGTTTGAGGAAAATGTATTCATTGATAATGTCGTTGGCGGAGCAGTGATGTATTCAAGGCATATTTATTTCAAAAGAAATATATTCGCGAGAAACAGAGGGTTTAGCTCTTATGGACTTTTGCTTCAATCGTGTGATTATTGTGTTGCGGAAGAAAATTACATACTTGACAATTCAATTGGGCTTCATTTCGAGGGGACGAACTATAATATAATCAGGCGAAATTTAATCCAAAATAATGACCTTGCTATTGCTCTTTTTGCGAGCGCAAACTATGATAAAATCTATGAGAATAATTTTATTGGGAATCTTGTTTTGATAAGAACTATTGGCAATCCCAAGACCGTATCCTTTAGCTACCAAGGTAAGGGAAACTATTGGAGCGACTTTATTGGGTATGATCTTGACGATGATGATGTTAGTGATGTTAAATTTAAATTGACAAATGTATTTGAAGATATCCGAGGTAAATACCCGATAATTCAACTTTATCTTTCCAGCCCATCCGCGAAGGCAATTGAAATTACCGAGAAAGCGATGCCAATTGTTAAATCGTTTAAAATTTATGATGAACATCCGCTGATGAGGAAGGTTGAAATCCCAGACCTTTCGTATCTTGTGAAAAGAGGGGAAAGCGAGAAAATGGAGAATAAAAGGGTTGCTTTTGTGGGAGTGAGTTTTGTTTTTTTATGCACTTTCATCCCGCTTTTAATTGTTTTCTTTAGAACAAAAAGATTGGAAAGAAGGTATGCTATCGGTTAGGAATTTGAAAAAGTCGTATAAGGATGTGATAGCTGTAAATGGTATAAGCTTTGACGTCAACAAAAATGAAACCGTTGCCTTGCTTGGACCGAATGGAAGTGGCAAAACCACAACGCTTAAATCAATCGTTGGTCTTGTTATCCCAGATGAGGGAGAAATTTATATAAATGGGATAAATGTTTTAATTGCTCCGAAAGAAGCAAGGCGTTATTTAAGTTTTTTGCCACAAAGGATTTCGTTGTATGAAAATTTGAAGGTCATAGAAATACTTGAGTTTTTCAGAAAATTGAGGGATTTGCCCGTTCAAAGGGTTGAATATGTAATTGAGATGCTCAGCTTGAAAGATATACTTAGAAAATATGCGAGGGAATTATCCGGGGGCAATATTCAACGGCTTGGGATTGCGATTGCTCTTATGCCTGATGTCCCAATTTTGATTCTTGATGAGCCCACGCTGAGCTTAGACCCTGAGGGAGTTATGAAGTTCAAGTCTTTGCTTTCGTCGCTTAAAAGGGATGGTAGAACGATTCTTTTTACGACACATCTTTTAAATGAAGTTGATGAGCTTGCTGATAAGGTTGGAATTCTTGTTAATGGGAAATTGATAACATTTGAAAGTGCTTCTGAACTCAAAAGAAAGTTGAAATTTGAGTCGAAAATTTATCTTGTTGTTAAGAACATGAAGGATGAATTTGTTAATCTTGCGTATGATTTGGGAGCGGTGGAGGTTAGAAGAAATGGAACAAGTATGATCGTGAGGGCTGATTCAAGTAAGGTTCTTGACATAGTTTTCAATCTCAAGGAAAACGGGGCGCAAATCGAAAACTTTCAAACATCAAGCCACTCGTTTGAATCAATTTATCAAAAATTGTTGGAAGAACATGAAGGCAAGAATTAAAACAATTTTAATTTTGATTGCGGCTTTTTTAATCTACTCATGCTCTCGGGAGATAAAGCCTGAAGAGATTGAACCACATGATATTTGTTACCTTTGTAAAATGGCGATATCCCAACTTAATTTTGCCACGGAAATTGTAACCCCAGCTGGCGAAGTTTATAAGTTTGATGACATCGGTTGTATGATTGAATTTAAGAGGATGAAAGGTTTGCCAAAGGGTTCAGTTATGTTTGTTCGCGATTTTTATTCGGAGGAGTGGGTTAAAATTGAGGAGGCTTATTTTGTCAGGTCTGAAAAAATTCAAACCCCGATGAATTATTTTATCGCAACCTTTAAAACGCGGGAGTCTCTGCAGAAATTTTTGGAGGAATATGGCGGTGAAGAATTTCCGTATGAACAGATTGAAATTAAAATTTTGAAATGAGATGCGAAAGAACGCTATTTACACGATTGCCGAAACAGAAATTATAGTGGGTGTGCGGAATAAATGGACTCACATTTTTGCGTTGATATTCACTGTTCTTGTCCTTGGGATTTCTTATTTCGGATTAACTGCGAGCGGTTATACTGGAAGTATGCAGGATTTTTCAAGGACTACTTTAAGCCTGCTTAATCTTGTTTTATATATCATTCCGCTTGTTTCGCTCATAACTGGTGTTATCAGTTTCTCTGGCGATGGAAGGTTTAATGAACTGATGTTTGCTCAGCCTTTAAATCGTTGGGAAGTTTACATCGGCAAGTTGCTTGGTCTTATGATAATCGTTTTTTCTTCTATGGCTTTGGGTTTTGGTATAAGTGGTTTTATTATTTTGTTTAGAGTTGGTTCGGAAGGCGTGTTTAGATACTTTATTTTTATTTTGCTTTCAAATTTACTTGCGTTCGTCTTTCTTGGAATCTCTGCTTTTATATCTGCTTTTGTGAAGCAGAGGGGACGAGCTTTGGGGATTTCTATCCTCGTTTGGTTTACCTTTTTAATCTTTTATGATCTGGTGATAATTGGAGCAACAGCTTTATTAAGGGGGAAGGTAGCAGCTAAATTTGCAATGATTTCACTTCTGGGGAATCCAGTTGACATCGTCCGTGTGTTAAGTTTGATAACTTTAAATTCTCCAGAGGTTTTTGGACCTGCTGGGGCAGCATTCTTGAAATTTCTCGGCGGAAGTCTTCAAGCGTATTTTATTTTAATTTTTGTTTTACTTTTGTGGTTCATTTTCTCGGTCTTTTTAGCAATTAAAATTTTTTCAAAACAGGACATAGCGTAAAACAAATTATGGAGGGAAAAATGAGCAGGACAATTTTTATTTTAACAGGTTTAGCTCTCATCATCGGCATTGCGCTTGCACAGGGGCAAAAAGATTGGAAAACCACATGTGAAAAGCAGTATAATGATAATGTAGCTGTAAAGAATGTCGTTTTAAACCTGCTTGACCAGGTGAAGAAATCAGAGCAAACTGATGTCGTTAAAAAAGATTTAACGGATGCGCAATATTGGATAAACCTTGGCGATGAGATAATGAACAAGCAAAAGACAAGGATGGACAAGGGTGAATACAATGAAGATGTCTTTACACAGCTTGGTTATGCATGGAGATACTATGTTGAGGCGGGAACGAAATTAACGGTTGCTTTGAATAGTTTGACTGTTAAAGTTAAGAAGAAAGGCAGTTAATTAATATTTTCAAAGTTTTCTTTGTGCTTTGCGGGGGATATGTTTTTCATATCCCTCGCTTTTAACGATTTAAAGAATCACGATTCAATGCGCGATGTTGAGATATCGGTTAAATAAAATAATTTCGGTTTTGCTTATTCTTGTTATGTTTTTGAATTATGGGTCGCAGATTTTTTATAAACATCATCATAGCGATGTGTGTCATTGTGGTGAAAGTTGCGGATGCGGTTGTAAGGGCAAAGATGTTGTTAATTTAGTAAATTCGGTCTGTCTTGATTCAGAAGGGTGTGGTTGTAAGAAAGGTAAAGTTGTTTCTAAATCTCCAATTGAGGAAGGACTTGTCATTGTTGAGAAGAAATTTTCATTCTCGTTTCGAGATCCCCTCTTTGCATTTCCTGGAATTTTAATATGCCCACCGAACCCCGTAGATATATTTCACCCTCCTGAGGAATTTGGGATGAATATTTAAGCAATTTAAGCAGTTGTTAAAACTTAAGTTGTTAAAACTAAACTCAGGAGGAGTGCCATGAGGCTCAAGTTTTTAGCTCTCATAGTTTTGATTTTTACAATTGCACAAAACTATTTTGCCCAAGAGAAGGGGACAATTCGTGGCTTTGTTTACGATTCTAAAACTAAATATCCACTTATAAACGCAAATGTTTGGCTTGAGGGGACGAATCGCGGTGATGTTACTGATTTCAAGGGTTACTTTGAGATTAAAAACCTCAGCGCTGGAACTTACACGGTTGCTATTTCATATATTGGGTATAATCGTGCGAAAAAAGTTGTTTCAGTTGGTCCGGGTGAGGTTAAAACGCTTGAGATTTACTTAGAGGAATTGCCTTATTTTTCGGTTGAGGAGATTGTGGTTTTTGGTAAACCAGGTGAGGTATATAATCAAGCTGAAATCGGCGGTAGGGAGGTAGCGAAGGCGCTTCCACGCGATCTTGGTGAATTTGTCAAACAGTTTTCAAATGCGTTGGCTATAAAGAAAGGTGGATATGCCCTTGATCCCGTTGTGAGAGGTTTAAAGTTTGATCAGTTAAATGTTCAGATTGATAACGGTGTAAAGATTGAGCCCGCTTGTCCGAATAGAATGGACCCCCCAACTTCGCATGTTCAAGCAGAAGATTTGGAAAAAATTGAGATTTTGAAAGGTCCTTATGCTCTTCGCTATGGTCCTAATTTGGGCGGTGTTCTTAATTTTGTGCTGGCAAAACCAAGGAGATTTGATAAGTTTTCAATTGCCGGAAGATTTGAAACTGGATATGAAAGCAACTGGGATGGTAAGGTTGGTCAGGTAGTTCTTTCGGGCGGTCAAAGATTGTTTGACTTCATATTGTCTGGTGGAGTAAAAGATTATAAGAACTACAAAGATGGTTCAGGGGCTGAAGTTAAGGCAGGTTTTAAAGTGAGAAATTGGTCTGGTAAAGTTGGATTCAATCCGGGCGATAACCATAGGCTTCAGTTTTCAGTTAGGCAGGTGTACGCGCGCGATGTTTTATTCCCAGCTCTTCCAATGGACGAGAGAAAAGATGATTCAAAGGTGATTTCGGTTGATTACGGTTCAAAGAATTTAAGCGATTTGATCAATAGTATTAACTTGAAGGCTTATTATTCAAAAGTTCATCATATAATGGATAATGAATTTAAACCGACAAGGATGATGGTTGAGGCAGTTACAGATGTTAACACATTGACCCGCGGAGCTCGAGCTGAGGTTGGTCTAATTATGGGTAAAAGTGTGATTTATTTTGGTTTTGATTATTCAAGGGTTGAAAAGGATGGATTTAGAACGAGGAAAATGTTAACTGGAGCTATGGCGGGGAAAACCTTTATTGATACGGTTTGGCAAAATTCTTATGTTTCAAATTTAGGTGCTTTCTCAGAATTGAGAACGGGAATTTATGATTTTAACCTGATATTTTCAGCAAGATATGATGTTAACTATTCGAACGCGAGAACCCCAGCCCCATCTTTTGCAAGGATGTTCAGCGCAATTTCATCTAAGCATCATAATTTAAGTGTAAGCGCTGGGATTGATAAGACGCTGGGCTCAAATGTCAGACTATCTGTTTTGCTTGGCTCAAGTAAGCGAAGCCCAAATATAAGTGAAAGGTATATAAACTTTTTGCCTATTGGACTTGATAACTATGATTATATCGGGAATCCTTCAATAAAGCCTGAGACGAACAATAGCCTTGATTTGATTTTAAATAGCAAGATGCTCGGCGGTGTTATAAAGGGTGATTTCTTCTATTATTACGTTAAGAATTTTATAAGCGCCAAAGTAAGACCAGATTTAAGTCCGAAGAATATGGGAGTTATTGGGGTGAAGCAATTTACTAACATTGAGAGCGCGAGATTTTGGGGATTTGAGTTAAGCTATGCTTCGACATTTAGCGGGGATTTTGGATTTAGATTTGACGTTTTCAGGACGAAGGCATGGAATGCGCTAACCGGTGAGCCGTTGCCAGAGATTCCACCGCTTGAGGCGAAAACATCGTTTAGATATAGTTTATTTGGTGGCAATATGATCCCAGAACTTACGGTGAGGGCTGTTGCCAGAAAGAGCGATGTTTCCACAAGCTATGGTGAAACTCAAACGCCTGGGTTTGTCTTAGTTAATTTTGCGATGAGCATCAACTATTTCAGATTTGCTGATATTTCGCTTGGAGTTAACAATTTGCTGAATAAAACTTATTATGAACATTTAACCAGAAAGATTCGAGCAACGGGAGCTCCAATTTATGAACCTGGTAGAAGCTTCTTCGTTAACATAGCAATAAAATTTGGAGAGCCAGATGAAAAATAAAATTTTCTTAGTTCTGAGCCTGTTTTTTGTTTTCCCATTATTTAGTTTTGGGCAATCGCCACTTGATTATCTCAAGCCTGAATTTGGGCGAAAGATTGGGGTCTGCAGTATATGTAATATGGATGTTTTTGAAAAGATGATGACGCGTGTTGAGATTTTGGCTGATGACACAGTTTACCATGCCTGTGGAATTGGATGTGCAAGCGCTATAATGGAGGGCAAGAATGTAAAAGATGTTAAGGTGGTTGATTTTAAGAATCTTAAATTGATAGATGCTAAAAAAGCTTGGTTTGTCACCGGTAGCGTGGTTTTACCAGCGAGGGCTATGTTGCCTGAATTTTCGTTCTCAAGCAAAGAGGATGCGGAAAAATTTTCAAAACTTTATGGTGGATATGTTTTTGATTATCAAGGGATGCTTAATGTTGCCAAAAAGATTCGCGAGGAAAGGAAGAAAAATTGAACTTAAGCGGGGGCGGGTCTATCCCGCTCCTTCTGTTAATAATAACGTTTAATTTCGTTGCTTAAATACTTCACAGCCATTGCTACGATTCCTATATCATCAAGAAATCCAATGATGGGTGATAAATCTGGTATTGAATCAAGCGGTAAGATAAAATATAAAAGCGCACCTATAGCTACTGCTTTCTTTAAAAGCGAAACCGTTGGGTCCTTCATAAATCTATAAAGTGCGAGAAGGTCTCTTTTGAAACTATGCTTTCCTTTCAAACTGGCAAGTTTTTGCCAGAAATTTTGTTCAACATATTTTATATCTTCTTCCCTCACATCGCGTTTAAGTTTTTCAGCGACATTTGAATTTTTATCGTTTTGATCGATGTAAATGCTCGCTTCAGCTCCGATGTGTTCGTAATTTTGCATCGCAGTTTGGAATTTAATTTTTAATCGCATGTGACCGTCATTTCGGAGACTAAAATTGTTGGTGAAGCGATATTGCTAAAGAATAAGATATCGTTTCCGACGATGATAATGTTTTTCAGGATGTTGCTGAGGTTGTCCGCAATTGTAATTTTATCTACCGCAAAAGCGATTTCACCATTTTTTATCCATAAACCGCTGGCACCTTTTGAAAAATTCCCAGACACAATATCAACCCCAAATCCGATGAGCTTAGTGACAAACAAACCCTCATTAACTTCATTTATGATCTCTTCAGGTGATTTATTCCCGGGTTTGATGTAAAAATTTGTTGGAGCTGGTGAGGGAATTGTGTTATATTTGCGATGAGCATTCCCAGTTGGGGGCAAAGCAAATTTCCTTGCTGTTATTGAGTCAAGCAAAAACATCTTTAGGATTCCATTTTCAATTATCAACTTTTTCTTTGTTTCAATCCCCTCATCATCAAATGGTTTTGAGGCAATTCCACCTTCAAGGCATCCGTCGTCAATTATTGTTATAGTTTCGTTGGCGACTTTTTCATTTATTTTGTCGAAAAGAAAACTCATTTTTCTATAGGCATTTTTTCCGTTGACAGCTGATGAAATATAACTGCAGATGGTAGCAGAAGTAATTGGGTCAAAAACGACGGGATATTTCCCTGTTTTTATTTTTTGTGGGTGGAGAAGTTGTAATGCTTTGATGCTTGCGTTTTTTGCCACAAATTCGGGTGTTTGAAGCTTATCAAAAAATCTACTCACGGAGGAATAAAATCCTGTTTGGCTTTCACCATCTTCTAAGGCGATGGTTGAGCAATAGATTTCAAAAATAGTTCCCTCATATTCGCTGATGAATCCATTTGAACTTGCAAGCGTTCTGCGTTGAATTATGTTGCCAAAGCCAGTTGATTCAACTTTTATTCTCGGATCGTAGGATTTAGCAAAATTTTCTATCTCTTTGGCGATTTCTATTTTTCTGTCAACATTTATGGAAAAGACATTAGGATCGAAAATTTCCACATCGTTCTTATTAAGGTTTTCGATTTCAGGTAGTTTATTATCGGGTTCAGGTGTTGAATTTTCTGCGAGTGTTATCGCTTCTTCGATTGCTTTTTCAATTGCGAAGGTAGAAAAATCAGTAGTGTATGAGAAGCCAATTTTTTTATTTTTGAAGACCCTTATGCCAAGCCCGTGGGTTACCGCTTGTTTTATTGACTCAATCTCTGCGTCTTTTATCGTCGTTGAAAATTCATCATCTATTGAAATGAAGACATCACATTCATCCGCCCCTTTTTGAATTGATTTTGAAACAATTGATTTAGCTAGTTCAATCGTGTCCATAGATTTTTACTTTTTTATTTTTCTGCTTTCAATGGGCTCGTTAAAATTTAGAAATTTTGGTTGAAACTTTGAAATTTGAGCCCAAAAAATTAAATTCTTATCAAATGTTGCGGTCATAGAAAATAAAAATCGCGATGTATGTCGAAGAAAAACACTGTGACATCTTCTCAAGCACAATTGATGGACAAAATTGTTTCGCTTTGTAAGAGAAGAGGTTTCATATTTCAATCGAGTGAGATTTATGGTGGGATCAATGCTTGTTGGGATTATGGTCCGCTTGGGGTTGAACTTAAAAATAACATAAAGCAGGCATGGTGGAGGGCGATGGTCTATGAGAGAGATGACATTGAGGGGCTTGATGCTGCGATATTAATGCACCCAAGGGTGTGGGAGGCGTCTGGACATGTGGAAAATTTTACCGATCCTCTTGTTGATTGTAAATCCTGCAAACTTCGTTTCAGGGCGGATCAAATCCCGGAAGAAAATTTAAAGTTGAAAAAATGTCCTGAGTGCGGTGGTGAGTTGACAGAGCCCAGGAGATTTAATCTTATGTTTAAAACATTTATGGGTCCTGTTGAAGATGAAGCGCATGTCGTTTACTTAAGACCTGAAACGGCTCAAGGGATTTATGTAAATTTTGAAAATGTGTATGTTTCGATGCGAAGAAAGATTCCGTTTGGTATAGCTCAGATAGGCAAGGCGTTTAGAAATGAGATAACCCCTGGGAATTTCATTTTTAGGACAAGGGAATTCGAGCAAATGGAGATGCAATTTTTTGTTCGACCCGGGACGGATATGGAGTGGTTTGAAAAGTGGCGCGAGGAAAGATTTAAATGGTATTTGAGAATTGGGATAAAGCCAGAGAAACTTCGTTTTCATCAACACAGCCCTGATGAACTTGCTCATTATGCTTCCGCTGCTTATGACATTCAATTTGAGTTTCCATTTGGATGGCAGGAACTTGAAGGGATACACAATAGAACGGATTATGATTTGTCAAGACATCAGCAGTTTTCCGGGAAGGATTTAAGTTATTATGATGATGAGATTGGTCAGAAATATATTCCGTATATAATTGAGACATCGGCTGGATGTGATAGAACATTGCTTGCGGTTCTTGTCAATGCTTACGATGAGGAAGATACGGGCAAAGAGATAAGAACTGTGCTTCGTTTACATCCGTTCCTTGCACCGATAAAAGCAGCGATTTTGCCACTTGTCAATAGGGAAAATATGCCCGAGATTGCATTTGAAATTTACAAGGCTCTGAAACCGCATTTCAAAGTTTTTTACGATGACAGTGGCTCAATTGGGAGAAGATACAGACGACAGGATGAAGTTGGAACGCCATTCTGTTTCACTATTGACTCTCAAACGCTTCAAGATGGGACTGTTACGGTAAGGTATAGAGATACGATGAAGCAGGAGCGAATTCACAAAAATGAAATTCTCGATTTCTTGAAGGAGAAAATTACTTTTTAAAAACTTAAAATTGGAAAAATTATGAGCAAAACAATCGCAATTGCAGGTGGAACTGGTTTTATAGGGAGTTATGTTGCCAAGTTCCTTTTAAAGGATGGATATAAAGTTTTAATTTCAAGCAGGGATCCGATAAAGGTTTCGGATAGATTTAAAGAATTTGAAGTTTTCAGATGGGACCCGACGACTGAGGATTTCCCAATTGAGGTGATTCAGCGAGCCGATGTTTTAATCAACTTGATCGGTGAAACTATCTCACAAAGATGGACGAAGGAAGTTAGGGAGAGGTTAAGAAGTTCGCGAATAAATTCAACTCGTAAAATAGTTGAGGCATTTTCAAAGGTTAATTCATCGGGGAAAACCTTTGTATCTGCGTCGGCGATCGGAATTTACGGTAACAGGAAAGGGGAAATCTTAACTGAAAACTCAAGTTTTGGCGATGACTTTCTTTCCAAGTTGTGTATTGACTGGGAAAGTGAGGCAATGAAAGCGGAAGAATTTGGAGTTAGAACTGTAATTTTAAGGATTGGCATTGTTCTTGGGGAGAGAGGGGGATTTCTTGCTAAGTTAACCCCTATTTTTAAACTTGGGCTTGGTGGGAAAATAGCAGATGGGAAAATGTGGATGTCGTGGGTTCATATTGAAGACCTTGCAAGAGTCATAAAGTTTGCTATTGAGGATAGAGCTGTTAGCGGTGTTTACAATGTTGTTTCTCCGAATCCTGTGACAAACGAAGAGTTTACGAAGTCATTTGCGAAGGTTTTAAATCGTCCTGCTTTTTTGCCTGTGCCGAAGTTTGCTCTTAAAGTTTTATTTGGGAATGAACTTACTGAAGTTGCTTTGACATCAAGTCAAAGGGTTAAGCCGGAGAGATTGCTTGAGTTGGGATTTCAATTTAAGTATTCTGATGTTGAAACTGCTTTAAAAAGTTTGTTTTCAAAATAAAAACTTGTGCAAAAATGTGGTGGCGCAGGGGCAAAGGATTTGGAAAAGGGTTTGGGGGATTTTGGTTTGGATTTGGTTTCCCTCCATTTGAGACGTTCTGGACGGGATTTAGACCGTATATAACACGAGAAGAATACATTGAGATGCTTGAAGAGTATAAAAAGCATCTTGAAGACGAGCTTGAAGAGGTTAACAAGGAAATTGAAAGATTGAAGAAAGAAGGATGATTTTAATTCATAATGCTAACCAGGTCGTCACTGTCGCATCATTTGGGGGTAAATTTAAACGCGGTAGAGAGCAAGGAGAAATTTTTGTAATTGAGCGTGGAAGTGTTTTGATAAGAGATGGGAAAATTGAATGGGTTGGGAGGGCGATTGATTTTAATTTCGGCTTATATAGCGAAGTTGAAATCATCGACGCTACAGGGAAAGTTGTTTTACCTGGATTTGTTGACTCGCACACTCATCTTGTCTTTGCGGGGACGCGTGAGAATGAATTTGATTTAAGGATAAAGGGCTTTACTTATCAGCAGATTGCGGAGATGGGGGGTGGTATTTTAAGCACGGTTAAAAGGACAAGGGAAGAGCCAAAGGAAAGCCTTCTCGAGACGGCTCATAATTATGCGAAAATAGCTCTTTCATATGGGACGACAACGATTGAAATAAAAAGTGGCTATGGTTTAAATCTTGATGATGAGGTCAAAATCCTCGAAGTTGCGAATGAGTTAAACGGTAACCCTATATTTACGATACCAACCTTTCTTGGGGCGCATGCAATACCGCCCGAGTTTAAAGGTAGAAAAGATGATTATGTTAAGTTTTTGATAGATAAGGTTATTCCAGAAATATCAAAAAGAAAGCTTGCGAGATTTTGTGATATCTTTTGCGAAGATGGGTATTTCACCCCTGATGATGCAGAGAAGATTTTAAATGTTGGGAGAAGGTTTGGGCTTTTGCCGAAAATTCATGCAGAGCAGTTTTCAAATTATGGAGGTGTTAAAGTTGGAGTTAAAGTCGGGGCGATTTCAATCGACCATCTCGAAAATATAAGTGATGAAGATATTCAACTTTTGTCAAAGGCAGATTCTGTGGCAGTTTTACTTCCGGGGGTTTCTTTCTTCTTAGATTATCAATATCCGCCAGCGAGGAAATTGATTGATTCAGGTGTCCCCGTTGCGATTGCGACGGATTTTAACCCTGGTTCGTGTATGAGTTTAAATGTTCAACTTATGATGACTATTGCTTGCACGCAGATGAAGATGACAATTGAGGAAGTGATAACAGCGGTGACGTTGAATTCTGCTGGTGCGGTTGGAATTTCAGATATCGCTGGAAGTATTGAAGTCGGCAAGAGGGCGGACGTTTTAATTTTTAATGTTGCAGATTACAGGATGATACCATACTTTTTCGGCATCAATCATATTGACGCTGTTTTTGTTAGGGGGAAAAGAGTAGGAATTAAAGCATCCGCGTGATTGT
This sequence comes from Candidatus Kryptoniota bacterium, assembly GCA_938074445.1. Classification (GTDB taxonomy): domain Bacteria; phylum Bacteroidota; class Ignavibacteria; order Kryptoniales; family Kryptoniaceae; genus Kryptonium. Next base: position 422 of record CALJEK010000019.1, on the reverse strand, counting down.
GATTTAAATCACTTTGTTTTTGGAATGAAAGTTACTACTTTTAAGGTGAATTTAAAACAATAAATGATGGAGGTAGCATTATGCGCCGGTTAATTCTTTTATCAAGCCTAATTTTTTTAGCGTTTTCATCTGTATACGCCCAATTTCAGGTTAAAAGCTCATATCCTGCAAACGGGGCTTCGGGTATACCTTCTGCTCCTTATTCTATCCCCGTAAGTTTTGTTTTCTCAGAGCCAATTGCGTTTGGCAAATTCCACACTAAACCTCCGCTGCCTCCATTTTTTTTCATTTAACATAAGTTATGTCCGCGATGGAACATATTATTTATTTGCTGCTTTTGACACGCAAAGGGATGGAGAACTTAACCCTATAAGTGATTTAGTTATGTTTTATGATGCGAATGGAGATGGACAACCTGACCC
>CALJEK010000018.1 GCA_938074445.1 Candidatus Kryptoniota bacterium | reverse complement strand
TATCCATTTTATTCCATTTTTAACAAAGAGCGAAACAATCTGCTCAGATACAGATCCCTCCGCTGGCCACATTCCCAAGGGTCTTCTGCCGAAAATTTTTTGATAATATGCGATCGATTTCTTAATTTGCGCGTCCGCATCGTCAGGATAATTAAACCTCGCTGGAAGATTATCCTTAGGTTGACAAATCTTTGCGATATCAGTATCGTATATCAGAGGCAAAATCGGGTGATAAAATGGTGTGGTTATGATTTCAATTTGCCCAGTTCTTTTAACAGGGTCATACATTAACTTTTTATGAATCGGAATTATAGCGGACAAAACTTTATACACCTCGGCGACAATTCGATTGCAATCATCTTCAGTGATCTCTTTTTTAAGGTAATACTTTCCATTCTTCTTCTGAACGAGGTCAGTCAAATCAACTTCAAATCCATTCGCAAGTTTCACTTTCCCGTTTAAAAAATCGGGATCAAAATTTGAAAGATAAAAGAAAAACTTAATCTTCCTGAGATCGTCCACCGTATACTCAGCAGGGTTTTTCTGCCTTAAGGCTTTATACTCCGGAAACCTGTCCATTACAACTTCGCTAACGCTGAAGCAACTCCAATGATTTTTGTAAACATAGCCAAGTTCACGTTCGGTAAAATCCTCTGTGTTCTTCAACATCAGATCAATCCATGGGTCAATTTTGGTGTTATCTTTAAAATACCGTCGTGCATCAATTCTATTTCTTTTAGGGTCAAAATATGGCGCCAGTCTTTTAACATAGTATTCATTCAGTTGGTAAAGCAAGGAAGATGTTAAATTTATAGTCACATGGACGTTTGGATACTTCTCGAGCAAGCTTGCCATATCATAATAGTCTTTAGTTCCGTGAGTTCTCACCCAAGGTCCTTGAAGTTCATCTTTTTCAGGGTCAAGATAAGATGGCTGATGTTGATGCCAAATTATGTTAAGATAGATTCTGTTCGTCTTGGGATAAATATCCTGAGGGTTTGGTTTTGTATCGGGTTCGGATTGCAACAAAATTTTCCAATCATAAGATAAAACGAAAATAGAGTTAAAATCCGTACGATTAAAATTCTCCACTTTAGCGGGGTTAGCTGGATCAAGAATCCACTTTCCGTCGACAATGAACTTGTACTGATAAACCCCGGGCTTAACTTTAAATTTTTTCGACCAGATACCTGTTTCGTCTTTGGTTAAGAAATCGTCGGTTCTCCACCAATTGAAATCACCGGCAACCGCAACTGAATTCGCATCTGGGGCGTAAAGTTGAAACACAACATAACCATTCTCAAATTTTGGTTGAGAAAATAGGGAAAGGGTGAAGAAAAAGACGAGGAAAGCGTAAAACATTTTTCGATATCGCTTTTATTTTATTAAAATCATCTTCCTCACCTCATTGAAACCGTTATAAAACAAACGATAAAAGTAAACACCGCTTGCTAAACCGCTGGAATCAAATCTGACTCTATGTTTCCCGGGCTCAACTTCCCCATCAATTAAAACTTTAACCTCCTGACCTAATACATCGTATATAGCAAGCTTAATCTTTGCTTTCTCGGGTATGTCAAATTCGATGAAGGTTGTGGGGTTAAACGGATTTGGATAGTTTTGATAGAGTTTAAAACCTTTTGGCAAAAGTTCTCCAATTCCATCTCTTACAGAGACAATCGGTGGTACTGTAATAGTATCCCGAGTTAAAGACACAGTGAAAACAAGCGAACCGTAAGGCTCGAGCGTTATGGAAATATTTTGCAACGCATTACCACTTACAAGAGAATAACTGTTGGTGAATAAATCATTCAGGTAATAATTCTGCATCGGTTGGACTCCGCCCGTAAACCAAACATAATCTTTAATATTCAAATTAACACTTTTAACATCCCCTGACAAATTCACAACTACAAGCCCATTTTGATTCTCGTATTTTTTCACATAGGCATAAACTTTAGGATCACCTGTATTTATCATTTGATGTTCCCTGCTTCTAAAAGCCGGAAATTTATCCCTTATGAACGCAAGAACTTGATAATGAGATTGCAAAATTCCTCTATCGGGATCATTCCAATTGATTTTAAATCTTCGCCCTTCAAATTCACTCATTCCATTCCCAAATCCAACCTCTTGACCAGCGTGAACAAGCGGAATTCCCGGAATTGTAAATAAAATTGTCGCAAGCGGTTTTGTCTTTCTTAAGTCACTTTGATAAACTAAAGCAATTCTCGTTTCATCTTGATTCTCCATATAACGGAGATATTGAGAGTTCGGTCCCGGATAATAACCATAATTTGTCGCCCTGTCGTTAATCTCATTTAAACTTAATGAATAAGCATTCCTAAACACATTCCACATATTTCTATCATAAGCTGCGTCAACACCACCGCCCTGATCCGCATATATAACCTCAGTTCCGAGCCCTGTTCCCGCAGCTTCTGCGAGAAGTAAAATATCAGGTTTCACATGTTTTAAAGTATTTCTAATTGGAATACCGAAGTTTTGTTCCCCATATCTTCTTTGAGGTCCCCAATAGACATCAAATCTAAACCCGTCGACCCCAACATCTTTCACCCACCACTTCAACATATCAAGCATATAACTTCTCAGATCTATATCAGACCAATTCAAATTTGCAAGTGTCCAATCAGCATATCGAACATAGGCAGAGTCAGGTGCATAAGATTGGGGTAATTCCTCATTATGTGCGAAAATTTCATGCTGGACAAAATCCCAATACGGGGAATCTTTCCAGTATCTTCGTATGCTTTGAATCCAAGGGTGACCATCCGCAACATGGTTTGGAGTTATATCAAGTATGACTTTTATTCCGAGCGAATGTGCCTTGTTAAGAAATTCTTTGAAATCATCCATAGTTCCATATTCTGGAGCAATTTGATAAAAATCCACAATCCCATATCCGCCACCGACCGCGTCAATTGTATACTGATTTTTCATTATCGGCATTAGCCATATTACATTGTATCCCATTGACTTTACATAGTCAAGTTTTTGTGTTGCTGCTCTTATCGTGCCCTCTTGAGTAAAGGAATGAATGAAAATTAAATACATTCTTGCATTTTTAACCCAAGATGGGTTATCCGCATAACCCGGCAAGTAAACGCTACCGTCCGGTCTTATTTCAAAGTAATTTCTTGTAGTATCAGCATTTCCAGATGGGTCACGAGCAATGAGTGTAAAGTAGTATTCCCCTGGCTTGGAAGGTTTTGAAATAGTTATGCTCTGTGCTGTTGAACCATTTACGCCTGAAATAATTTCTGGGTTTGTCGAATCAGCAAACCAAACGAACGCCAAAGGTTCAGAATCCGGATCTGAACTTTCGCTTGCGTCAAGAGTTATATTTGAGCCACTAACAGAAAATTTAATTTTCGCAAACGGTCTATGTTCAACAATTCTATAAATGTTAACCTTATTCGAATAACCTGATTTGCCTCCAATTGTCGCCTTTGCCTGAATTATATTATCCCCCTCAACCAAGTTAACTGGCACAGAAAACTTCCCACCGGATGCCCCAAATGTTCCCTTACTGCCGTTGACAAAAATTTCAACATAAGTGACCTCATTTGCGGGGCTTCCATCTTGATGCGTTATCTCACCGCGGATTGTGAGCGATGTTTTCCGCATTTTTCTGGGTTGAGTTGTGATCTTGACAATTGGAACACCGCTCATATCAATTCCAATCTGAGACGGCGTTATACCCGCAAAGCCACGACCTTCATTATCAATTGATGCAAGAATAGGACTTGAGCCGACAATGTAATAACTTAAAATTTTCCTTTGAACAGCGTCATCAACGAAAGCAAGATCAAAAACTTTCGGATTGCCACTTTGATCGCTCCCACCGTTTGAAGATGTGATCTTAACAGCATTGCCACCAGCATCAACAAGAAATGAATAAATTGCATAGTAAAGTTTTCCGCTAAATGAACCAAGATAGTTTACAATTTCATCAAGCGTAAGATAGAATCTAAGCGTGTCAGATGTTATAGCATTTGTATTATACTCAATGTTTTTAACTTTCGTCAATGGGTCAGCTTTAACATAAACCGCGTTAAGTTTCGGATCGTTAACGCCAGGGGTAAATATAATGTAAATCCCACGGTCGCTGAAATCTGGAATTTTTACCTCTGCAGAAAATGGATCGGGGATAAAATTATCGATCCCGCTATTTATTAACAAAACAACAGCTGTATTTTGAGTTATGTCTTTGATTTTTATGGCGAAGAAAATTGTGTCCCCAGCTTGATTGGCGTAGGCGTTAAATTCCTGTATATCACATGAGCCTGGACCAAATCCGTTAGGATAGACGTAATCGCCATCCCCTAAATCATCTCCAGTGTTGTCAACATAGTGAAATCCTGAATTTGAAGTATAGACACCAAAAGCTGAATAGGTCACCCCGTAATTGCCATCGTTATCGCTTACCTCAAATTTTAACTCATGTCTTCCAAGCGTTAAGTTATTAATTTGCGCCGTAACTGTCTTATTAACCGTGTCATAGTTTGATTGAATCAAAACTCCGTTAAGATAAACTTTCACACTATTTGGATTTATACCTTTCTCCCTTGAGCTATCAAAAACCTTCGCCAAAACATTAATTGAATTAACAGTGTCAAGGTAAATTTTCCCATTAGGTGGACTTGAAACTTTAAAGTATGGTTTCAATATCCTTCTAACAAAAGCGACCGAATTTCCATAAGTCCCCCGTGTTACAGGGTTATCAGGATCAGCAGTCCATATTGAACCGTTGAGATAAAACTTATACTCGTATTCCCCCTCTGTCAGTTTTAAAGTTTTCGTCCATACACCGCGAAGCGAATCATATTGCATCGGATCTTCCCCCCAATCGTTGAACTCACCACGCAAGCTGACCGAAGTTATATTTCTATAAGAATTTCGCAAACTCCTGGGATCAAATATAAATTCATACTCAGCCTGATAAACTCTATAAGTAACATCAACTGTGAACCTTGAGGTATCAGAACCAATTTTACCCGTTGCTGTTTTAACTTCAAGTTTTATAAAATGCTGACCATTTGAAAGGGGTTGGGAGGGAGTGTATCCGAACTTTTGATTTCCAGGGTTAAAATACGCAATTCCATTGGGGACGAGGACACCATCTATGTAAAGATTAACCTCTGTAATTGTCGTGCCAGACGAATAAAAAATATAAGCTGAAATCTCCGGTTGATCTCGGTTTGTTATCGTGCCATGCTTTGGCAAAAGATGAAAAACCATTGGATCCGAAACAATGAGAATCGAATTGTTATAATTCGAATAATTAACTCTCGGGTTGTTTGGATCAGTTATCCATGTTTCACCTTTCCCATCGCCATTTCTATCTTCAACGAATTTGTATTCATAAGTTCCAACGCCAAGATTCTCAACCTTATACCAAACACCATTGTTTGGATCGTAACTCATTTTAAATCTTACATCTGAAACAATTCCATTGACATTATTTCCCCAATTATTAAACGAGCCAGCCAGAAAAACCGCGCTCACAGGGGTTTGGGGCTTATAATAAAATGTCACCGGAACAATTTGCGAAAGAAGAGATTGAGCAAGAATTAGAGCGAGGAAGAAAATTTTTTTCATGAGTTTAAGTTATTTTGTTTTTTATTCCCCCTTTTATCTCTCACCCGCCCCCTCTTCCGTAAAAGGAAAAGGGGGCAGAAGGTGAGTTTAAAAATTTTCAGACATTACTTGACAAGCATCATTTTCTTAACAGCGGTAAATCCACCTGCCTTCAATCTGTAGAAGTAAACACCACTTGCAAGATTTCCGGCATCAAACTTCAATTCATAAACGCCTGGCTTCTGCTCCTCGTCAACAAGTGTTGCGACTTCCTGACCGAGGATGTTGTAAATCTTCAAAGTGACGCGCTCCGTGTTCGGTATGCTATATTTAATTGTTGTCGTCGGGTTAAATGGGTTAGGATAATTCTGATACAAAGCGTATGTGAGAGGAATCTCATCGGTTTGCTTTACGCTTGTGAACTTATTCACGATCTTAACTGTATCCTTAAACGCGCCTAACCCACGTTGCCTTCCGAATTTAACAACTTCAAGCTCATTTATCGCTTTTGAACCCGGTTGATCTGGCATATCATCAAGGAATAAGAGATGGTCCTCTTGGAAGCCTGCTTCGTTATCAACAATTCCATTCACCGCAAACTTAAACTGAATCGGTCCTTTTATGCTCCACTTCGGGAATGTCAAAGCAACAGCATAAATAGTATCTCCGGGAACTTTATCGGGATATCTCCCATCATCATACATCCTTAACTTTGAACGATCTCTCGTCGGCTCGTCCCATATCCAGAACAACGGTGGTGTGCTTCCCGCAATAAACAGAGAATCAACCTTTGTGATTGGGTCGCCATTTTTATCTGTCACTCCCCTCATATCACAGTAGAACCATACCTCAACTCCCTCAGGCTTCTGCACATAACCCTCAGGACCAAGCTTGTTGAAGTAATCTCTCCTAACTTCCTGCGTATCTGCATCGGTAAATGTGTATTTTCTATTTGCTCCGGTTTCCCATCCTCCATTCGGAACTCTTGCCTGATTATTGGTTCCTGTCTTGATGTAGTATTTAAATTCAATGAAATCGCCAGGCGCAGCTGTAATCGTAATATATTTTTCCCACACACCAGGTTCAAGTATAGAAGGAGTCAATGAATCACTCTCACCCCAGCCGTTAAATGAGCCACGAACCAAAACAACATCCCCGCTGTCAGGGTAGAAAATTCCTGCACCTTGCATTACGCTCATATCAACACTGAAGTAAAGTGCAACCGGCTTTGCTGGTGCTATGACTTTTCTGTCAAATGTTGTCCATCTAAGCGTCGTATCTTGATTTACAGTAACTTCTCGATTTGGATCTGATTCCCACCTTATAACATTGTTGGGGTCATCTTTAGGAGCAATCACGAACTTATAAGCAATCCCAGATGGCGATGGGAACCTTAATCTCCCAGACCAAATTTTATCATTTGCCGGCTCTGGTTTTAGAACAAAAGTCCTGCCCCAACTTATATCCCCAAAATCGTTATGGTTTGGCAATTGCGCTCCACGAACACCAACGACATGTTGACCCGGGTCAAATTCAGGGATGTTGTAAACATAAACCCTAAACCAAACATCAATAGAATCGCTTGGTGTATATGGTGGATTCGGTCCAAAGCCTTGCTTGCGGAAGAAAGCCAAAGGTAATGTGGTATCTGATGCAGGTATAGTTAACGAATGATTAGGACCGTCCTCCCAATCCTCAGCATAAAACTTATATTCAAGAGTTTTCCCTATCATAGTATCTGGGAAATCAATTGAAAGCTGCCAATAATCACCACCCAAATTTGTCATCCTATTTGTGTTCGCACTCCCCCATGGACCAAGCAATGGGTGTGAACCTCGAACTTCAACAAGTGATGAATCCGTCAAAAGTTTCGGCGATGTTGCTGTGTTAACTTTAAATGTAACTTGATAAGTCAATGGGAACGAGGCAAGATAGTTGTTTGTCGCAAGAGCAATCATCCTATGGCGCACGGGATCGTATACCGCTCTCCCAGTTCCATTTCCATTTGAATTTCCAGTGATGCTATCGGTTATAGCAATTAATTTAGCCTTTGCTGGACCCTCTGTTACATCATAGACATAGAACTTAAAATATGGAGATGCTACACCCGCACCCATTCCCAAAGTAAAGAAAAGTTTTCTTCCAGAGGCTACGAAACCTAAATCAGCGGTAGCAGTTCCGGATGTTCCTTGAATCTCACCTAATAAGTTTCCATTTTGATCCCATACACCAGCAACGGTTCCGGCACCATTACCCCAAACATTTCCATCTTTGTCAATATCAATGCCCAGTCGTGCACGTCCTGAACCAACTGTAATTGACTTTTCAAATGAAAAGTTTACGCCATCAGTTGTCCCAAAAACAGCCACCTTGGCATTTCCACCACCACTTGCATAAATTTTTGTGCTTGTCCCAGAACCATCTACCGCAAACGCGTCACCGTATCTGCCATCAACTCGCCATGAAACTGCTAATGTTGGCGTAGAGCTTTCATCAGCCCAACGATATACCTTAAACACAGTGTCACCACCAGAATTAATAGATAAATTACACGCATAAATAACACCGTCATTTGAAACATCAATCATATTTAATGGAAACCATCCCCCGGTGATTCCACTTACATTTAACGCGCCAATGCTATCACCTGTCGCTGCGTTAAGTATTATAACATTCAAGCCACCTGTTCTTGAGACTACGTAAACATGGTCATTGACAGGGTTATAAGCTATCCCACGTGTTGCGTTATCATTTTGAAGCCATGATACTTGACCTGCTTTTTTAACCCAAACAGGAGAGAGCGTTAACTGCGCGAAAGAAATTGACAAAATTGTAACAGTTAGAGCCAGAAGAATTGCCCCAATTTTAATTGACCTTAACATGGCACTGCCTCAATTTTATTTTGTTTTCGAAAGTTAAGTTAAAAGAACAAAGTGAATTAAGCAAGTAAAAAAATTCCGTTTTAAAGTTTTGGCGAATTCAACCCTCCACTTTTGTTTTTAAAACTGTAATGAGATCGCAAAATTTTGAACGTTCTTCAAGATTCCAAAATCTTGATACGCATAATCAAAACCAAATCCAATTCCACCAACTTTATAATTTATCCCAACACCAACCGTAAATCTTTCTTGTGAATCTTTTTGAAACAACGATTTATACCCAGCCCTCAAAAAAATCAAATTGCGGAAACTATACTCAAAACCAATGTTCAAACTTTCCGTGTTATCATTTGGATGAAGCGCGTCAACCGCAAGCGTCAGATAATTCGTTTCAGTTTTGAAAACATCGATTGAAGCGCCAACCCTAAAAAGAAGAGGAAGTGGCCAATTATCGGTCTTAAGTTTTGCACTTATTGCTGGATTATTCCCCGTAGCCCCTGGATCTGGATCATAGATTACAAACAAGTCCTTTCCATCAAGTTGCATCTCCGTTCCGAAATTACAAATGCTTGCACCAAGTTTAAGACCCTTGAATTCTGTTATAAACAAAACACCAACATCAATAGCAAATCCAGTAGCCCTCTCATTCCATAACTTTTGTTGGATAAACTTTACAGTCCCACCAACTGAAAATCTATCAGTTAAGTTCCGTGCATATGAGATACCAACTGCGATATCGCTTGCGTCCCATCTTTCACCAGTTCCTTCAGGATAATCAATTGTTGTAACTTCTTCCTCACCGTAGTCAAGTCTGGTGATGCTCACACCCACATAGTTATTTCTATCAATAGCCACTGCAACACCAGCCCAATCAAAACTTGTCCCCAATATCCACTTCATATGCGAAAGCATAATTTCATTTCTTCCAATCCTTGAAACTCCCGCTGGGTTCCAATACAATGTGCTGACATCTCCAGAGAAAGCCGTAAAAGCCCCACCCATACCTATAGCCCTTGAACCAACAGCTATACCAAGAAATGGAGCAGCAGTAGTGCCAACCTTAGATTGAGATAAAAGAGGGAAGTTCATAATTAAAATCGCGATGAAAATAAGACAAACTTTTCTCGTCATGATTTAGTTAAACCTTTTATTTTATAATTGCGAATTTTCCAGTTTTCTGACCAATTCCAGGCGCATCAACAACATAGAAATACACCCCGTAGGCTACATCAAGATTTTCTTTCGTTTTTAAATTCCATGAAACAGTTCCATCTGAAATATCTTTATCATGTTTCAATGTCGCAACTAATTCACCACGAGATGTAAAGATGTAAATCGTCGCACCAGCTGGAACATGCGTGAAATCAATTTTCTGTGGTCCTCTACCGCTTGAAATCCCAGGCGGAAGTGGTGGTTCCCACCTTTCGGCAACAACATAAGGATTTGGAACAACTCGTATCTTATCAAGCTGCGCCTTTGCAAGCTCCGGATCAATGCGATTTGCTCGAACTTTAAATTCATAAACATCCCCTTCTCTAAATGGTTTTGTCGTCCTTAATGTTAAAACATTTCCAGCCCCAGGCAATGTGAATGCCGAATCCCCTTGGAATATAACTGCCCATGTGAACGAAGATGTATTCTGATGTGTCTCGTAAAAACCAATGCTGATTTGCCTAATTTTTGTGAACGGGTTATACACGTTAACATAAACGAAGTCTATATATTTATTATCCGTTAAATTTTTCACCTTAAATTTTACGGGCTGAGCGGGTATCCTAGGGGAAGGGTAATACATTGATGTGTCAACGACCTCATCGTAAAATTCAATTTGATAATCAGACGGATACGGCTTCCCTCTAACAGCTCCAGCGCTAAACAGTGTAAATGTAAACTTTGGCATATTTGGTTTATTCCAGCCAGATAAACTATCAATAAACCTTATATTCCAATGGTTATCAAAAATTAATCTCATCCCATCAAACAAAGTCGTTTCACCCTCAAAAACACGGCTCCATTTCACGACTGTGTCTGGACCAGTAGAGTTCGTGATATCAATAACAGAGTAAGCAGTTGTTATCCTGCTAAAAGATGAATCCTTGAAAACAACCCTGTAGGTGTGATTATCTTTGACTTTAAAAGGATCAAGAACATAGAGATAGATACTTCCTGTAGCAGGTCCCTCTTTATGAATAATGCTATCGGTTCCGGCTGGCAGAAACCCAGCGGATGGCGCATTTGGAGTCACGCTTACAGTATTTTTATCAAAAATCAACCTCCCTGTTGATGTGACTTGAATATATTTTGAATTTTCCGATGGAAAAACTTTTAGTTCAGCATCACCTTTATCATAGGCAACGACAGCATAATAATATGTCACGCCATTTTTAACATCAGTATCAATAAATTGATGTTGTATTCCAGTCTCGCTCCCAAGCCAGAATTTAACACCGTTGAAGTCAAGCGGAAACCAGCCGAAAACGCTATCTATTAGGTCAAACTGAGCAATCGGCTTATAAAAAACGGGGTTTCCAAAGCCATCCGTTATAACCCTGGCATCGTTGAAATTTGGATCTGTCGCTTTATAAATCTTGTAACCTTCAAAATCATAAGCCTTGTTGACATCTTCACCTTTATTCTTATAAACTTCGGCGAGAGCCCGATCAAAAGATTTCTCAGCTATATCATCCCAGTATAACACAACTTTTCTATCACCAGCAATTGCTTTTAGAGTTGGCTTCTCTGGGGGTCTCGGGAAATTATAGTTTGCGTCATAAATTCCCTGCATAACCCTCTTATTGAAGTATAGGTCTTTCAAATCCTCACCCATGAAAAGTATAAGCGAAAATCTTTCTGTTTGCTTTGAAGTCAACGGAAAATATCCAGAACCAGCGTCAAAATCAGGACCCTCAACATAGCCTGCGATATACTGCTCTGGAACTTGCCAATTCCCCGGAGCAAGACGTGCCCACATTTCTTCATCATTAGCCATATTTATCGCCCCAGCCGGAACAAAGAAATCAAAGCTTGTCAAACCAATTTGATCTGATTCATTCACATCAGTCGCATCAAAGTGTGGTTCCCCAGGCGTTGGCATCTTATCACCTTCGCCAAAATCACCCGTCCCAGGAACACCATCCGCCCCGACATCATCCCAATACGGGTCCCAATCCCCATCGTTATCAATTCCATCGTCCCTTCTTTCATCAATCATCGGATCGTTTAAACCACGACCTGTAAAATAGTTTTTATACGCAAGTGGATTTAACTTATCAAAAATCACCCTTCCATCAGCTGTCTTCCGAATTTGTCTATAATGAAGATCAAAGTTTTCATCGATCAAACCATCAAGATCATCGTCAATACCATTATTAGGAATTTCAACGAGTTCCTTGCCAGGCCAAATTTCAAACGGAAGCCCAAGAGAATAAACCACCACCGTATCAGTATCGCTTTTGAAAAGCGTATCTAAGGAAATAACCTTTCTCTCGTAAATAGTTTGATAAACTCCATACATCTGCGAGTAAACTTTTTTAGGCTCAATCAAAACTATTTTATTATTTGGGAAATCAGGGTTGGGTCCCGGATCAAATCGCGATAATACCCTGTTCATTCCATCAGGATTTAAAGGAGAAGGCGGAAAATCTTGCGCTTTGAACCTTGGGCTATTGGGGTCTTTGCTATCCCCATCGTTATCAATACCGTCAAAAGGATTACCAGGTGTCTCAAGAAAACCATATCCAAGATAACCAACACTTCCAATCCATTTTGGATTTGAGCTCCTGTCAATATATTTATCGGCATCCCACGAATATGTCAAGTCCTCAGCAGCGTCAAAAAATGATAAATCATCTCTCCATTCAGTATTCCCACTTGAACCACCCCCAGCACCAATCCAAGTTCCAACCAAAAATCCAAAAACAGTTCTTCTATAGTCCGTTGTGCCATCGTTTGTTATATCGTATATCCAAAAAATTCCATCCTCAGCCAAAACATTTGACCATTGCATCCCTCTTACCTTTACAAAAAGCCCATGTCCCATTCTCGTTGGATCAGTTGAATCAGGTCTGAAACCATATCTTCTATTGTATTTTTCATCATTGTTGTCATCCATAACGAAATAACTTTCCTGATCAGCATTCGTAATCCCCATACCAAAATATCCATTCCAAAACGGTTTTCCAGTTGTTGTATCTATCCAATCGGGATGATCTGGCCAAAACGGTGGCCATGTCTCGGGCAAATGGCTCATTGCGACGCCTTTCCCGGGTTCCTGAAGAGTTGGATTTGCATAACCTGGGACTGGTTCAAAACCCCAAAATTTCCCTCCGCTTCCTGTCTCACCGCCCGATGCACCGCCAGGTCTATCAACGGGGCAAATCACAACTGAATGAACTGTATCAACAACCACTTTCCCAAGCACCGAATCAAACCTCGGAAAATACAACTCAAGCCCAACAAGAATACTAACATCACCTGCATAACCGTTGTCATCATATTTCCACGCAAGTGGCGGACCTTGATTTGAAGGTTGTGCTATCACCCCCCAATTACCAAACACCGTCTTAACAAGATTGCCATTATGTATCCCAACTTTTCTAAAAGTCCTGTCCCCTCTTAATTTCTGAGCGAAGGAAATTTCAGAAGAAATCAGATTAAAAACGAGAAAGCACAAAATTAAACCTAAAATTTTTTTCATGACCTGATTCAAAATTTTGTTTCAGTTATTGTCCGAAGAAAATCGTCAACCCAAACTCAATTCTTCTCGGCTCCGAATAAAAAGTTGGATTTGTAAACCATTCACCAAGTGGATTCACAAGTTGAACTGGCTGTTGCCTTAAAGCGCTAAGATAATCAAGCGTGAAATCTGGTCTCCCAGTGTCATTATAAACACCATATGCATTCTTCGTATCAAATAAATTATAAACACGGGCAAACAAAGAGAATGTAAAGAACTTAAATTTTATGTCCTTATAAAGCCTGAGATCAACATTAAAAATCGATGGTTTCTTCTCCGAATTAATCAAGAGCGTACCGATGTTTTTAGATTGTCTTGGCGTATACGGCGTACCACTTCCATATTGAGCAACCACACTTAAACCCCAACTTCCAGGGACTGAATATGAAAATGTTACATTTAATGTATGCCTTTGGTCCCAATCAAGAGGTATTATTTTTACCTCAGGCCATTGCCCCCCGAGACGAAGATTTCGCGTCTGAGCTGGGTCTGAAGCATTGCCCTTCGCAACTTGAAATGTATAGTCAACCGTCAAAGCCCAGTTATTTGAGAATCTTTTATCAAGCGAGAAGACAATCCCCCTAACAAATCCAAAGTCTGTATTCTCATACCTGTTATACCAAGCGGACCCACCAAATATGAAAATCTCATCAGCCCTCGTCCCAGTTAAATTCCTTATATCTCTAAAATACCCAGTTAACTCAACTGCTATGTCATTTGTTATCGCTTGTTGAACACCAATCTCACCACTTACTGTTTGCTCAGGTTTTAAATCAGCATTCCCAACAAGCCCAATATTCCCAGTTCCAGAGCCAAGTTTAAACTCCGGATTTGTGTAAAGATATTCAAAGGGCGGAATCTGAAAGAAATGACCATAAGAGAAATGTATAACCCCGCGATCAGTTATCGGAAAGGCAACACCTATTCGCGGACTCCACTGCCACTTCGGCTTCGCACGAACATACCAATATGCCTTTCTATCCTCAACTGTCTTCGGAACATCGCCCTCATCCCCGTAAATTCCATTATTGTTTGTATCAAAATATCTGTTCTGCGGTTTTAAAGGTTGATAAATATTTGGATCAGACGGATCGGAAAGGATGTGCCAGTCAGGGTTGAAATAGTCAAATCTGACACCAACATTCAAAATTATTTCGTTAAACTCCATTTTGTCCTGAATATAATAAGAAAACTCCTTCGGGTGGTTCCTAAATAATGTATAGTATGGCGCACTTATATCCGGGATCTGCGTCTTAACATATGGATTTTTATCAAGAATCGGGTCTCTTGCCCTGTCTTCCTCGGACAAATCAAGGAAAAATCCCTCAAAGTAAATAGTATGATATCTAAACTCAACGCCCGTCTTCACTTGGTGAACTTTTGTGATTTGAGATGTAAGATCGAATTTCATCACATATGTGCCAGTATTTCTATAAAAATGATCCATCTTCATCCCACCAGCGATAAAACTATAAGGTCCAGGCTGAAGCAAAAGTTTCGGATGAACATACCGCGGATCATGCGGGTCTTGGAAAACATAGTGCCTGTAATCCTTGAAAAAGTATGAAAAATTTATCTGATAAAATGTCGTTTTGCTTAAGGTGTGATTTATCGAGAAAATGTTCGTTATCCCCTTGTGAAACCGATCCAAATCGCCATCAGGGTTATATTTGAAAGCGAAATCAAAGTTACGATACTTCATATACTCATACATATAATTGTACGAAATTTTGAACGTTGGCGATAGATGAAATGTGAATTTACTTTGTAAAAATGTTTTCCTGTTCCAATTCATCGGAACAAATGCGCTATCTCCAAATCCTTGTTCCGGATTTAAACTTATAACCCACTTGTTTGGGTCCGGATTGCGGTTGTCAACTATGTTCTCCGGTCTGAACTTTCTTATCCCGTAAAGCCATCCCCCAAAGTAAATCCACCTACCATTGAGGTAAAAGAAAAATTTATCTTTAATAACCGGACCACTCAAATTCCCCTCAAAATTTCTGATCGACATAGGTTGGAACTTGTTTAATCCGGTAAAAATATTTGTATGAGACGTAGCATACCCACCGAAATAGGTGGTTAAACTTCCACTTAATTTATTGCTTCCATCCTTCGTCGCTATATTTATAATTCCAGACATCGCCTGCCCATATTCCGCATTGAAAGCACCGCTTATAAGTTGAAGCTCTTGAATTGATTTTCTATCAACTGAAATGACAGCGCTTCTATCATAAACATCTGTCACCGGAACGCCATCAATCCAATACGCCACCTCCCCGCTTCTACCACCTCGAATATGACCAGCGACAACCCCAGCTTGCAACCTCAAAACTTCCTGAAATTCAGTAATGGGCAAAGCCTGAATCAAATCACTTCCTATTATAGCTGTCGAAGCCGTCAAATCTTTTTGAACAAGCGGTCTTTCCGCAACAACTACAACCTCTTGACCAAGTTCAATAACCGTTTGCTCAAGTTGAAAATCAACCCTCGTGGTAAGGTCAATTGAAACTTTCACATTTTCTTTCACTACAGTTTTATATCCAACTGCGGATGCTTTAACCTTGTATACGCCCGGTGGAACATTTATTATGACATAGTTACCATTAAAATCGGAAGCTGCACCGAGATATGTCCCCTCAATTATTACATTCGCTCCAACTATTGGTTCACCTGTTTGAGCATCTGTAATGCGCCCCGCTATCTTCCCCGTATTACCAGCTAAAACGAACGCAGGGATGAGAAGAACAGTGAAAAATTTTTTAAAATTCATGATAACCTCGTTCTTTTCTTTAAGGGCAACTATTTCTTATTACTAATTCAGGAGTAAACTTTATATGCTCGGGTTTCGCTCTTTTATCGTTTATTTGCTCAAAAAGCTTCTCAACCGCGATGACACCCATTTCATACATCGGCTGCCTCACGGTCGTAAGCCCAAAATCTTTGGCGAGCTCTATATCGTCAAAGCCGATAACAGAAACATCCCCGGGAACCTTTATCCCACTTTCATTTAGAGCTTCAATAACTCCAATCGCTTGAATATCACTTGAGACAAAAATAGCTGTTGGAAGTTTTCTATTGCGATTTAAAAGTTCCTTACACGCATAATATCCAGCTTCTCTATTAAATCCATCAAGTCTTGTATCTTTCGTCTCAATAAAAAATTCATCATAAAATTTTTTGCCGTGATCGATAAGAGCTTGTTTAAATCCCTCAAACCTTTGTCTTGCTGGAACACTCTCAAGACGAGCAACGATCATCCCAATTCTCTCATGCCCAAGTTCAATTAGATGCTTAACAGCGATATAAGCCCCCCTGAAATTATCAACTGTGATTGAATCAAACTTCGGATGGAAGGTATCAACAAGCACTATGGGGATTCTACGCTTAGCAAAGTATCCTACATAAGATTCGGGAAATTTCATTGAAAAGAAAAGGACTCCATCAGCTTTCCCCCGATATGTGCTTTTTTGAAGATAATATTCAACCTGCGTCGCTGGATCATTAACACCATAAAGAACAAGGTCAAATCCAAAATCAGATATCTTGCTTTGAACCCCGCGAAGGACTTCAATAAAGAAATAATTTGTAAAAAATGGAATTACAGCCGAAATTGCATATGCCCTTTGCTTTGCTAACCTTTGTGCGTAGGCATGTGGTTGATAATTTAATCTTTTCGCAACAGCCAAAACTCTCCTCCTCGTCTCCTCCGAAACATAGGGACTTCCGTTCAAAACCCTTGAAACTGTCCCTATCCCAACCTTAGCCTCACGAGCTATGTCGTAAATTGTTATCCCATAGAGAACTAATTTATTTTGGAAGTGCTTCCATAAAATAACAAAAAAATTTTTCGTTGTCAAGTTTAAAAAAACAAAAATACAAATTAACACCCCCAACTATAACCCATACCCCTCACTTAAGCAATAAAACCTTAGTATTGCCCCTAAACCCTCTCTCGCTCTCAAGTGAACTTGCAAACATCGCGATAAAATATACACCAGAACCAACAACTTCGCCACCTTCACCTTTCCCATCCCATTTTACAACCTTACGCCCAGGGTCAAGATTAGCATCAATCAAAGTTTTAACTCTCCTTCCCAAAATGTCATACACAATTAACTTCACACTTGAATACTCAGGCAGATCAAACTCAATCGCCGTTTCCAAATTAAAAGGATTCGGATAACTCGGATATAGCTTATAATCCACAGGAAGCTCACTAAAACTTGCATTTGAAATCTCAAATCTCATCGATTTGCTAACATTTCCAACGCTTGCAACCACAAATGGCTCAGATTCAATAAATTGTTCCAAAGTCGCCTTGGGTAAAACCAATGTTAAAATCACACTCTCACCCTCCCTTAGATATTTCCCACCATCAGCGTAAAGCAGAATAACAACTTCATCAAATTTATTTTTCGCCCACACAAGATTTAGTCCAGAAGCATCGGGCATCTTCCAAACATCAACTTTTCTAGGCAAAACCGACAATCTAAATTTTATTTGTAAACCCCTTAAATTCACCTCGTTGTTAACAAGCACAACTCTAACCTTGCAAGATTCATCACGAAGGTTAAAAACTTCAAACTTTATAAAACTGTTTATCTCTGAATCCTCCTTACTTAAAACATAAAACCTACCTTCTTTCTCATCAATTTTAAAAGCAGGTTTACCACTGACAGAGCTTATAACCCCCGGATAACTTGGCCACTCTCCAGAAGTAACAGCATCAACCACCACAGCAAGGTCAGACTGAATTATTAAATCATCACCTTCACCATTCGTTGGATCACCGTCGCCCCCAGTCCCAAATACATCAGCACTCCTTCTGTCAGCTTTATCAGGATTAGAACCATCATATCCATTCGGGTCAGAACCTCCACCGTAAAATGTTCTAAGACCCGCAACAGGGTCATTTACAAGAACAGCGGAGTAATTTTCTATCACAACATCCGCCAACGATGTCACATCGGAAATATCTATCGCCCCATCCCAATTTATATCCCCATATTTCCTATTTTGAGTATACCCTGTTGGTGTGAAATAGGGAACAGTTATTGGAAGCTGGGTAAATGAAACAACCATAAGCGTAGTATAACCATTACTAATTGGGAAATCTGAAGGTGTATGAGGCGGATCAACTAAACGAATTGTAGCTGGAGAGATGTTTGCTAAATTTATGTAATAATTGCCATCGACGGATGGGGCATTAAAGGTCAAAACTGCGATAAGATATGCACCTTCAAAATCACCGCTATCAATCAAAAGGGATGAAATAGTATTTCCAGTTATCGTCGCCCTTACACCACCTGGGATATCAACTTTGCTCATCGTAAAAGTTCCAGAAATCGATGGATGTAGCGAGACATTACCGGAGTTCAAATTTATATCAGAACTTGTAATTTCAAATGTGACCTGATAAACACCCTGTTCAGGCGGAGTTCTATCAAGCCACTTTAGAAGAATATTAGCGGTGTTCCCAGTTGAACCAGTTATGACAGAAATTGAATTTACCGCAAAGCCAACGGTAACCTGCTGTTCTAAAACATCTGGCACAGTTAAGCTCGCAAGTGATTGATTGGGCAAATTCATAATTATCGTAAAGGCGCCACCAACATAAATTCTACCTGATTCAAGAGATAATGTTAAGCTATATACTGTGTTGTTTGCATTCGGATTCCAAGAAGTAGCGCTTCCAGTATTGATATCGACCCCTGCTATATAATTTCTCGTCGCTCCACCTATAGATGTAAATGCCCCTCCACAATAAACAGTTGAACTTGTAACTGTTAATGTATATACTGTACTATTCGCATTTGGGTTCCAACTTAATAATATTCCACTGCTTGCGTCTAAAGCAGCAATATAATTTCTCCCTACCGCATTAACTGAAGTAAAATCTCCACCAATATACACAACCGAACCACGAACCGCAATTGACCAAACTGTATTATTAACATTTGGAGCCCAATTTGATAGTTCACCCGTTGCGAGATTAAACTTTGCAAGTCTATTTCTTGCAAGACCGTCAATGGTCGTAAAGCTACCGCCAACATAGAGATAATTATCAGAAATAAACATAGTGTAAACAGCGCCATTTGCATTTGGATTCCATTGCGTAAGTTGACCGGTCTTGAGGCTGAAAGAAGCAAGGTAATTCCTCGCCCTTGCAACCCCCTGAGTGATGCTTGTGAAAAGACCACCAACATAAAGAATTGAACCACTGCTTGAAAAACATCTGACATCACCATTCGCTGATGGATTCCAAGTTGTTAAGCTACCATCGTTTAAATTAAATGAAGCTAAGCGAACTCTGCTCTGCCCCGCTACATTTGTAAACTGACCACCGATAAAGAGATAAGGCTCAGCAACAAATATTGCGAGAACCGTATTATCTGCCCCAGGGTTCCAATTTGTTAAATTTCCAGTTGATAAATCAATGCTTGCAATCCTATTTCGCCCTCGCGCATTAATCCCACCAAAATTTCCAGCGATATAAACTCTACTTCCATATGATGAAAACGCATAAACACTATTATTTAAAACAGATGGGTCCCATCCCGTTAAAACAGCGACAGATGTTGAAAAGTCAAATTTTGCAACTCTATTTCTTGGCTGACTAGATATTAACCAAAATATTCCTCCAACATAAAGTTCCATACCGGATGTGAAAACAGAATAAACAATGGCATTTGGATTTGGATTCCATGCATTTAATGTTCCTCCAGGCAAATTGAAAGCGCACAAATAATTTCGCCCAATTCCACCAATCGTTGTAAACGCACCCCCAACAAATAAAAAGTCCCCAAATGAATAACCAATTGAAAGAGAATAGACAGTATTGTTTGCTCCACCTGCAGGATACCATACAACTTGCCCTGTCGTTATACTTACACCCGCGATGCGATTTCTTGTAACCCCCGCTATAAGAGTAAATGTTCCCCCAATATAGAGCGTATTATTGGAACTGTATAAAGCCATACACCAAACGACGCCATTTTGAACGTTTGGATTCCACGCAGTTGCAGTACCTGTATTCGCATCAAGCTCAGCAAGGCGATTTCTCGTCTGACCACCAATTGATGTGAATGTACCACCCACATAGACACTTGCACCATAAGGTAAGATTGCATATACACTACCATTCGCATTAGGATTCCATGTATCAATATTTCCAGTTGTTAAGTCAACCCTTGCTATTCTATTTCTTGTGATCCCATTTAAACTTGTGAAATCTCCACCTACATAGAGATAATTTCCTGAAATTGCAAGCGCCCTTACAATTCCATTTGCCCCAGAAGGAAGAAAGTTTAAATCAACAGAACCATCTGGCAAAATATGAGCTATATTTGCCCTTGAAACATTCCCAACTTGTGTAAAACTTCCCCCTATATACCATCCGCCGTTCCCATCGCTTACCACTGCATATATTGTCCCAGGGCTTGTTCCACTTAAAACTTTTGGAAAATTAGGAAAAGCATCTGATGTAGAATTATCAACAATTGCTCCACCAGTTATTGGTCTGTAAACCTGAGTAAACGTCCCACCAAAATATAGCTGGTTGCTATACTTCGCTGTTGCGTAAACTACTCCATTTGTAGCCCAGAAATTTTCTTCAATCGTTTGTCCATTTAGATTGACCGCAAAAAAGATAAATATAAGCGCACCCAATTTCTTCACGCTTACACCATCAGTTTCTTAGCATCAATAAAATGTATGAAGATTGTTCAATTCTTTCAAGAAATTACAAACATACCCATAAAATACAAAAAAGGGGCGGGTTTTAATCCCGCCCCTTTAAATAAGCAGTTAAACTAATCCTCTATTTGATCAACAACATCTTCTTCACATCAACATATTTGCCTGCCTCAAGTCGATAGAAATAAATTCCACTTGACAATCCAGCAGCATCAAACTTAACATTATATCTCCCAGGCTCCTGCACCTCATTTACAAGTGTAGCTACCTCCTGACCAAGGACATTATAGATTACAAGTTTTACATTCGTCCTCACGGGAATATCATAGCTTATCGTCGTCATAGGGTTAAATGGATTCGGATAATTCTGATACAATGCAAAACTCGTCGGAATTCCAACTGTTTCATCTTTCTCAACTTTAGTAAACATACCAACAAAGTTACCCGTCACAGGATCGATAAATATAATGAGCATCTTTTCTCTTCCTGTCGTAGTATCAACCCCATTGTAAATAGCATGGAAATAAATTTTCGTTATATCTAAAGATTGAGAATAAAGATACCCGCCACCAGTATATTTATACATACTCCTAAATTGAGCTCCACCTCTTGCCTCTGCGACAGCCGAGAGAACATCGCTATCCTTATAAATGTTTAACTGCAAAGGCTTATCTAATGGAATCAAATCAGATAAATCAAAAAAGAAAGTATCAACCCGAGCTACTATACCAAAAACAAGCCAAACGCTAAATTTACCTACGCTACTACTCCTATAACCATAGTTCCACGCATAGCATTTTCCGTCAATGAGCGTATCTTCAAGTCCAAGAGCATATACAAGCTTAGCATCGCTTGCCTTGGCCATCGCTAAACTATTGACGGCATCAAATTCCTCCTTTGCTGTGACGGGTTTAGATAAGGCCTCAAACTTCTTAACTAATCTACCATCCGAAGGGCTAAGATAAACAGCTAAAATTCCCAACATTTTATAACTGGTATCGGATTTTATATACACAACCCTCCAATATGGATTAATTGTATCAGGGGCTGCTATATCATCTGGATAATTTCTTAAATCATAACTAATACTCGTTATGGTATTTGGTTCACTTCTAAACGCATAACCACCATTCGCCTCAGCGCTATCAAAAGCAACATCGCTATCAATAAATGTTGATGGTAAATCAACGAGTCTGGCAGGAGGTGCCGAACTGGTGTCAAGGCTATCTTTACCAAATGCATTCATCCAAACGAAAGCATATTTACCTTTTGAAGGCGAATAAAAAATATAGTTAGAAAAATACACCTTCTCATCAAGTGTATCCGTTGGGATTCCAATTCCTTCATAAGCCCCGATAGCCTTCAACTTCGCATCGCTGGCATAGCTTTGAGCAAGCGCTATGGCGTCAGGCAACTTCTCTTTTACAGTAAATGGTCTAACTTGGTAAACACCACCGATATTCAAACCGGAAACATCGCCACCGCTGACCGTGATAGGGTCAGGTTGTCCATCTCCATTCGCATCATAAAACATAACTAAATCACTTATAGGGTTAAGTTCTCCATCCCTTTGCGTGTCAAAAGCAGCAAATAAATAATATGTTCCATCGCGGACATAACTTATGTTAAATGAAAAA